>DAIUEQ010000073.1:0-1348 GCA_036845025.1 Xanthobacteraceae bacterium | reverse complement strand
TCCTATCTCGTCTTTGCACAGGCCGGAAACGGCTGCGCATCACCATAGGTCTGGCCCATACGGGCGGATCCCCGCATGTCGCTTCACAAGGAGGATATGCCATGCGAACTTTCGATCTCACACCGCTTTATCGTTCCACCGTCGGGTTTGACCGCCTGTTTTCTTTGCTCGATCAGGGCATCGACGGCGCGGCACCCGGTTACCCGCCCTACAATATCGAACGCACCGGCGACAATGAGTATCGCGTCACCGTCGCGGTAGCGGGCTTTGCCGAGCCTGAGCTCTCCATCGTCGCTAAGGAAAATACCCTTACCATCCGCGGCGAGAAGAGCGACAAGAACGAGGAGAAGCACGGCGACGTGCTTTACCAGGGCATCGCGGCCCGCGCCTTCGAGCGCGCGTTCCAGCTCGCCGACTTCGTTCAGGTAAAAGGCGCGAAGCTTGAGCACGGACTCTTGCATGTCGATTTGGTACGCGAGATCCCGGAAGCGAAAAAGCCCCGCGTCATCCCGATCGGCAACGGCAACGCCGTCGAGCAGAAGCAGGCGGCGTAAGTAGTTTCTAAACTGACTTTGGTTGTGAAGCGCCTCGGGTTTCCCGGGGCGCTTTTCTTGTGCGTCCGAATGCCCGCGAGCGATCAGCTCGCGATGGATTCGAGCCGCCTTCTTGTTACCGCCGGGCCGAAGAAACCCACAATGATGAACACCGCGATCATAGCGGCGGCGATCAAACCGAATACGCCCGGCGTGCCGTATTTGCGGAGGAAGAAGGCAATGATGAAGCCGGAGAAGATGGCGGAGAACCGGCTCCATGAATAAACGAATCCCACCGCTTGCGCGCGGATTCGGGTCGGATAGAGCTCGGACTGGTAGGCGTGGAAAGCGAACGAGAACCAGTTCGCGCACAGGGTAACGCATAGACCGCAGATGATCACACCAATTGCCGTCGTCTGTTGCGCAAATAACAGGCCGAAGGCGGCGATGCCGATGGCTGCCCAGCCGATCTGCCATTTGCGCTCAAAGCGGTCAGCGAAAAAATATCCGACCAGCGGGCCGACCGGTGCGGCGATGGCAATGATGAAAGTGTAGACGAGCGACTTGGTGACTTCGACGCCCTGCGAGACCAGGAGCGCCGGCACCCAGCTGTTGAATCCGTAGTAGCCAATGGTCTGAACGAGCTGGAAAACGACCAGAACGATGGTGCGGCCCCGATAGGTCGCGTTCCACATCTCGGTCCACGCGCCGGCCTTTTGCTCGGCCTCACCGGCGACAGATTCGGCCGGTGGCAGGTCGCGACCGGTTTCCGCGCGCGCGCGATCCTCCATTTCCGAAACGATACGCTCCGCCTC
>DAIUEQ010000072.1:0-15742 GCA_036845025.1 Xanthobacteraceae bacterium | reverse complement strand
CTCGACCACCTGTCACGAGACGCTGGTGCTCGATTTCGGCTCCAAGATCGCGTTTGGGCCCACTGCGGAAGTTCTCAAGGATCCGAAAGTGCGCGCCGCGTATCTCGGCACTGTGACGGACGAAGCGGCATGACCCAAAGTCTTACCGTGTCGAACCTGACGGTGGCGCGCGCCGGCAAGACCGTCATCCATGGCGTCAGCCTCGAAATAGCGCCAGGCAAGATTACGGCGCTGCTCGGGGCCAATGGCGCCGGCAAAAGTTCGCTGGTCCTCTCGATCGCCGGGGCGCTTCCAGTTGAACGTGGCGAGGTCCTGCTCGACGGCAAATCGATCAAGGGGCTGCGCCCGGAGAATGTCCGGCGGCTCGGCGTTGTCGCCGTGCCCGAGGGTCACCGGGTTCTCGGCGATCTGACGGTCGAGGAAAACCTGCGTGTTGCCGGGACGGCTTTGAAGCGTCGTGAACTCGATGATGCGGTGGAGCGCGCGCTTGCGACCTTTGCCGAATTAAAGCCGCGTCTTTCGGTTCGCGCTGGCGCCCTGTCCGGCGGACAACAGCAAATGCTGGTGTTGGCCCAAGCGATCATCAGCCGGCCGCGTTATATTCTCGCCGACGAACTCTCCTTCGGCCTTGCGCCGATGATTGTGGCCCGGCTGGTGCCGGTGCTGGAAACCTTCGCCGCCAATGGTGTCGGAGTTTTGCTGATCGAGCAATTTACCCACATTGCGCTCCGAATTTCGCATTACGCCTATGTCATGGAGCGCGGCCGGATTCGCTTCTCAGGCGAGCCGGACGCATTGCGGCAAAATCCCGAAATCCTGCACAGCGCATACCTTGCAGCATGAACTTGGAGTGACGGATGCCCGGCCGTTTTGTCGATCGCAGCGTTTTGGTTACAGGTGCCGGTTCGGGAATCGGCAGGGCGACCTCGCAGCTCTTCGCCGCCGAGGGAGCGCGCGTTGTGGCGGTCGATCAAAATGAGGCGGACGCCGAGAAAACCGTGGCCCTCATCAAAGAGGCTGGCGGCGACGCCTTGGCCATCGCCGCTGACGTGAGCAGCGAAGCCGATTGCCGCGGCATGGTGGAACGCACCGTCGCGGCCTATGGCAAGCTCAATATTGCGTTCAACAATGCCGGCGTCGGCGCCAGCGGCTTTGCGGTCGCCGATGAGGAGGAAATCGCATTCAGCCGCCTCATCGACGTGAACTTGAAAGGCGTCTTCCTGTCGATGAAATACGAGGTTCCGGCGATGTTGGCGGCTGGCGGCGGCGCCATCGTGAACACTGCTTCCGTCGCGGGTTTGGTTGGCGAGCGCGGCATTGGCGCCTATGCGGCGAGCAAACACGGTGTTGTCGGTTTAACGCGCACGGCGGCGCTCGATTACATCGGCCGCGGCATTCGCATCAACGCCGTTTGCCCAGGCGCCACGCGCACCCGCATTTTGGCGGACTGGTTTCAGGACCCCAAGGTTGAGCAGTTTATTCTCTCACGGCATCCCATCGGCCGGATCGCCGAGCCGGAAGAAATCGGACGCGCCGTTCTATTCCTCGCTTCCGACGACGCTTCTTTTGTTGTCGGCCAGGCGCTCGCGGTGGACGGGGGTTTGACGGCGCAATAGACGGCGATTCAGGCCAGGCGCGGCAATGCGGCGTCCAGCAGCAGGCCGGCAAATAAGATTAGTCCCGCGCCGCGGTTCGATTTGAACAAAGCAAGGCAGCGATCGGGATCGGAAATATCGAGCCGCGCAATCTGCCAGCCGAGATGCGCGGCAAAGGCGAGAAGGCCGATCGCAAAGACTATTCCAGCGCCGGCGATTAGTCCGGCCACGCCGATTAGAATGACGGCCACTCCATAAAACAAACCCAGCATCGGCTTGGTGCGTTCGCCAAACAACAGCGCCGTCGATTTGATGCCGATGAGCGCGTCGTCCTCGCGATCCTGATGCGCATAAATGGTGTCGTAGCCGATGACCCAGGCGATGGCGCCGGCGTAGAGCAATAGCGCCGGCGGTTCGAGCCGCGCGAACGCCGCTGCCCAGCCCATCAGCGCGCCCCACGAGAATGCCAGGCCAAGCACGATTTGTGGCCAATAAGTGATGCGTTTCATGAACGGGTACACCGCCACGATGGCAAGCGATGCGATGCCAAGCCCGATGGTGAATGCGTTAAACGAAAGCAGCACGGCAAAGCCGACAAGCGCCTGCGCGACGAGAAAAACTCCGGCCGAAAACACGCTGACTTGGCCTGAGGGAATCGGGCGCGAGCGGGTCCGCTCAACACTGGCGTCGAGGTCGCGATCGACAATGTCGTTGTAGGTGCAGCCGGCGCCGCGCATGGCGAAAGCGCCGACGAAAAACAACGCGAGCTGCACGACACTTGGTGTGCTTTGTGCCGCAACGGCGGCAAGTGCGCAGGACCACCAGCACGGCAGCAGCAAAAGCCAGGAGCCGATCGGCCGGTCAAGGCGGGCAAGCCGCAGATAAGGACGCGACCAGGCTGGGGCGGTTGTATCGACCCAATTTCCCGTCGCGTCGGCGACCGAGCCGCTGGTGCCCGGTTTTCGAAGTTCGTGATACACCGCCGCACCCCTCATACGAACTTCGAAAACCAAAAGGCACTAGCTACTTGAGTCTAGTGCCGCCTTTCGATTTGAAATTCCTGACGAGATCGCCGCAACCGGTGCAGGAATTTCAAATCGGCGGCACTCGGCCCGTTCATTTCGCCAGCGGATTGCCGTTGAGGGAGTCGAGTGTGCCGCGGCCGGTTTTGGTGTTTTCGCCTGTGTCTACCGAGGGTGTGGTGATGGCGTCGCTGAGCGAAGGCGGTCGTGGTTTCCCCACCGGACTCTCAGTGCAGGCCGCGGTGCGGAATTTCAGGGACCGCTCGTGATTTTGCTTGGCTGCAGTGATCGCCTGGTCGGGAATATTACACCAGGTCTTATTGTCCTCCAGGAACTTCAAAACCGTGCCTTCGGCGGTATAGAACCGCTGCACCAGCGAGCAAACCTCCTTGCGTTCGACCTTTTTCTCGATCGCCGTCCGCACCGCCATCGCCTTTTCCTGCGCCTCGTTGCGCAACTGAATGAATGCCGTGCATTGCTGCGGCGGCGATTGTGCCCATGCCGCGCCGGAGGTAGCGGCCGCGAGCGCGGCCATGAACGCGACGCCCCATTTCATCGTGCGCACTCTTCGGTTCCACTCAATCAAGGTTCTGCCCACGGTCTTGGCCACTCAATCGCGGGCATTTAACAGGCCCGCTGATTTCGGCGATAAGGCGGCAAAGGCCTGCCGAGTCGCCGCCCAAGCGCCAATGTTGCTCTAATTGCTTATAATTTCCTATGCCTGAATATGACTTTCGTGCTCCGCGACTTTTCGTCAGGGTGCCGCTTACGGTCGGCGCCATGGTTCCGCTTGATAAGTCCCAGGCCCATTACCTCGGCACGGTGCTGCGGCTGAGGGCCGGCGAGCGGGTTCTCGTCTTCAACGGCCGCGATGGCGAGTGGAGCGCCACGCTCCAACCATCGCAAAAGCGCGCGGTCGCCCTCCTGGTTGAGGAAAATGTCCGACCCCAAGCCGCGCCCTCGGATCTCCATTACCTGTTCGCGCCGATCAAGGCCGCTCGGCTCGATTATATGGTTCAGAAAGCCGTTGAAATGGGGGTATCGCTGCTGCAACCGGTGCTCACCCAGCACGGACAGGTCTCGCGCGTGAGCAGCGAACGCATGCTCGCCAATGCCGTCGAAGCTGCCGAGCAATGCGGCTTGCTTTCACTGCCCGAAATAAAGCCGCTCCTTCCCCTGACCGACATTCTCGCCGGCTGGAATCCCGCGCGCCGGCTGGTTTTTTGCGACGAGGCGGCCGAAGTGCAAAGCCCCGTCGAGACTTTGGCCGGTTTATCCTCCGTGCCGCTCGCCTTACTGATAGGCCCCGAAGGCGGCTTCAGCGCCGGGGAGCGCGCCTTATTGCTCAGGCATCCGAACGTCGCGCGACTGTCGCTCGGTCCACGAATTCTGCGCGCAGATACCGCCGCGGTAGCGGCGCTCGCTGTCATTCAAGCTGCGGCAGGTGACTGGCGCAAAGCCTAGTCACAAAGTTAGTGCGAAAATTAGTGAATGACGCCGGGACGATCCATGCACACAAACGTGACGTAATCGCCGTATCTCGGATGCACACTGGTCACGTGCGAGAGCCGGTGCCAGCGCGCACAATGTTCCGCCGCCATCTGGCGATACACGCCTCTGATCTCCGGCGAATAGGGAAGTATCCCCCCGGTGTCGTTACCCCAAACCCATTCGCTGCCGAACCACGGACCGGGACCTTGCAAACCGGCGACTGCAAGGTCGCCTGCGCAGGTGCTCAAAACCATGACGAGCACCAAGGTGATTAAGCCGTTCCTCAGCATGGCATGCGGTCTCCGCTAAAAGCAGCGTGATCTTAGAAGCAAGGCGCAGCAATGGAAAGCGCGAGAGTTGTGCGTCAGAGGATCGAATAGGCGCTGGCCACCATGCCGACCGGCCGGTTCTCAGCGGCATCCAGCATCATGACCCGCCCGAAGTTCGTATTGTGCCCAATGCGCACCACACGTGCATCGGCGATGACGTCGAACGTCGCCGGCCGCAGGAAATGCGTGGTCTGGTCGATGGTGCTCATCGCGCGGTAGCCGTTCCATGCCGCCGAACAGGCGATGACCATGGCGCTGTCGGCAAGTGCCATCAACGCTTGGCTGCAGACGGCCTCGCCATTGGCGCAGATGCTTCTAGAGAACGGTAGTCGCACCACCGCACCCGGTTGCCAGTCGGGCAAGGCATCGGCCGGGCGGACGGCTTCGACGCTTTCCACCAAAAGCGCCAAGTCATGCACCCACGACGGAAAAACCGTGGTTATCAAGCGTCCCGCGGCCTGGACGCCAAAGGCCGATTCGTTCGTTACGAGGTGATGCACCTCGCCCATGACCAATTCCCCGGCAGAGCCAGACGTTTTAATCGCCGGAAAACGCCCGGCGTCCGCACTCGCGACGAATCAGTGCGTCGGCAAAGTACCATGATGACAGCAGTTTGACGCGTCTTCTGGAACGGAAAATTCTTCGTCGAATTGACTGTCACCCGTCTGCATCGACCGCGGCCGTTGTTTGCCGGAGCGCTTAGGCGCCCTTGACCGGCCAATGCCGGCACGGCACGCTAGTTACTTGCGTGAAGGGGGCCGCGTGGTCGGAGGGGCAATGGTGGGCCGTTTCATCTCTGTGGCGTTCGCGCTGGCATTGAGCGCCGCGTTTGTTTCGCCGTCACTTGCCGCCAATCCGTTGGAAAAGAATTTTTGGCTGCCCGGGCCGGACTATGACCGGCAGATGCCGGCGTGTGACACTCCGGCGGCGCTGAACCGCATCATCGGTAATTTCCGCACCAAAGAAATCCGGTTCTGGAATTCAAACCTGCAAATCGTCGGGATTGAACATATTCGCGAGACCACGGTGATGCCGTGGGCGGCGCAATCGATTCCCCAACGCTTCTGCAGCGGTGTTGCGCTCATCAACGACGGTGTCCGCCACCCCATCTATTATTCGATCGGCGAAGATACCGGCATGATCGGAGTGGATTTCGGGGTCAATTTTTGCGTCGTCGGCCTCGACCGCAACTGGGCTTACGGTCCCGCTTGCCGCGCGGCCAAGCCCTGAGGGTTTTAGCCTTTAACGCACGCCGTGCCAGGGGTCGTATTGCTTATCAGGCAGATTGTGCAGCGCTGCGTTATAGGCCTTATCGTTGGCCTTGGCCTCCGCGGCTTTCTCGGCGCCGCCAGCCTTCCCCGCATGCTGACCGAGTTGAGAATTGGCATTAGCATTCATTTGCTGCGGAGATACTTGTGCTTGGGCCCCAGAGGCCACCAGCCCCAACGCTAGGGCTGCCAAAAGCCATTTCATGATTCACTCCCTTCCCGATTATTGGCGGCGACGAACGCAGCTTGAATCGATCAATCCAGTATAAGTCAGCTTGGCGCAAAAATCAGGCAACCTTTAGCCCGCCTAAGCCTTCTGCGAGCTGATGCCATTTGTTCTTTATTTGTTCCGTGCGGGGCGTATAGTTTTGCGGCCAGCCGCCGCTGAGGAAGGTCTCATGGTCAAGTTAATAAGGTCGGCTCTGCCTATCGTCGTTCTTCTCGTCGCCGGTTCCTGCGGTGCGCTTGCCCAAGACTCTTCCCGGAACGAACCCGGCAAATTTGATTTCTACATTTTGTCGCTATCCTGGTCGCCGTCGTATTGCGCGGCCGCGCACGAACGGTATGCGCGTAACGAAGGAATTCAGTGCGGCGCGCGGCCTTTCGCGTTCGTCGTCCACGGGCTGTGGCCGCAATACGAACATGGTTTCCCGGAAAATTGCCAAGTTCCCGCGCCGCGACTGTATCGCGGCATCGTCTCCAGCATGCTCGACGTGATGCCGGCGCCTCGCCTCATCTACAACGAGTGGGATCGTCACGGCACCTGTTCCGGGCTTTCGCCCCGGGCTTATTTCGATACCGTGCGCAAGGCCCGTTCTGCCGTGAAAATCCCCGATAAGTTTGTCGAACTGCAAGCGCCGCTCGACGTCACGCCTGCGGCGGTAGAGGAAGCGTTCACAAAAGCCAATCCCGGTCTTCGCAGCGAAGGCATGGCCATCGAGTGCGATCACCGGCGCCTGACCGAAGTCAGGATCTGCCTGTCTAAGGAGCTACAGTTTCGCGACTGTCCGGAAATCGCGCGGCGTAGCTGCAAACGCGATCAAGTGGTGATGCCGCCTGTGCGCAATTCCGCGAATTGACTTCGACTTGAGCTTGCGAGGGTCCACGGCGTGCCAGCTCGGGCGAACCTTCGCGCGCAAAATTTTGCAAGTGGACAAAGCGGATGAATTACCGCCACGCGTTTCACGCCGGTAATTTCGCCGACGTTCATAAACACGCCGTTCTGGCCTGGATACTTACTTATCTGCGCGCAAAGCCGGCGCCCTTCCGCGTCATTGATACTCATGCAGGCGCGGGCCGATACGATCTTTTTTCCCGCGACGCGTCCCGCGGCGGTGAGTGGCACCATGGCATCGCGCGTATCTGGAATCGGCGCACGCCGAACAAGGCGCTGGATGAGTTTCTGGCGCCCTATCTTGGGGCCGTTGCCGAACTCAATCCGGGCGGCGAACTGCGAAACTATCCGGGCTCGCCGTTGATCTGCGCCGCTTTGTTGCGGCCGCAAGACCGCCTGATCGCGTGCGAACTCGAGCCGCGTTCCGCGGCCTTGCTCTCCGCCGCTCTTCGCGGTGAGCGCCGCGCCAAGGTCATCGCCATCGACGGCTGGACTGCGCTCGGCGCTTATGTGCCGCCGAAGGAAAAGCGCGGGCTCGTCCTCCTCGACCCGTCCTATGAAGAGACGAACGAATTCCTTCGTGTCTCTGACAGGCTTGCGGCGGCCTATCGCAAGTGGCCCGCCGGGATTTATTTGGTCTGGTATCCGATCAAGGATCGCAAACAGCCCGACGCGCTGGCCCGCGAGATACGCCGGTTTGCGGGCGCGAAAATGCTGCGGAGTGAACTGATTTTGCCGGAGGCGCGCCGCCCGGGCGGTTTGCTCGGCTCCGGATTGGTCTTGATCAATCCGCCATTCACGCTCGATCGGCAATTGCGTGTTGTCACCCCGGCGCTCGAAGAATTGCTTTCGGCAACCACCGCCAACACCGATTTGATTGCGGGAACGGCAGCTCGTAGCGACCGATAAAACGCCGCAAACCGCAATTTGCAGGTAGTTGCCCACTTTTCCACACGTTAAAATTGGTCTAATTTTCCACAGCTGGCTTAGACGTTCCGCCTCCTGTGGGGGGCCGGCGGAGTGACTGAGGCCGTCTTGGGCTGAAGCCTTACCCGTGTGGATGTCCGGCCAAGCCGTCGTGCCGTGGGGGCCGGCGGCGAAGCAATCGCGGGGGAAGGAGTTGCTCGATGGCAATGACCGGTACGGTCAAATTTTTCAATGGCGAGCGCGGCTACGGCTTCATTAAACCGGATGACGGAGGACGGGATGTGTTCGTGCACATCACAGCCGTGGAGCGCGCCGGACTGAAAGCGCTGCTTGAAGGACAGCGCCTTACTTTCGAGGTCGAGCCCGACAAGAAGGGCAAGGGCCCTAAAGCCGTCAACCTCGTTATCACCGGCTAACGATATCGGTGCGAAGCTAAGTTGCGAATGCGGGCTGTTCGCGCGCGGTCCTTCGCTGTTGTAAAGAAGGTCTCGGTCCAGGAACGGCAGCGCTGCGCCGAGAGCGTAAGGTTATGCGGGCGGTTTGAGTTGTTCGCCGGTTGATTTTGTCCTTCAATTCCTTTTCGTCCCGATCACTCTAAGATGGTTACGTCATGATGATTCTGCGTTCCGCAGTACCCTCGCCATTTGGGCGCAAGGTGCAAATCGCGCTCTCGTTGCTCGGCATGGACGATGTGAAATTCGAACCGGCCGACACCATGGATCCCCGGGATAGCGTGCGCGCGCAAAATCCGCTTGGAAAAATCCCCGTACTCGTCGTCGAAGACGGCACGAACTTCTATGACTCGCGCGTCATCCTCGAATATCTCGATCATCGCGCCGGCGGTGGCAAAATAATTCCGCTGGAGCCAGATCAGCGTTTTGCCGCTTTGCGGCTGCAAGCGCTGTGCGACGGCATTCTCGATGCCTCGATCCTCGGAGTTTACGAAGGCCGTTGGCGTTCTCCGGAAAAACACGAACCCAAATGGATAGAGCACCAGGCCGGCAAGGTGGAACGCGCGCTGGGTGCGCTGGAGAGTGCGCCGCCCGCGCTCGCGGCAAGCCCGCGGCTGCCGCATGTCGGTCAGATCGCGCTTGCCTGCGCGCTCGGCTATCGCGATTTCCGCTTTGGCGGCACTTGGCGCGGCCAGCATCCGCGCCTTGTCGCTTGGCTTGATAGCTTCGCGGCGAGGGTGCCCGCATTCGCCGCGACGACGCCGAAAGCCTAGAGCATGATCCCGAAAAGTGGACGCACGACGTCTGAGTTGTGGCGACAAAAAAACCCCGGGCGGTGAGGCCCGGGGTTTGTTCGCTTTCAGCGCGATGAAAGATCAGAAGCGGTAATTAAATCCGCCGCGGATCAGATTCGTCGAGAACGCGACATTGTCGCCTGCCGCGCCGCAACCGACGCCGCAATTGAATTTGCCGAGGTCGACATAAAGGTATTCCGCCTTGAGGGTCCAATGCGGAGCGACGGCGAATTCGAGGCCGGCACCGGCGGTCCAGCCGGCATTGGTCGCGCTTCCGCCGGCAAGGCCGGGAGTCGAGGCTTGGATATTGCCGAAAGCGCCACCGGCGGTGACGTAGGGCATGAATCGTCCAGCCGCGTAGCCAAGCCGTCCGCGTATTGTCGAAAGCCAGGAATCACTGGTCCTACATCCGGCCGGGCAGCCTCCGGTGGTGGAACCACTCAATCCCGCCCAATCGATATCGCCTTCGACGCCAAGCACCGCGGCGCCGATCTGGTAATTATAGCCAAGCGTGCCGCCGGCGACCCCGCCGCTCGGATTGAACGAATTGGTCGTGTCCCACTTCGAATAGCCGAAGCCGCCGCCGCCGTTGGCGCCGATATAGAAACCCGTCCAGTTGTAGACGGGCAGATAGGCCGGAGCCTTGTAGTAAGGCGCGGGGGGCAGGTCGGCCGACCAGGCCGCCCCTGAGAGCGCAAGCAAAGCAAGCGCCGCGCAAGCCAAACGTTTCATCTTATTGACCTCCGTTTTTATGTAGGTGGTCAATAGTATTCGAAGTTACTTACCGTCTAGTGCGTGAAGGACACAGCTCTCAAGTCTTTCTCGACAATATTATGGCGAGATTAATCTCGGCGGGGCCACGATTGTACCTAATTATGTTTTAACGCCGTCAAAAAGATGGTTAAACAACTGTAAAACTGCGTAAAATAACTTGAATTCGGGGAACTCCGGGCCTGCGGCTACTCATCGCGATCTTGCGCGCGCCGACAAGCTTCTCACGATCTCGCACTGGCCGTCGTTCTCTGCCGATCCTACGTTCCGGGCAACGCCGGACCCTAAGAGCGCAGCGGTTTGGGTGGGGAATTCGCCAAAGGCATGACCGTTCCGAAAAAAAATCCCGATCGCGATATCGAAGGCGTGGACGACGACGAAGACGAGGCGCCGCTTCCACAACCCGAAGACGATGAGCCGGTCGCTGAAGATCTAAGCGGGGAAGGGGGATCGCTCGCGCTGGGACGGGCCGCCGTTCTGCACTACGCCAAGCTCGCTCCCGCCCAGCCCGGCGTCTACCGGATGATCGACGCTCGTGGCGACGTTCTCTATGTCGGCAAAGCCAAGAATGTCAGGAACCGGGTGCGCGCCTACGCGCGCCCGGCCGGCCTCGACACGCGCATTGAGCGCATGATCGCAGCGACCCGCGCGCTTGAATTCGTCGTCACGCGCACCGAGACCGAAGCGCTGCTCCTCGAAGCCAACCTGATCAAGCGGCTACGCCCGCGCTTCAACGTTCTGTTGCGTGACGACAAATCGTTTCCCTACATCATGATCACATCGGATCACTGGGCCCCGCAAATCCTCAAGCATCGCGGTGCCCGTTCCCGCCAGGGGCAATATTACGGGCCGTTCGCCTCGGTATGGGCCGTCAATCGCACGATCAATGCGCTTCAACGGGCGTTTCTGCTGCGCTCGTGCAGCGATCCGTTTTTCGAGAGCCGCACCAGGCCGTGCCTGCTGCATCAAATCAAGCGCTGCTCGGCGCCATGCACCAACGAGATCGACTTCGCGGAATACGCGGCGCTCGTGCGCGAAGCCAACGCGTTCTTGTCTGGCCGCAGCAAGGCGGTGAAGGACGAGCTCGCTGGGGAAATGGAAAACGCTTCGCTTGCGCTCGACTATGAGCGCGCCGCGGTTTACCGCGACCGTCTGGCGGCTTTATCGGCCATTCAGGCACACCAAGGCGTCAATCCGCGCGGCGTCGAAGAAGCCGACGTCTTCGCTTTGCATCAACAAGGCGGCTTCACTTGCGTCGAGGTGTTTTTCTTCCGTACCGGACAGAATTGGGGCAACCGGGCTTATTTCCCCAAGGCCGACCGCGGCGTACCGCCCGACGAAATCTTCGCCGCGTTTCTCGCTCAATTTTATGACGACAAGCCGTGCCCGCGTTTGATCCTCATTTCGCAAGACATTGAAGATCGCGCACTGCTTGCCGAAGCGCTGACTACCAAGAGCGGCCACAAGATCGAGGTGATGGTACCGCAACGCGGCGAGAGGAAGGATTTGATCGAGCATGCGCTCGCCAATGCCCGTGAGGCGCTCGGGCGCAAGCTTGCCGAAACCTCGTCCCAGCAGCGCCTGTTGCGCCAGCTCACCGAGACATACGGGCTGCCGCGGGTGCCGCGGCGTATCGAGGTTTACGACAACAGCCACATCCAGGGCTCGAACGCTGTCGGCGCGATGATTGTGGCGGGTGCCGAAGGCTTCCGCAAAAGCGACTATCGCAAATTCAATATCCGTTCGGCCGATCTTACTCCGGGCGACGATTTTGCCATGATGCGCGAAGTCCTGATGCGCCGGTTCAAACGGTTGCTAGCCGAGGCACCCCCCGGCTCGTCCACCGACGTGATCCCAGACGGCCAAGCTTCACTTGCCGACCTTCCCCTTTCAGAGGGAGGTGACAATACCGCTGCCTTGCCGCCTGGAGAGACCGACATCTTGCGCGCCCAGTCCGATCAGCCGGACGATTCCCCATGGCCCGACCTCGTATTGGTCGATGGCGGGCAGGGGCAGCTCTCCGCCGCGCAGGAGATATTCGGCGAGCTCGGCATCGACGTGCCGCTGGTCGCTATCGCCAAGGGACCGGACCGGGATGCCGGGCGCGAGACGTTCTTTATTCCCGGCCGCGACTCATTCAAACTGCCGCCCAGGGATCCAGTGCTTTACTTCGTCGAGCGGCTTCGTGACGAAGCGCACCGTTTCGCCATCGGTTCGCACCGAATCCGGCGCCGGCGGCAGTTGCGCGAAGCCGGCTTGCAGGAGATTGCGGGCATCGGCCCAACGCGCAAGCGCGCTTTGCTTCACCATTTCGGCACGCTTAAGGCGATTGAGCGCGCCTCCGTTACCGATCTGTTGCAGGTCGATGGTATCAGCGCTGAAACGGCCCGTCGGATCTACGAGTTCTTCCATGAGGGCGCGGCGTGAGCGGACGTCGATTTAGGCACGCTGTAAATGTGGCGGGAGCGGTAAGGCCCGCCGGGCGCCGCACCTGTCAGGATCGCAACCGCAGCGTTATGTTAGAGCCATGAATTCGACCACCACGACTACGCCCGGCGGCCGCATGCGTGCTCACCCTTTGGCGTTGCCCAACATTCTGACCTACGGCCGCATCGTCGCGATCCCGATCGTGATCGGCTGTATGTTTGGGCAGAGCATCCTTGATGGCGGATTGTGGCTTCGCTGGGTGGCGGTCGCCGTTTTTATCGTTGCCGGCATCAGCGACTTCCTTGACGGTTACCTCGCCCGGGCCTGGGCTCAGCAATCCTCGCTTGGGCGCATGCTCGATCCGATTGCCGACAAGCTTCTGGTGTCGTCCTGCCTGTTGATGCTCGCAGCTGAGGACACCATTCACGGCTGGTCACTGTTTGCGGCGATCGTCATCCTCTGTCGTGAGATTCTTGTTTCGGGCTTGCGCGAATATCTCGCCGAACTGCGCGTCAGTGTACCGGTCACGCGGCTCGCCAAGTGGAAGACCACGTTACAACTCGTCGCCGTGGGTTTCCTCATCGCCGGTGATGCCGGCGACGCAGTGGTGCCGGTCGTGACCAAGATCGGCATCATGCTTTTGTGGCTGTCGGCGTTCCTGACCATCTATACGGGGTGGGATTATCTGCAGGCCGGATTGCATCACCTGACCCGGGAGGATGCGTGAAGCTTCTCTATTTTGCCTGGGTGCGCGAGCGGCTGGGCAAGGCGGAAGAGCGGCTCGATCCGCCTGCCAGTGTTGCTACGGTCGATGAGTTGATGACTTGGCTGGCCGGGCGCGACGAACAATATGCCCACGCATTCGAGAATGCGAAAGTCATCCGCGCGGCCATAGATCATCGACACGTGCGGCCGGATGCGCCAATTGCCGGGGCCCGTGAGATCGCGTTCTTTCCCCCCATGACTGGCGGTTAGCGCGTCAATGAGCGCGACCATCCGCTTGCAACGCGAAGCCTTCGACGTCGCTGCCGAAACCGCCGCCATGACGCGAGACCGGACCGATATCGGTGCCGTCGTGACCTTCACCGGCATTTGCCGTGCCGACGAAAACGGCGCGGAGATCGCGGCGCTGACACTCGAGCATTATCCCGGCATGGCCGAAGCCGAGATCGCCCGGCATGTCGAGGAAGCTTCCGCTCGCTGGCGGCTTCTCGGCGTCAGGGTGATTCATCGCTACGGCCGGATCGAGCCAGGCGAGGTCATTGTGCTCGTCGCCACCGCGTCGAGCCATCGCGAGGCGGCATTTGGCGCCGCGTCGTTCATCATGGATTACCTGAAAACGCGGGCGCCGTTCTGGAAACTGGTAGAGACGAGCGCCGGCACCGATTGGGTCGAGGCCAAGGCCGAAGATGAGGCCGCCGCCAAGCGCTGGTCCGGGGCACCGCCGGAGAAGGAGCGGCCGTGATCAGCCGGCCGCTTTGCGCAGCCAGACCTTGTTGTCATGAAAGGCGGATCCGCCGAACGGCGCCACCGGATCGGCGCCGGTGAGTGTGTTGATGCCGCGGCCGTCCGCGTAGGCGGAATTCGGCCAAAGCGATTCCGCGATCAGTACGCCGCGGCGAACGCCGTCGAACAGTCGCGCGTGCAGATGCACGACGCCTCGCCGATTGCCGAGCTTGATCTCGTCACCGTCAATGACCCCGAGCGGATTCGCGTCGTCGGGATGAATCATCACCTCCGGGCGGCCTTCCCTCGTGCGTGAAGTTCGCGTTTCGGTGAAACTCGAATTGAGAAAGCCACGCGCCGGCGATGTGGCAAGCCGGAACGGATGCTCGGTATCGGCCTCTTCAATCACCTCCCAGTGATCGGGAAGCTGGGGAATTGACGGTGCCTCGTGCGTTCGATGCCAGCGCCGAAACGGTACCGCCGGCCAGTCCGGCTTGAAGCGGAATTTGCCGTCCGGATAAGCAAAGCCATCGACATAGTGGGCGGTGGCAAAATCCGGCTGGCAATCGATCCAGCGCTTGGCCTCGAGTTCCGCGAGCGTGCCCCAACCGGATTTTTGCAACGTGGCGTCGATCAGCTCGCGCGGCGTCATGCCAAAGCCCGGATGTTCCGCGCCCAGCCGTTTCGCCAAACCACAAATGACCTCGTGATTGGACCGGCATTCGCCGGGCGGATCGATCAGCTTCGGCCCGAGCAGGAGGTATTGACTGCCGCCCGCGGTGTAAAAATCGTCGTGTTCGACAAACATGGTCGCGGGCAACACGACGTCGGCCATTTTCGCGGTGTCGGTCATGAATTGCTCGTGCACGCAAACGAACAAATCATCGCGAGCAAAACCGCGCTTGACCACTTCCTGGTCGGGTGCCACCGCGACCGGATTGGTGTTTTGGATCAGCATGGCGTTGACCGGCGGCCCGCCGCGCAGCGCGTCTTCGTCGCCGGTGAGGATTTGGCCGATGCGCGATTGATCGAGCATGCGGATCGCGGCATCGCGCAAGTCGCTGCCTTCGATCAGGCTGGTATTAAGGTGAAAGATCGCGCCGTTATTGTGGAACGCGCCGCCGCCTTCATAGCGCCAGGCGCCGGTGACCGCGGCGATGCAGCTTGCCGCGTGCATGTTGATGGCGCCGTTGCGCGAACGGGAAAAGCCGTAGCCCAGCCGCAAATAGGTCCGCTTAGTTTCGCCGATGGCGCGCGCGAGTGCCTCGATGGTCTCGACCGGACAGCCGGTGATGCGCGACGCCCAATGTGGGTCGCGGCTGCGTACATGCGCGGCGAGTTCATGCGGCGCGTCGGTGTAGCGCTCGAGATAATCCCAATCGGCTTTGCCGTCGCGAAACAGGCAATGCATAACGGCACAAGCGAGCGCACCGTCGGTACCCGGACGGATCAATACCGGAAGATCCGCCTGGCGCATCGTGCCGTTCATGTAGACGTCGACGACGGCGAGCTTGGCGCCGCGCTCTTTGCGCGCGCGGGTAGCATGCGTCATGACGTTGACCTGGGTGTTGACCGCGTTGGTGCCCCAGATCACCACCAGATCGGATTTCGCCATTTCCCGCGGATCGGGTCCGGCAAGCTTTCCGGTGCCGGCGATAAAGCCGGTCCATGCCGGATTGACGCAAATGGTGGAGAAGAAGCCGGAATATTTCTTGGCGTGGCGCAGGCGGTGAATGCCGTCGCGCATCACGTAGCCCATAGTGCCGGCATAGAGGTATGGCCACACCGCTTCCGAGCCGTGCGCTTGTTCGGTGCGAAGAAAGCGCTCGGCGACCAGATCGAGCGCGTCGTCCCAGGAAATCGGCGCGAATTCGCCGCGGCCTTTCGCGCCGGTACGCCGGAGCGGGCGGGTCAGGCGATCGGGGTGATGGACGCGCTCAGCGTAACGCGCGACCTTGGCGCAGATCACGCCGGCGGTATAGGCGTTGTCCTCGGCGCCGCGAACGCGGCCGATCACGTTGTTAGCGAAAACCTCTACCTCAAGCGCACACGTCGAGGGACAATCGTGCGGACAGGCAGAGGCGACGAGGCGCGGGCGTACGGCCT
>DAIUEQ010000071.1:0-15765 GCA_036845025.1 Xanthobacteraceae bacterium | reverse complement strand
CGTCGTCGCCGCTGGTGCCGCGCAACGACCCGACATTGATGTTCACCAATGCCGGGATGGTGCAATTTAAGAACCTTTTTACCGGCCTGGAGAAGCGGCCGTACACGCGCGCGACGACGGCGCAGAAATGCGTGCGCGCCGGCGGCAAGCACAACGACCTCGATAATGTCGGTTACACGGCGCGCCATCACACCTTCTTCGAGATGCTCGGCAATTTCTCGTTCGGCGACTATTTCAAGGAGCGCGCCATCGAGCTCGCCTGGCGGCTCATCACCAAAGAATTCGGCGTGCCGACGGACAAGCTGTTGGCGACCGTCTATATCGACGACGACGAGGCGTTCGATCTCTGGAAGAAAATCTCCGGCCTGCCGGAAAAGAAAATTCTGCGCATCGCCGGCAGCGATAATTTCTGGGCAATGGGCGACACCGGACCGTGCGGCCCATGCTCGGAAATCTTTTACGACCACGGTCCGCACATTCCAGGCGGGCCGCCCGGCAGCCCGGACGCCGAGGGCGACCGTTTCGTCGAAATCTGGAATCTCGTGTTCATGCAGTACGAGCAGCTAGCCGAGGGCAAGCGGACCAATCTGCCGCGGCCCTCCATCGACACCGGCATGGGGCTCGAACGCATCGCCGCCGTGCTGCAAGGCACGCACGACAATTACAAGATCGATTTATTTGGCGCGCTGATCGAGACGATCGCCGACTTCACGCGTGTCGATTCGCAAGGCGCCCACAAGGCCTCGCATCGGGTCATCGCCGATCATCTGCGCGCCAGTGCGTTCTTGATCGCCGACGGCGTGCTGCCCTCGAACGAGGGGCGCGGCTATGTGCTGCGCCGGATCATGCGCCGCGCCATGCGTCACGCCCAGCTCCTCGGTGCCAAAGATCCGCTGATGTGGCGGCTGGTTCCGGTCCTGGTTCGTGAAATGGGGCAGGCTTATCCGGAATTGCATCGTGCCGAGGGATTGATCACGGAAACGCTCAAGCTCGAGGAGATCCGTTTCCGCAAGACGTTGGAGCGCGGGCTCGCGATCCTCGATGAGGAAAGCAAGACGCTGAAACACGGCGACATGTTCGATGGCGTGACCGCGTTCACGCTCTACGACACCTACGGCTTCCCGCTCGATCTCACGCAAGACGCGCTTCGGCCGCGCGGCATCGGCGTCGATACCGCAGCTTTCACGGACTCGATGGAGCGCCAGCGCGAGCAGGCGCGCGCGTCGTGGGTGGGCTCGGGCGAAGCCGCCGACGAAGCAGTTTGGTTTTCTTTACGCGAGAAAGTGGGCCCCACCGATTTTCTCGGCTACGAAGCCGAAAATGCCGCCGGCGTGGTGCTGGCGCTGTCGCGCGACGGTAAGGAAGTCGCGGCGCTTAATCGCGGCGAAAGCGGCGCGGTTATTCTCAATCAAACGCCGTTCTATGCCGAATCCGGCGGCCAAATCGGCGATACCGGAGTGCTAACAGGTGACGGCGTTAAGTTTGCCGTGAGCGACACGCAAAAACGCGCGGGCGATCTCTATGTGCATTTCGGCACGCTCGAGACCGGAACATTGAAAGTCGGCGCGGCGCTCGAACTTGCGGTGGATCACGGCCGGCGCGGCGCCATTCGGCAGAATCATTCCGCCACGCACCTCTTACACGAGGCTTTGCGCCAGGTGCTCGGCGATCATGTGGCGCAGAAGGGCTCGCTGGTCGCGCCCGATCGGCTGCGCTTTGATTTCTCGCACCCCAAGCCGGTGAGCGCCGAAGAACTCGAGCGCGTCGAGGACATCGCTAACAATATCGTGCTGGAGAACTCGCCAGTCACCACGCGAGTCATGGCGGTTGACGACGCCATTGCGTCCGGCGCCCGTGCGCTGTTCGGCGAAAAATACGGCGATGAGGTCCGCGTCGTTGCCATGGGCGAGGGTGGTGGCAATAGCTTGGGGTGGTCGGTCGAATTGTGCGGCGGTACCCACGTCAAACGCACCGGCGATATCGGTGTCATTTCCATCGCCGGCGAAAGCGGCGTGGCCGCGGGCGTGCGCCGGCTCGAAGCGCTCACCGGGAACGCGGCACGCAAGCACGCCAATCACGTGGCGCAGCTCGCCAAGGACGCTGCGGCGGAATTACGCGTGCCGCTCGACGAAATGCCGTCGCGGATTGCCGCGTTGCTTGACGAACGCAAGCGCCTTGAGCGCGACTTGTCAGAGGCGAAGAAGAAGCTCGCTATGGGCGGCGGCAAGAGCGCAGGCGAAGACGGCGTACGCGTCGTCAAGGATATCAAGCTCATTGCCCGCGCGGTCGAAGGCATCGATTTGAAAGATCTGCGCAGTCTGGCCGATGAAGGCAAGAAGAAGCTCGGCTCTGGAATCGTAGCGATTGTCGGGGTGACGGGCGAAGGCAAAGCCGGAATTGTGGTCGGCGTGACCGAAGACCTGGTCGCCCGCTTCAGCGCCGTCGATCTTGTTCGTAAGGGTGCCGAGGCGCTTGGCGGCAAAGGCGGCGGCGGCCGGCCTGACATGGCGCAAGCCGGCGGCCCAGACGGCGCGAAAGCCGCCGATGCGTTGGAGGCAATCGCCGCCGCGCTGGGCGGCTAGTGTGGCGGTTCAGAAGCCCGCATCATTCTTGCCGCGAACGCTTCATGCGGACTTCTGAACCAAAAGCCACACTAGAAGGGTAATTTGCTAGTGTCCTTTCGATTCCGAAGTTCGCAAACCAGAGTTCCGGCTAATGATACGAACTTCGGAATCCGGACACTAGAGCGGCGGCTTTCAAATCTCGACGATCATGCCGTCTTCGGCGGTCTCGTACGGTACCTCGGCGCGGTGCGACAGCATGTCTTCGCTCATGTGCGTGAGAATAAGACGCTTCGGCCGAATTTGCGGGAGATGACGTTCCAACACTGACAGCGCCATGTGGGTCTCGACCGGCTTGTCGCGGGTGTAAGCCTCGCAGATAAACAAGTCGGCTTCGCGGCCGATATCGATCAATGCGTCGGTCCATTCGGTGTCGCCGGAAAAGGCGATGACCTTGCCTTCGACCTCGAAGCGCAGCCCAAGGCATGGGCCGGCACGGTCGTCGTGCACCACGTGAAACGGCGTGACCTTCACGCCCGCCGCTTCGCAGCTTTTTCCGATATCGAATTCGGTTAGGCGCAGCGAAAATTTGTACTCAAGGTCTTTGGTGCCGGCGAAGCCGACCTCCATAATTCCAGCAAAGCGGGTCTTGAGGCTCGGCGGCCCGATGATGGTGAGCGGGCGCTTGCGCTTGCGGACGTAATTGGCCTCCAACAAAAAAAACGGAATTCCCCCGACATGGTCGGCGTGAAAGTGGGTGAGAAAGATCGCGTCGATGTCGTTGCGAGGGATCGCAAGTTTGTTCATCGCGGTGAGCGAGCTTGCCCCGCAATCGATGAGAATATTGGTGTCACGGCCGGTGAGGTGGAGGCAGGTATTGAATCGTCCGCCGGAGCCGAAGGCGTCGCCGCAACCGACGAATTGTAGTCGCATAGAAGATCTCCGAAACACTCCGAAAGGTTGTGGTGCGGCTCGCCTTCTTTTGAACTTCGCAGGCCGCTGATATTCAAGCCGTGACGAGCATCACAATTGGCAGGCCTTTCGGCAGCGCCAGGCGCTAGGTTCAACCCGCTGGCGTCTCATCGTTTTTTTACCTTTGTCCGTTTCCATGGGGCGGCGGCGGATGCGACCACAAGGGCGGGCTGACGCCACGATCGCAACACAAACCCACGCATTTCTCTGCCTGTAGTACACTACCGCCAGGACGAGGTAATATTCTTAAGTGCCGGCTTCATTCAATCGCTTCGTTGCCCTTCCCGCGACAATCGGCGCCCTGATCGCGCTGTGCGGGTGCTCGTCGATTGAAACAAGTGGCACGTGGTTTTCGCGCCCGGCCGACTTCTTCGGATCGAAAGGCGGTTACACCTACTCCGATCTCAGCGATACCAGGCGCGACCGTCCGATTACCGCGAACGATCTTATCGACGCTAGCGGAAGCTGCCCAACGCCCGTTGCGGCTGCGTCGGCGCAGCCCGGCGCGGCGGCAGACGACGCCGCAACCCTGCTGGGCCAAGGCGTTGCGATCGGCATGAGCGAATGCGAGGTGGTGCAGCGCTTGGGTCAACCCAATAACGTCAACCTCGGCCAGAATCCCAACGGCTTACGCGGCGCGGTCCTGACCTACACTGCCGGTCCGCGTCCGGGCGCTTATCGTTTTCAGGGCGGCAAACTGACGGAAATGGACCGCGTGGAGCAACCGCCACAAGCCGAGCAAAAAGCTCCGCCGAAGAAAGTGGCGAAGAAAAAACCGGCGGTACCGGCGCAGCCGGCAAAGACCGGCGGCAACAGCTAAGTAGCTTGCCGACTGTCCGAGCGACCGCTATAAGCCGCGCACTTTGCAAGCGATCCACGCCAAATTCCAAAGGAAGATTTGATGGCGATCGAGCGTACATTTTCGATCATCAAACCCGACGCCACCGCCCGTAACATCACGGGCGCGATTAACGCCATGATCGAGAAGGCGGGACTGCGCATCATCGCTCAGAAGCGCGTCAAGATGAGCCGGGCGCAGGCCGAGACGTTTTACGCCGTGCATCGCCAGCGGCCATTCTTTGGCGAACTGGTCGACTTTATGATTTCAGGCCCCGTGGTGGTTCAGGTTCTCGAAGGCGAAAATGCAATTGCCGCCTACCGTGATTTGATGGGGGCGACCGATCCGGCCAAGGCATCGCCCGGCACCATCCGCAAGGAGCTCGCCAAGTCGATCAGCGAGAACTCGGTGCACGGGTCCGATGCCGCGGATACGGCGCAGAAAGAGATTTCCCAGTTCTTTCCCGGCAACGAAATCGTCGGCTGAGCCAGTCGATAAAAAATGCGGCACAGCCAGGTGCGCGGCGGGAATAGGCGGCGTAACGCCGACAGATTAGCGTAGAAGTGATCTGCGTTTGAAGGCCGCCCGCGGGCCGGGCTTGGCCCCGGTGCAGTCAGGCAAATGGGCGCTATATATCCCGCGCTTCTTGTTTTCGTACCCTTGGCGATCGGCGCCTCTTTCGCCGGCGTGTCGCCGGTAATTGTCTTTTTTCTCGCCGCCTTGTCCGTTCTTCCGCTGGCCAAATACATCGGGGAATCAACCGAGGAATTGGCGAGCCGGACGTCGCCTGTCATCGGCGGGCTTCTGAACGCGAGTTTCGGCAATGCCACCGAACTCATCATCGGCATATTTGCGCTAAAGGCGGGCTTGATCGAGGTGGTGAAGGCCTCGATCGCGGGCTCGGTGATCGGCACATTGCTGTTGGTCCTGGGTCTGGCGATGTTCTTGGGCGGATGCGGGCGCGAGAAGCAAACGTTCAACAAGACGGGCATTCTGGCCCAGAGCTCTGCTCTGTTTCTCGCCACCATCGCTCTTATCGTGCCGGCGATCTTTTTCGAGACGGGTGCCGATGCGGCTTCCAGCACAGTGCAAAACCTGAGCTTGCTGGTCTCGCTGGTGCTCATCTGCATGTACGGCGCGAGCCTGTTCTTCTCGCTGTACACGCACAAGCATCTTTATCGGGAAGAGGTCGGCAAATACCTGCCGCGCTGGAGCACCGGGCGGGCGGCGGCGACCCTTGTTGTCGCGACGGTGGGCGTCGCATGGGTCAGCGATATTCTTGTCAATTCAATCGAGCCCCTGGTCGTGCGGCTTGGCTGGTCGCAGCTCTTCATCGGCGTCATTTTTGTCGCGGTGATTGGCAATGCCGCCGAACACATCAGCGCGGTATCGGTGGCGCGCAAGAACAGAATGGATCTTGCGATCCAGATTTCCATCGGATCGGCGACGCAGATGGTGCTGATCGTCGCCCCGGTCCTGGTGCTGCTCGGCATAGTCACGGGGCAGCCGATGAATCTGATTTTCAATTCGTTCGAGCTCGTCGCGATGGTGCTCGCGGTAATTATCGTCAATTTCATTGTCCAAGACGGCGAGAGCAATTGGTTCGAAGGCCTGCAGCTGTTGGCGGCCTACGCCATCATGGCCATCGCGTTCTTTTTGCATCGCTAGTTGCTTACTTAAATTTGGCGGCGCGGACGGTTTTTCGGCGAACCCTTCGCCACGATCGCCGTCGCCGTAAACTTTTCCCTTACCATGGCAATTGTCAGTGCAGCTTCGGCGCAAACTTGCAGCTTGGGGTGCACGGTTACAGCCATGGTTGCGCCGCATTTTTCCGCTTGCCTGACGGTGCAATCGGATTTTGGCCATCCGGCCGGTGCTATCTTGGCGATGCGATCGTTTCGGACTTTTCCCCAAAATCTGGCTTGTGATGTGAAGCGCGGGCGCACGCGTGGCGGCTGCCATTTCGCGTCGATGCGGAATCTGAACTGACCAGGAGACAGACGATGCAAAAGGGCACCGTCAAATGGTTTAATCCGACCAAGGGCTATGGCTTCATCAAGCCGACCACTGGCGACAAAGATGTGTTCGTGCACATTTCGGCGGTGGAGCGCGCGGGGCTGCGTAGCCTCAACGAAGGCCAAGAGGTCGAGTACGAGCTCGTCACCAATCGCGGCAAGACGTCCGCGGAAAATCTCAAGGTAGCCTGAGCTAGCGGTAGAGAATAGCTTCGCCGCGCCCGTTTCGGGCTGGCGAGCGTTTTCATCGCTTTTGCCTAGCCGTTGTCGGCTCGGGATGCGGTTAGCTTTGTCCGGCCTGCGGCGACTTCGCGCAAGGCGCGCGGGTAGAGCCGGTGCTCGACTTCGAGGACGCGTTCGGCTAGCGCGGCTTCAGTATCGTCATCGCGCACGTCGATCGCCTCCTGCGCGATGATGGGGCCGGCGTCGATCTCAGCAACAACAAAATGCACCGTGGCACCGTGGCGCTTGGCGCCGGACGCGATCGCCCTGCGATGGGTATCAAGCCCTTTGAAATGCGGCAGCAGCGCGGGATGGATGTTGAGCAAGCGCCCGCTCCAGCGCCCGACAAACCAGGGTGTCAAAACCCGCATAAAGCCGGCGAGGCACACAATCTCGATTCGGTTGGCGTGCAGGATTTCGTCGAGCGCTCGTTCAAAGGCTTCGCGGTCTTCGCCGAAATTGCGGTGATCGACCAGCGCGGTTGCAACACCTTGGTCGCGTGCGCGGCTTAGGCCGGCGGCGTCGGCGCGATTCGAAACGACAAGCGCGATCTCGGCCGGATAGTCATCGACCTTTGCGGCCTCGATCAGCGCCGCCATGTTCGAGCCGCGGCCGGAAATGAGAATCGCGACGCGCTTCTTGACCATTGCTCACCGGGCTAGTGGTCCGATTCTAACATTCGCAATCCGGTACGGCACGCTATCATGCGAATGTTAGAATCAAAGGACCACTAGTAAATATAAATGCTAGTGGAGCTTTGGATTTGACATTCGCTTCCCGAGTTCGCGGCGCGGTGGGTAGCGAATGTCAAATCCGCTCCACTAGATCGAGGCGGCCGCGAAAATCGACGCGCGCCTCTCCGGCGGCCTTAATCACCTCGCCCAGGCGCACGACGCTCTCGCCATGCGCTTGGAATACTTCGCTCACCGCCGCTGCCTTGTTCGCATTGACGACCGCGATCATGCCGATGCCGCAGTTAAACGTTCGCAGCATCTCCTGTTCGCCGACTTCGCCGTCGGCTGCGAGCCACTTGAACACCGGAGGGACGGGTACGTGGTCAAGCTCCAGCAACGCACATAGTCCGCGCGGGATCACTCTTGGGATGTTGTCGACGAAACCGCCGCCAGTAATGTGCGCGAGCGCTTTTACCGCCTTGGTTTCGCGGATCGCGGCGAGGCATGAGTTCACGTAAAGGCGCGTCGGCGTCAGTAGCGCTTCGCCTAGTGTTCGTGAGCCGTCAAAAGGCGCGAGTGCGGCGAGAGACTGCCCAGATTCGGCGACGATGCGGCGTATCAAGGAGAAGCCGTTTGCGTGCGGGCCGGACGAGGCGAGGCCGAGGACTTGGTCGCCCGGGGCGAGGTCGGCGCGCGGCAGCAAAGCGTCGCGGTTCGCGGCGCCGACGGCGAAGCCCGCGAGGTCGTAATCATCGGCCTGGTAGAGACCGGGCATTTCCGCGGTCTCACCGCCGATCAGCGCGCAGCGCACTTCGCGGCAGGCAGCGGCAATCCCGCCGACCACTTTCGCCGCCACGTCGGAATTGAGCTTGCCGCACGCAAAGTAATCGAGAAAGAACAGCGGCTCGGCGCCTTGCACCACGAGATCGTTCACCGACATGGCGACCAGGTCGATGCCGATCGTTTCGTGACGATTGGTTTCGATCGCGATCTTGACTTTGGTCCCGACCCCATCCGTTGCGGCGACCAATATGGGATCGGAAAACCCCGCGGATTTCAGATCAAACAGGCCGCCAAATCCGCCGATTTCGGCGTCGGCGCCCGGCCGCGCGGTCCGGCGCAGCATGGGTTTGATCATTTCCACCAGGCGGTTGCCGGCATCGATGTCGACGCCTGAGGCTGCGTAGCGTCCCTTTTCCACGGGCCTTACCTTTGACGCCTAATCGCGTGCTTACGGGGGAACGAAGCTTCGCGCCTCCTACGTTGGAATCCATGGGTGCGCAAGCCGGAGCCCGGCTGTATATTGTTGGAAAGGGCGGTGCGCCGACTAGTGGTCCGATTCTCACATTCGCATCCCGGTTCGGCAGGCTATCGTGCGAATGTTAGAATCAAAGGACCACTAGCAAGATAAAAGCGCTAGTGGAGCTTTGGATTTGACATTCGCTTCACGAAATTGCGGTTTGGTGGGTAGCGAATGTCAAATCCGCTCCACTAGAATCTCGCTGCTGGCGATCTCGCAAGTACCGGATCCAGGGGGCGTGCGCGTCGGGGGCAGAGCGCAGAGCCGGGGCGCGGTTTGAGTATTCCAAATCTCATCACGCTGGGGCGCATCATTCTGGTGCCAATTGTCGTCTGGGCCATCACGTCCGGGCAGATGCTGGCCGCGTTTGGGTTGTTTGTCGCGGCCGGAATAAGCGACGCCGTCGACGGTTTTCTGGCCAAGCGCTTTCACATGGCGAGCGAATTGGGCGCTTATCTCGATCCGCTCGCCGACAAAGCGCTTATCGTTTCCATATACGTCGCGCTCGGCATCTCCGGAGCGTTGCCGATTTCCTTGGTCATTCTGGTCGTTTCCCGCGACATCATGATCATCTCGGGCTTCATGCTGGCGTGGCTGGTGGACAGGCCAATGCCGGTCAAACCGCTGCCGGTATCGAAAGCCAACACGGTGGCGCAAATCGTGCTCGCCGCTTTCGTCCTTGCCGAACATGGATTTGGCTTCGGCGCCGATTCGCTTTCTGTGGCCTTGGTCGCGGTGGTTGCAATCTTGACGTTGCTGTCGATCGCCTTTTATCTCGCCGAGTGGCTCAACCACATGAATTCATTCGGAACCGGTCGTCATCATTGATGCACATGCCGGTATCCGCGCCGAACAAGCCGATTTAAAAGGCCGCATGTCTATTCGCCCGCGCCAGCTTGCGCTTGTGCTCGATCACGGCGAAAGCTACGCGCGTGACGATTTCCTGTCCGGACCTTGTAATGAAGCCGCGTTTGCCCTGATCGAGTCGTGGCCGGACTGGCCGGCCAATGCGGTCGCTTTGACTGGGCCCCCTGGCTCCGGAAAAACGCATTTGGCCATGATCTGGGCGGCGGCAGCCGGTGCCCGCGTTGTCTCCGGCCGCAACCTCGCCGAGGCCGAACTGCCGGCGGCGCTCACAACCGGAGCGCTGCTGGTCGAGGATGCCGCCGCGGCGGAGGGCCGCCCGCTGTTCCATTTGATCAATCTCGCGCGCGAGGAAAAAGCCGGGCTCGTGCTCACCGCGCGCACGCCGCCTTCAACGTGGCCGGTTGCGATCCCCGATCTCGCCTCGCGCTTGCGGGCGATGCCGCTTGCGACATTGACGGCGCCGGACGATGCGATGTTGCGCGCCGTGATTGTCAAGCTCGCCGCCGATCGCCAGCTTCCGCTCGATGAGAGCGCGGTCGGTTATCTATCGACGCATATCGAACGTTCTTTCGCCGCCGCCCGCGCCGCAATCAGCGCCCTCGATATGGAGGCGCTGCGGCAGAAGCGTGCGCCTACGCGCGCGCTTGCCGCCGAGTTGTTTCGCGAATAGCGCCTTTGATCTTCGGCAGTTTGAGAGCTTCGGTGACGATCTCGCCAAGTGCGGCAAAATCGCGCTTGCGCGGCGAGGTGCGGCGCCAAGCAAGCCCGACGGTGCGGGCGGGCTGCGGTTCGACGAAACGCAACAGCTCGACGCGGCTGTCGCTCGCCTCTACCCCGGCGGCGATTTCAGGCAGCAACGTCACGCCGTAGCCGTTGGCCACCATTTGCATCACGGTCGCGAGCGAGGTGGCGCCGAGGCTCGCCGGCGCGTCGCCGCGAGGCGGCCGGCAAAACGCCAGCGCTTGATCGCGCAGGCAATGACCTTCCTCCAGAAGAATGAGGCGGTGCTGCTCGACTTCGGCCGCCGCGACGCGCCGATGGGCCGGCGGTGGATCGGTGGCGGGCACCGCAAGCAAGAACCGGTCATCGAACAGTGGTAGCGTCTCGACGTCGGCGCCCTCGGCCGGCAGCGCCAGCATGACGGTGTCAAGTTCTCCGCCGGCAAGTTCTTCCAGCAAGGCTTTGGTCTGTGTCTCGCGCACTTCGATCCGCAGCAGCGGATAGCGGGTTTGCAGCCGCGGCAACACGCGCGGCAAGACATACGGCGCTACCGTCGGAATGATGCCGAGCCGCAAGTGTCCGGCCAGGACGTCGCGATGACGGGCGTAATCGACGAGATCGCGGGTGGCGGCGAGAATATGCTCGGCCCGCCGCGCCACTTCGAGCCCGGTGTCGGTGAGCGCGATATCGCCGGGCCGTCGCTCTACCAGCTGCGTTCCGATCTCGCGCTCGAGCTCGCGCACTTGCATGGAGAGGGCAGGCTGGGTCACCGCGCATTCGTCAGCCGCCCGCCCGAAATGGCGGTGCCGGGCGAGCGACGCCAAATAACGAAGCTGCCGCAAGGTGATCATCGCAATAAGCTAATCTTATCGGCCGCCCCAATCAATACGATTAGACCTGATGGCACGGATCGGCCAGAAAGGCGTGCGTATTGCGTAGGTGCGCGAAGACCGAGGAGAAGAAGCTCGCGCGATCAGCGGACTTCCAGTCCCGCCGCAGGGCCGCCGCAACCTCGGAAGTCTCAACCCGGCGGTGGCAACAAGATTTCAAACTGAGCGGAGAGAAACATGGATGCGAAGACGGACGAGAAGAGCGCCGGCAAGTGCCCGGTTGTGCACACAAGCTTTAAGAACCGCGACTGGTGGCCGGATGCGCTCGACATCGAGATGCTGCATCGCAATTCGTCGCTGTCCGATCCGATGGGCAAGGAATTCGATTACGTCAAAGAGTTCAAATCTCTCGACCTCAACGCGGTCGTCAAGGACCTGCACGGCCTGATGACGAATTCGCAGGAATGGTGGCCAGCGGATTTCGGCCATTACGGCGGATTGTTCATTCGCATGGCATGGCACAGCGCCGGCACATACCGCATCACCGATGGGCGTGGCGGTGCCGGCGCCGGACAACAGCGTTTCGCGCCGCTTAACAGCTGGCCCGACAACGCGAGCCTCGACAAGGCGCGCCGGCTGTTGTGGCCGATCAAGCAGAAATACGGCCGCAAGCTTTCTTGGGCCGACCTTATTGTCTTGACGGGCAACGTCGCGCTCGAGTCGATGGGCTTCAAGACATTCGGATTCGCCGGAGGTCGCGTCGACGTATGGGAGCCGGAGGAGCTGTTCTGGGGTCCCGAGGGAACCTGGCTTGGCGACGGACGCTACAGCGGCGAACGCCAGCTCGCGGAGCCGCTCGGCGCCGTGCAGATGGGCTTGATTTACGTCAATCCGGAAGGTCCGAACGGCAAGCCGGATCCGGTCGCCGCGGCGAAGGACATCCGCGAAACTTTCTTCCGCATGGCGATGAACGATGAAGAGACCGTCGCGTTGATCGCAGGCGGCCACACCTTCGGTAAGACTCACGGCGCCGGCGATCCGTCGCTCGTCGGACCGGCGCCGGAGAGCGGTGCGCTCGAGGACCAGGGCCTCGGCTGGAAAAGCAAATACGGCACTGGCGTAGGCGCCGACGCCATCACCGGCGGGCCGGAAGTCATCTGGTCGCAAACCCCGACCAAGTGGAGCAACCACTTCTTCGACAACCTTTTCAAATTCGAATGGGAGCTGACCAAGAGCCCCGCTGGCGCTTTCCAGTGGACGGCGAAGGATGCCGAGGCGTCGATCCCCGATCCCTTCGATCCGTCGAAGAAACGAAAGCCGACCATGCTGACCACGGATCTGTCGCTGCGGATGGATCCGGCCTATGAGAAGATCTCGCGGCGCTTCTTTGAGCATCCGGACGAGTTCGCGGACAAGTTTGCCCGGGCGTGGTTCAAGCTCACGCACCGCGATATGGGACCGCGCGTGCGCTATCTCGGCTCGCTGGTGCCGAAAGAAGAGTTGATCTGGCAGGATCCAATCCCGGCCGCTAATCATCCGCTGGTCGACGAGAAGGATGTTGCCGCGCTCAAGGCGAAAATTCTCGCCGCGGGCCTGTCGGCCTCGCAGCTCGTGTCGACGGCTTGGGCGTCGGCCTCGACGTTCCGCCGCTCCGACAAGCGCGGCGGCGCCAACGGCGCGCGTATTCGTCTCAGCCCGCAAAAGGACTGGGAGGTCAACCAACCGAAGCAACTCGCGGCGGTGCTGCAGAAACTCGAAGCGATCCAGAAGGAGTTCAACGGCTCCGCGGGCGGCGGTAAGAAGGTCTCATTGGCCGATTTGATTGTTCTCGGCGGCAACACCGGGGTCGAAAAGGCGGCGAAGGACGCCGGCACTGACGTGAAGGTTCCTTTCACGCCGGGCCGTGCGGATGCGACGCAGGAGCAGACCGATGTTGAATCGTTTGCTCCGCTCGAGCCGCGTGCTGACGGCTTCCGCAATTACACGAGCGGCAAGCACCAGTATCTGATGCCCGAGGAGGCCTTAGTCGACCGGGCGCAATTACTGGGGCTGACGGGACCTGAGATGACGGTCCTGGTCGGCGGATTGCGCGTGCTCGGTGCGAATGCCGGCGGCGCTAACCACGGCGTCCTCACCAAACAGCCGGAGAAGTTGACGAACGATTTCTTCCTCAACCTCCTGGACATGAGCACGGAGTGGCAGCCGGCCGGCGACAATGCCTACGAGGGTCGCGATCGGAAAACGAAAGCGCCAAAGTGGACCGCGACACGCGTCGACTTGATCTTCGGCTCGCACGCGCAGCTCCGCGCCTTTGCGGAGGTTTATGGGAGCGCCGATGCGAAAGAGAAGTTCGTGAAAGACTTCGTGGCGGCGTGGAACAAGGTGATGAACGCCGACCGCTTCGATGTGGTGTATCGGGCGGCGGCATAACGCGTCCCTTAAAAGCAAGGAGCGGCCGGAGTTGTCTCCGGCCGCTTTTGTTTTGACGAAACTCGGGCGTGCGAGTTTAAGGCCGCGCCTTCGGCAATTTTTCCGCGATGCCCATCGACTCGGCGCGGCGGCGCATCTCGGCCCAGATCACGGCGGAATCGATGCCGGCCCGCCGCCACAGCACGGCCAGATGATAGAGCAAGTCGGCGCTCTCGCGGACGATGCCCTTGTTGTTATGTTTGACCGCCGCCAGAGCAACCTCGCCGGCTTCTTCAATCACCTTTTGGGCGATTTTGCGCTTGCTCGAAGCAAGTAGTCTGGCGGTCCGAGGATGCTCGCTCGGCGCAACCGCCGATAACGCCGCATACAGCCGGTCGACCTCGTTGTCGGCCGCGGCGGCCATTTCGGCGTCGTCGGGTGCGATGAGAACGGTCTGCGCTTCGGCCTCAGCCAAGCGGTCGAGTTCGAGTGCCGCGTTGCCTCTCGCGGCAACGCGGCGGCGGGCGCCTTTCGTTTGTGTCAGTCTTGCTTCCATTGCTGCCTCCTCACCGAGGTGATTGGAGAGCTAAGCGGTGGTAAAAGATCGTCAAAGGGCGATCCCTTGCCGTCGCGCAGCCCGTAAAGCGCGCACGTTGCGACGTGCTTTCCAGTTCGATCGATACTGGTCTCCCCAGACAATCGCGCCGCTGCGACCAAAGCTGTAGTTAGCTGCTTTCGTTCACAGCCGCGTCTTGTGGGGTGATCGGCCGCAAATAGGCGTCCTTGTTCAGTCCGTCAAGCATTAACTTGCGGTAAGTCGTTGATCTTACAGGGGCCAGACGGGGTGGAGCGTGGCGCCAACCGCCGACTGGCGAGGAAGGCTTGACGGGCAGATGCGCCGCCGCGTTATCTGCCTGGGACAAGTCATCGAATCGTAACCGGGGACCGCCAGGGTGAGGCCTGAAGAGCAAAGGACAGCCATGGCCGACCGAGGCCAAGCGACCGCCGTCGTACTCGACACAGGCCCGATTCATCGCCTGACTGCGCCCGTGCGTCTGGCCGAACGCGCAGCGCAGCACGCCGCGTCAGCTGTTGCCGAGAGCCCGGAGCGGTTCATCAACCGCGAATTGTCGTGGCTGAATTTCAATCGCCGCGTTCTCGAAGAATCCGCCAATCGTGGGCATCCGCTGCTCGAGCGCCTGCGATTTTTGTCGATCTCGGCGAACAACCTCGACGAATTCTTTATGGTCCGCGTGGCCGGACTTCGCGCGCAAGCGCTCGCCGGCATTACCACCAAAAGTCCGGAGGGTCTCACTCCAACCGAGCAGCTCGTGCGCATCGCCGAAGGCGTGGTGGTGCTGGTCGAGGATCAGCAAACGCAGTGGCGCGAACTACGCGGCGCGCTCGCCAAAGCCGGCATTGTGCTCATCGATGGCCCGGACGTTGCCAAGTCGGAGAAAGCGTGGCTCGAGGATTATTTCCTTTCCCACATCTTCCCGCTGCTGACGCCGCTCGCCGTCGACCCGGCGCATCCATTCCCGTTCATTCCCAACCTCGGCTTTTCCATGGCTTTGCAGCTTGCGCGCAGCAAGGACGGCAAGGCGATGAATGCGCTGATCCGCATGCCGAACCGGATCGAGCGTTTCGTGCGCCTGCCGCAGGCCGGCGAGGGCGGGGAAGTCCGGTTGATTTCGGTCGAAGGCGCCACCAGCTTGTTCATCGGCAAGCTGTTTCCGGGCTACTCGGTCAAAGGTGTTGGCGCGTTCCGCGTTATTCGCGACTCCGAATTGGAAATCCTCGAAGAAGCCGAAGATTTGGTGCGACTGTTCGAGACCGCGCTCAAACGCCGGCGCCGCGGTTCGGTAATTCGCCTCGACATCGAAGCCGACATGCCAGCCGAGCTGCAGCGCTTCGTGCAGCGCGCGCTGGGCGCCGCCGACGACGCCGTTTTCAAAGTCGATGGTGTGCTGGCGCTAAATGAGATGTCGCAGCTGACGAATCTCAACCGGCCGGATCTGGAGTTTGTGCCGTATACGCCGCGTTATCCGGATCGCATCCGCGATCACGGCGGCGATTGTTTCGCGGCGATCCGGCAGAAGGACCTCATCGTTCATCACCCCTACGAGTCGTTTGATGTGGTGGTCGATTTCCTCCATCAGGCGACGCGCGATCCGGACGTCGTTGCCATCAAACAGACGCTGTATCGCACCTCGGCGGATTCGCCGATCGTCAGGACGCTTGCGGAAGCCGCCGAAGCCGGCAAGTCGGTCACTGCCGTGGTCGAGCTTAAAGCGCGGTTCGACGAAGAGGCCAACATACGCTGGGCGCGCGACCTCGAACGCGCCGGCGTCCAGGTG
>DAIUEQ010000070.1:0-15904 GCA_036845025.1 Xanthobacteraceae bacterium | reverse complement strand
ATGTTGGGACTGGAATTCGGAGTTTTCGATCATCTCGACGATAACGGAATACCGCTCGCCGAATTATTTGAGACGCGACTGAAGTTGACCGAGCAATACGACAGCGCAGGTTTCCGCTCCTATCACATTGCCGAACATCATTCGACGCCGCTCGGCCTGGCTCCCTCGCCGAGCGTGTTTCTCGCCGCCGTGGCGCAACGGACGACGCGGCTGCGCCTCGGCCCGTTGCTTTATGTCACGCCAATGTACCATCCGCTTCGCGTCGCCGAGGAAGTGGTCATGCTCGACCACATGAGTCGCGGCCGACTCGAGCTGGGGCTTGGCCGCGGCGCCTCGCCGATCGAGATCGCGGGCTTCGACGTCGATCCGACGAAAGCTCCGGCCATGAACCGCGAGGCGACTGAGCTCATTCTGAAAGCGTTAACTTCGGATGTGGTGAACCACGAGGGACATTTCTACCGATGCAAGAACGTTCGCATCGAGGCCAAGCCGCTGCAGAAGCCCTACCCGCCGCTCTGGTTCGCGCCGAGCGAACCCTCGCGCGCCGCGGATGCCGCGCGGTTGAAAGGCCACATCGTGACCCTCATCCCCGATGCCGGAGTGAAAGCGGTAGCCGACGCTTATCGCGCGGAATGGAAGGTGCAGGGCGGCAACGAAGCCGACATCCCGCGTATTGGCGTTTTCCGTCACGTCGTCGTGGCGGCGACCGAGGACAAAGCGCGCGGAGCCATGCGTTCTGCGTATCGGCAATGGCGGTACCACATGGCGTTCTTGTGGGAATGGGGTGGCATCCCCTTCCCCATTGGCGCAGTCTATCCCGATGAGTTCGACGCGCTTGAAGGAATGCATATGGGCGTCGCCGGCACGCCGGAAACCGTCCGCCGTTACATCACTGAAACGGTCGAGCGGACCGGGATCAATTATTTCGTCGCCGATATGGCTTTCGGCTCGCTTCCCTATGAAATCGCCGCGCGCTCGGTGGACCTCTTCGCCAAGGAAGTCATGCCGACGTTTAGGTGAGGACCTTGGAGATTGAATCGGCAGGACTTCCGGCGCCGTATTCAACCGGTCACGGAACACTCAGTATCGAGGGCAACGCAACCGGCACCCAGGCGCGCTACCGTCCATCCGCACAGACAGCCGTGCGAAACTGACATCTGCCTTGCGTTCGTTCGTCGGAGTTGCAGCGGTTCAGCGCGGCTTTCTGGGCGTCCGGATAGGTGTTGCCGCCCCAAGTGAATGAAAGTTTCCACTGCCGCCGTCCATAGTTGCCAATGAAGGTCGCAAGGCCGGCGCACTCATGACCGGAAAAACTGACGACCTCACAACTCCCGCGTCCCAAGCTAGCGCATTTCTTGGCCACTTCGGCTTCGGCCTCGGCCTTTGCTACCATCTTCCAGGCAGAAGAAAAGGAGCCGTCGGCAGTAAATCCGATAGCGCCCCACCACGAATTCCCCGATGCAACCGGCTCCTCCGGCGGCGGGGTCGGCGCGAGTCTCGGCGGAATATAGTCCGCCTTGGGGCTCGAAGAGGGTGGGAGATTTAAGGGCGGCGGAGTCTGCGCCGGCGGTAGGTTCAGCGGCGGGGGAGCGTTCGATTGAGGCGGGGGTGGCACTGGCCCTAGTGGCGGCGGTGGCGACGACTTGGACTTAATATAGCCGTCCATCGGTTCGCTCGATGCCTGCGCGACGACTAGGTCGCGAGAGATTCCGTCGTCGGCCAAGGCACTGGGAAAGGGCGCGCAGGCGATCCCGGTGGCTGCAACCGCGGCCGGCATCGATTTCAGGACCCGTCGAATTGCCCACATGACTGTCAATTTTCGACTTGGCTGTCTCGCATCGTCAGCTCACCGTTGCATCCAGCAGATCCACGGCTTCGATGCGCGACAGGTCAGGATTGGCGTCACTAGAAATGCGGATGGCCTGCGATTCCCGCGCCTTTTCCAACAGCGTGCGCATCGACCGCGCATTGCCCCAGTCCTGCGCTTTGGAGCGCTCTTCGATCCACGGCGCCAAAGTCGTGGCAAAATCGTCGGGCAATGAAAATTTCTGTTGCGTCGCCATCCGCTTCAATATTTCGCACAGGTCGGCAACGCTGTAGGAGGGGAAGTTGATTGTCCTGGTAAAGCGGCTGCTCAGCCCTGGATTGCTGCCGATGAAACGGTTCATCTCGTTCGGATAGCCCGCGACAATGACGACGACCCGATCGCGATTGTCCTCCATGAATTTCAGGATCGTATCGATTGCTTCCTTGCCGGGGTCGTAGCCCGAGCCGCCGACGCCCGCCGCAAGCGCATAGGCTTCATCGATGAAGAGGATGCCATCGAGCGCCTCACGGCATTTATCCAGGGTCTTGAGTGCGGTCTGTCCGACATAGCCGGCGACGAGCCCGGCGCGGTCAGTTTCCACCAAATGTCCTTTGCGCAGGACCTTTAGTGCACAGAAGATTTCGCCGATCACGCGTGCGACTTCGGTCTTACCGACGCCCGGCGGGCCCGTGAACACCATGTGCTGACTGACGGCCGTGATTGGGAGCCCCTGTTGGCGGCGCTTCTGCTCGACCTTGAGCCGAGCGCTTAGTCGTTTGATTTCCTCTTTCACCGGCGCAAGTCCAACCATCGCGTCGAGTCTTTCCAACGCCCCCGAGACCGGTAGTCTGTCCTCTTCGGGCTTTTCGCCCATAGCGAGGACTATGTCCTCAAGGGTGACCTGCGAAATATCAGCCGCCGGGTCGCTCGCCACGCGCAGCGCCTGAGACTCTCGCGCCCTCTCGAGCAGCGTCCGCATTTCCCGCGCATTGGCCCAGTCTTCGGCTTTCGATCTGTTCTCGATCCAAGGCTTGAGCTTGGCCTCGAACCCATCGGGCAGATTAAATTGCTGACGGATCGCCATACGCTTGAAGATTTCACAGAGCTCGTCGGCATTATACGATGGGAAATCAACAGTCTTGCTGAAACGGCTGCTCAGGCCGGGATTGCTGTCGATGAAACGGCGCATTTCGTTCCGATAACCCGCGGCGATCACGATGATGCGGTCACGGTTGTCTTCCATGAATTTCAGCAGCGTATCGATCGCTTCCTTACCGAAATCAGGACCGATGACAGCGGTCGTCTCTGTAAGGCTATAGGCTTCGTCAACGAACAGAATGCCGTCGAGCGCCTCGCGGCATTTCTCCAGTGTCTTGATCGCGGTCTGTCCGATATAGCCGGCGACGAGCCCGGCGCGGTCGGTTTCGACCACATGTCCTTTGCGCAGAACTTTCAGCCCTCCGCAGATCTCCCCGACAAGACGCGCGATTTCAGTCTTGCCAACGCCAGGCGGCCCGGTGAACACCATGTGCTGGCTGAGCGCGGAAACGTCGAGCCCTTGATCGCGGCGCTTCTGCTCGACCTGCATGCGCGCTATCAAGGATTTGACCTCCTGCTTAACCGGGGCGAGCCCCACCATGGCGTCCAGCCTAGCGAGGGCCGCTTCCATCGGCGAAGCACCCGGCTTTGCGTCCAATTCCACGATAAGGATCGGGCGGACCAGTCCCGGCGCATTCAGCGAGGGCTGACCATGCTGCTGCACCAGCCGCACCGCCGCGAATGTCATGCTCAGTCCGGCGAAAATGATGCATGCGATGGCCAGCCACGTGACTATCATGTGCTTGTCAACCGTCAGCCTCGCCCGATTGCCTTCATGAGGTCGGCGATTTCGATGCGCGAGAGATCGGCCGAGGGTTCCGTAGCGATGCGTGTGGCTTGAGCTTCCCGCGCCTTCTCGAGCAGGGTCCGCATTTCCCGCGCATTGGCCCAGTCCTCGGCGCGCGACCGCTCGGTAATCCAAGGCTTGATTCGGACGGCGAAGTTCTCGGGCAGCGTGAAGCGCTGTTTTGTCGCCATTCGTCTCAAAATCTCGCAGAGATCGTCGGCACTGTAGCGAGGAAAATCGATCGTCTTGGTGAAGCGCCCGGCGAGGCCCGGATTGGTGTCGATGAAGCGTCGCATCTCGTTCGGATAGCCGGCGACAATGACCATGATGCGGTCGCGATGGTCCTCCATGAATTTGAGCAGTGTGTCGATCGCCTCCTTGCCGAAGTCGCCGGTCGAGCCCGGCGTTCCCGCCAGCGAATAGGCTTCATCGATGAAAAGAATGCCGTCGAGCGCCTCGTTGCATTTCTCCAGCATCTTTGGCGCCGTTTGGCCGATATAGCCGGCGACAATATCCGAGCGCTGAGTTTCCACGAGATGTCCGACGCGCAAGGCGCGCAGTGACCGGTAGATGTCTCCGAGAGCGCGCGCGACCTCGGTCTTTCCTACGCCAGGCGGCCCTGTGAACACCATGTGCAGGCTGAGCGGCGCCGTAGGCAAGCCTTGGGCTCGCCGCTTTTGTTCGACCTGCAACCGCGCGATCAGGCCATTCACCTCGTGCTTGACGGGCACCAGTCCGACCATTGCCTCGAGATCCTCGATTGCCTTGTTTGGAGGAGTATCGGGAACATCACGCTGTGGCGCGAACAGCAGCTTTAATCCGCTGGAGATGCGGCTGTTGGAAGCAGGCTGCAAAGCGCCGGCACGAGCATAAGAGGCGGCGACGAAGGACAAGAAAAGCCCTGCACTGGCGATCACGAAGAGGATTGCAGCGCCGCTGAGGAAGGATTGAGTGCCTGGCGCCAGTCCCCTGATCCAGCCGGCAGGTCCGGCTTGCGGATTCATGACCCAGGCGGTGATGATGGTGGCGGCGACGCCGCCGATAATGATTGCGAGAACCTGCTGGTCTTTCAACCAATTCTTCATCGCACGCGCTCGGTTCTCAGCACGGTTTATCGGGGCGCCACACCACAGGAATGCTTTGGGAACCGGGCAAGCCCAGCAGCACCTTCGTTGGCGTGAGCCCCAGGATGGCGCCGCGCGCGCTGCCTTCGACGACGTAGGTGCCGGCGCCGGCCTCATACGCCGCGGGATAGGGCATTGCGATCCGTTGCGTGCCTTCGGTTACGCTGAAATAGGGCGAGACATAATTGCCCGCGCGGATCCGTAATGTGGTACCGACCTCCGCGCTGCCCTTTGCGATAATCATGGACACCAACGGCACCGTGCAGCGTTTTGCGTTATCGACCAGGCCCCCCGCTGCCGATGGGGTCAAGGTGGCGGACGCCGCGTCAACATCACGCAAACTGACAAAGGCTAGGGTCGGCGTGGCCGAACTGCCCTCACCGACGAGCACCCCCGATTTCATCGCGACTACCCCGGCTGCAGCCAGCACAAGCAGTGCTCCGATCGCGCCGACGATCACCGGGCCTTTTTGTGTCTTGCCGCTTGCGCCTGACCGAGTTGACGCCGACGCCCCACTCTTTGCCGGTAATTGTGCTGGTTCGGACAATCTGCCTTGTCCCCTTTAGCAGGGCCGTTGAACGTGTCAGTTTACTCAAGCGGCAGGGGACCGCAATATCCGCTCGTCTAGAACTTGCCCGGAGTCGCGCCACCGCGTTCTGATCTGGCGCCGAGTCATTCCCGAACCCTTGCTGATCCGGGCTTTTTGCGTGACGGGGGACCGTGATATTTCTGTGCGAGGACGGGCGACGTTTTAGAATGCGTCGCTCTGAATGTGAATTCCTGCTCGGCCTGTACCATCGACGCGCCCGCCAGTTGTTTTCAGCAGAGGCAACCAACATGCAGGACAACGCACCGCAGAGTCAGGCTCAGGGCCGGCGCAAGCTCTCACCGATTGTCGCAGGCGCGGGCGCCGCGATGATCGCAGTGGCGGTCACCGTCGTGGTGATGATGAGTCATCCGCCAACCGTCGCGACGACAACGGAACAGGTCGCAACAAACGCCCAACAGTGCCCAGCGATGCAGCGCCGCCTGCTTGTTTCGACGACTCACAGTGGCGGAACGATCCAGTTCCGCGCCGGCGGTTATCTGTCGCCGCCTTTCACCCTGACTGATCACCCGCAAGTCGTGGCCTTTCCGCTTCCGCGGCCGGAGACGGTTCCGTTACAGGAAATAATATCAATCGAAGGCAATGCGACTGACGTTGTGATCACGAGCGAACTGACGGATTTGCACAAGGTATTCGATGTGCTCGGCACGTACCCGTATGCGGTAACTTGGGCGCCTAGGAAGGGTTGCTGACCAGAAGGGGAAATGGTTGGAATATGACGTCGGGGCTGGTCATTGGTATTTTGCAAATTCCCTCTGGAAATTGAGACGGTGAGCAAATGACTAATACATGGGTGAACGCTCACGGTCGGCTTTGGTACGACGATCCATGGTACCGGGCGGCATGGATCGCGTGGCCTCAATTCATCGGGTTGATGGTTTTCCTTCTCCTATGGGCTCACCATTCCGCTCCCTGGGGAAAGCCGGCGGAACAGGCGGAGGTTTCAGCCGGATGCAGCACGGGCAACGATTACAACTCTCGCGTTTCGGCGTGCTCCGCACAGATAACTTCGGGCAAACTTAAAGGCGACCAGCTCGCGCGGGGATATCACATGCGCGGCTGGGCCTATTATATGTTGAAGCAACCACAAGCGGCGATGCAGGACTACAACCAGGCCATTTCGATATCTCCGACCGATGCTGACATCTTGCTTGATCGCGGCGTCCTTTTGGCCGAACAGAATGACTACGAGAGCGCCCTGCGGGACTATAACCAAGCCATCTCGCTCAAGCCTGATTATGCGCTCGCCTACGCCGATCAAGGCTATCTATATAGAAGAATGAATCGACCGGGCGATGCGCTTACGGCGCTGTCGACCGCGATCAAGCTCAACCCAAATCTTGCCTTGGCGTATCTGGGCAGAGCAAGCGTTTACGGAGAAAAGAGCGATTGGCGCGCCATGTACGAGGACGCCAATAAACTCATTGAGCTCTCGCCGAACGATAGAATGGGATATGATTTCCGCGGTAAATATTATTTTGAGGTCGGTCAGTATGAGCCGGCTATTTCCGATTTCACGAAATCCATATCTTTAAACTCCAACTCGATCTTCGCGTACCGCACAAGGGGGCGTGCCCATTTCCTGTTGAACCAATTCGACAAGGCGACGGAGGATTTCGACGCCGCACTTGGCATCGATGCGAAGGACCCCACCCTGCTGGCGTGGATCGCGGACCTGAAGCGTCGAACGGCCTCGGCACCGGCATCGACATTGGACAAGCCGGCGGAACAGGCGGACGTTTCGGCGGCATGCAGCACTGGCAACGATTATAACCAGCGCGTTACGGCTTGTTCGGCGCAGATAGCGTCGGGGAGGCTCAAAGGCGACCGCCTTGGGTTGGCATATTACTCTCGCGGCTGGGCGCACTATGAATTGAAGCAACTTCAACCGGCGACGGAGGACTTAAATCAGGCTATTTCGTTATCTCCGACTGCCGTCAACTTCAATGACCGCGGCGTTTTTTTGATAGACCAGAAAGACCTCGAGGGAGCCCTACGCGACTTTAATCAAGCCATCGCGATCAAGCCTGACTATGCGCTCGCCTACGCCAATCGAGGCCTTATTTACCGAGACCTTAAGCGACCTGACGAAGCGCTCACGGATCTGTCGACCGCAATCAGGCTCGACCCAAAGCTCGTCTTCGCCTATCAGCAAAGATCGGCCATTTACGAAGAAAAGAGCGATTGGCGCGCCATGTATGACGATGCCAATAAACTGATTGAACTCACCCCGAATGATCGATTGGGATATGATATGCGTGGTGAGGCCTATTTCGTGGCCGGTCAGTATGAGCCGGCAATCTCGGATTTTACAAGATCCATATCGTTAAATCCCAACTCCATCTACGCGTACCGCACAAGGGGGCGTGCCTATTTTCTGGTGAATCAATTCGACAAGGCCACGGAGGATTTCGACGCTGCGCTTCGCATTAATCCACAGGATTCTCTTTTGCTTTCATGGATCGCTGACTTAAAGCGTCGGCAAGGCCGCCGGTGATGATCGGCTTGCCGGCCCGGCTCTGCTGAAGTTCCAGAGTCGAGGGAAACCGAACCAAAACGACAGACGTCGCCTTCTCAAGGAATTGCCGCGAGCCCCATGAGCGATCTGGCTTCGGCGGGGCTCGCGACGACGCGGCCGGCCTCACGCGCGTAGCGCGCCAGTGTATCGATTAGCGCTCCGTTCGAAGACGCTTTGCCGCCGTCGGGCAGGTAGAACGTGTCTTCCAGTCCGGTGCGCAAATGACCGCCGAGTTCGGCGGCGCACCGGTGCAGCGGCCAAATAGTCTCGCGCCCAACGGCGGTGACTTGCCAGGGCGCGCCGGCCATGACGAGCTTGCGCAAGATCGGCAGCAAATCCGGATCGGCGGGCATGCCGGATTCCACGCCCATGACGAAATTGTACTTCGGGACGCCCTTGAACATACCGTTCCTGGCGTACATTCCGACACAGCGCACAATACCGAGATCGAAGCATTCGAATTCGGGCTGCGTGCCGGTTTCGGCCATCACGTCGAGATAGGCTTTTACCTTTTCCACCGGATTGTCGAACAGATGCGGCGGCCACGCCCAGGAACCGTCCGCCCGAACTTTCAGATAATTCAGCGATCCTGCATTGCAGGCCGCAATCTCCGGCTTGACCGCGCGCAAACAGGCGAGTGGTCCGGAAATGTCCGGCCCCATCGTGCCGGTCGACTCGTTGAGGATGACGCCGGGGCACGCATCGCGAACCGCCTGCATGATGACCACTGCCAATCCCGGCTCCCACGACGGCAGGTGACCTTTGCCGGGAGCTTGCTGGCGGAAGTGCACATGCATGACCGCCGCGCCGGCGTCGAACGCCGCTTTCGCTTCGCGGGCCATTTGTTCCGGCGTGACCGGCACAGGATGTTGTTTGGGATCCGTCAGCATACCCGTGAGCGCACATGTGATCACGACCTTGTCGCTCATCGGACGGACTCGCTTGTGCTCTGATCGCTTGCGATTGGGTGCGCTTGCAGCTCGACTAGAAGCTGCCGCGTCGCCACCTGCCGACCGGTCTCGACCAAAACTCGCAGCACGACGCCGTCGCGGGGCGCGCGGATTTCATGCTGCATCTTCATGGCTTCAAGGATCACAAGCCGCTGGCCGCGGACGATGCGATCGCCGGCTTTAACGTGTACGGCGATGATCGCGCCGTTCATTGGCGCTACGAGTTCGGTCGATTCGCTGTCCCTTCGCGCATGGGACATTTCCAGGGTCGTTTCACACAGCGCCGCAATGAGGCCATCGAGATCGAGATGGAGCATGCCGTCGTGCCAGGCAAAGCGCGCGGTCTTTTGCACGCGACCTTCGGTGAAACGGACCGCGCCGTCTTGGCGCTCCGCGATCGAGACCTCGATCATACGATTGCCCAGAGCCACCAAATAATGGTCCGGGCCGAGGACCGCGACGACCGTTTCTTGGTGGGAATTGCCGACCGTCAGCCGCAACGGCCAACTGGCCACGCCGGTCGAGGACCAGGACCGCGTCGTGGCGGCGGCATCCGCTCCATTGCGCGTGCGCGCTTCGAACAACAACACCGCCGCCAAAGCGACGATGCGCGAATTAAGATTGGGACGCCGCATGGCATCGCTGCCGGGGGGAAAATGCCGCTCGATGAAGGCCGTTGTCGCCTCGCCGGCAATGAATGCCGGATGCCGAAGCGCGGCGACAAGGAAGGCGCGGTTAGTATTCAGTCCGAGGACAACGGTGTCTTCAAGCGCAACAATAAGCCGGCGACGTGCCTCTTCTCGCGTTCCTCCATGCGCGATCACTTTCGCCAGCATCGGATCGTAGAAGGGACTGATGTTTTCACCCGGCGCCACACCGTGGTCGATGCGCACGCCCTCGCCTTTCGCCGGCCGCCAGTCGGCGAGTAGGCCGCTTTGCGGCAGGAAGTCTGTGTACGGGTCTTCGGCATAAAGCCGCGCTTCGATAGCGTGGCCATGGAATTGGAGGTCCGGCTGCGCAAGCGGCAATGGCTCGCCGGCCGCAATCCGCAATTGCCATCCCACCATATCGATGCCGGTGATGGCTTCGGTGACGGCATGCTCAACCTGCAACCGCGTGTTCATTTCCAGGAAATAGAAGTTTCCGGACGCATCGAGCAGAAACTCCACCGTCCCGGCGCCGACGTAAGAAATGGCCCGAGCGGCGGCGACCGCCGCCTCGCCCATGCGCGCGCGCAGTCCGGCGCTTAGCGCCGATGAAGGCGCCTCCTCGATTACCTTTTGATGACGGCGCTGAATCGAGCATTCGCGTTCGCCGAGATGAATGACGTTGCCGAGCTGATCGGCAAAAATCTGGAATTCGATGTGGCGCGCGTCAGCTACTGCCTTCTCAAGGATCAAGCCGTCCGATCCGAAAGCGCCTGCCGCCTCGGAACGCGCCCGCGCTAATGCCTCAGCAAGCTCGCTTTCGGCGGCAACGAGCCGCATGCCGCGGCCGCCGCCGCCGGCCGTAGCCTTGACCATCAGCGGAAAACCGATGCCCCGGCTCTCTTTCACCAGCCGGTCGTTCGACTGATCGACCTCGTGATATCCTGCAACGCAAGGTATCCCGGCGGAAGCCATTAAGGTCTTGGCCCTCGCCTTGTCGCCCATTGCTTCGATCGCCGCTGCAGGCGGACCAATGAAGACAAACCCGGCATCGGCGCAGGCGCGCGCGAAGGCTGGATTTTCCGAGAGGAACCCGTAACCCGGATGAACCGCGTCGGCCCGCGTGAGATTCGCAGCAGCGAGAAGCGCACCGATGTTGAGGTAGCTCTCTTTCGCGGCGGGCGGTCCGATGCGGACGGCTTCATCTGCCTGCTGACCATGCAACGCGCCGGCGTCGGCATCACTGAACACTGCGACTGTGCGGTAGCCCAGCCTTTTCGCTGAACGAATAATGCGGCAGGCGATCTCGCCGCGATTGGCAATGAGAATTTTACTGAACTCAGCCATGAACTAGCACGGGTCGCGCAGCGGGCGCTGCGCTTGGGTCGACTAACGCGGATACACCGGTGATCCGCATCTCCTCACTCCACTTGCGTCACCCAAGAAGGCTCTCGCTTCTCCACGAACGCCGCGGTGCCTTCCCTACCCTCGGAACCGCGAACCGAAGCGGCAAAGCTCGCAGCAGCCTCGTCGAGCAATTCGGCAATAGAGCTGGGACCAGCGGCGCGCAGCAAAAGCCGTTTGGTGACGGCAACGGCTTCAGGTGCGCATTTGAGAATTTGATTGCAGGTTTCGCGAACGGCGGTATCGAGCGCCGCGCCGTCACGCACAAGGAAACCGGCCACTCCAATCGCCAGCGCCTCGGCCCCATCAATCCGCACACCCGTGACCCCAAGACGCCGAGCCGCCGCCAACCCGATACGCTGAACGACGAATGGCGAAACGGCTGCTGCTACGACACCGATCGTCGCCTCGCTCAGCGCAAAGCGTGCATCCACCGTCGTAATCGTGATATCGGCGACGCAAGCAAGCCCAAAGCCGCCGCCCATGGCGTAGCCTTCGACGACAGCGATCACGACTTGCGGCGCGGCGTTGATAGCGTCCAGGACCGCGCCAAACCGCCGGTTGTTTTCTCTAAGTTGGTCGGGCGTGCCTGGCGGCGGCGAAGCCAGTGCAACCGACATGTTGGCAATGTCGCCGCCCGCGCAAAATGTCTCGCCGGCGCCGCGCAAGACCACAATCCGAACCGACCGGTCCGCCGCAATGGCCGCAAACGCCGCCGCGATTTCATCGACCATCTGCGAGCTCAATGCATTGCGCCGCTCGGGCCGATTGAGCCAAAGGTGCAGTACCCCGCCGCGCAGATCGAGCTTGATATGCGAGGTTTGCGGCAGATCAACCATTATCCGCCTGTTGCTCGGCGACATTACCGGTGCCGGGAAGCGTTCCCATCAGCTTGCAGATGATGGTCAGCATGATCTCGTCGGCGCCGCCGCCGATCGACATCAGACGGCCATCGCGGAATTCGCGGCTTACCGGCGTCTCGTTCATGTAGCCCATGCCGCCCCAATATTGCAGGCACGCGTCGCTAACTTCGCGGCGCAACCGCCCGGCCTTGAGTTTGGTCATAGATGCAAGCCGCGTGACGTCAGCGCCAGTCAGGTAAAGTTCGCAGGCCCGGTAAACCAAAGCGCGCAACAGTTCGATCTCGGTTGAAAGTTCGGCCAAGCGGAAGTGCACAACCTGATTGTCAAGAATTGGCTTGCCGAACGCTTTTCGATTGCGGGTATATTCGATGGTTTCGGCGATCAGTTGCTCCAGGCTCTTGAGCGCGGCCGCGGCCGCCCACAGCCGCTCTTCCTGGAATTGCAGCATCTGATAAACGAAACCCTTCCCTTCCTCACCGATGAGGTTGCGCTGTGGCACGCGCACGTCCTCAAAAAAGATTTGCGCGGTGTCGGAGGAGCGCATCCCGAGTTTGTCGAGCTTGCGCGCGACCTCAACGCCTTTTGTTTTCATCGGTACGCAGATGAGCGATTTGTTCTGGTGAACCTGCCCATCGGAGGTGTTGGCAAGAAGGCACATCCAGTCGGCCTGCGTGCCGTTCGTGGTCCACATCTTGCCGCCGTTGATGACGTAATCACCGCCATCCTTGCGAGCGGTGGTCTTGATGGACGCGACGTCGGAGCCGGCGCCGACTTCCGACACCCCTAGGCAGGCGACGTAATCTCCGGCAATCGAAGGCGCGAGAAACTCGCGGCGCACGGCGTCCGAGCCGAAGCGGGCAAGCGCAGGCGTCGCCATATCCGTGTGCACGCCAATTGCCATCGGTACACCGCCGCATTTGATGGCGCCAAGCTCCTCGGCCATCACCATGGCGTAGGAATAGTCGAGACCCTGCCCGCCGTATTCAACTGGCTTCATGAGGCCGAGGAAGCCCAAGTCGCCCATCTTTTTGAAAAGTTCGTGCGCCGGAAACGTGCCGGCCTCCTCCCACTCGTCAACGCGCGGGTTGATCTCGGCGGCGATGAATTTTTGCAGGCTGCGGCGCAGCTCTTCGTGCTCAGGCGTAAACTGCATGACGTTTCCTTTTTTCTCCTTATTATTACATACGGGCGACGCCGAAGGTGCTGCGCTTGAGCGGGCGAAGTTCCGCCTCACGGCAGATCGAAAGACAATAGCCTAAGACTTTGCGGGTATCGCGCGGATCAATCAACCCGTCATCCCACAGCCGAGCGGTGGCGTAGAACGCGGTGGACTCATTTTCCATTCGCTCAATGATGGCGTCTTCCATGGCGCCGAGCTTGGCCTTATCGACCGGCCTGCCCTCGCGCTTGAGTTTTTCCTCGGTGACAATCGCCATGACCTTGGCCGCTTGGGCTCCCCCCATGACTGCGACGCGATTGCTCGGCCAGGCGAAAATGAAGCGCGGGTCGTAGGCGCGACCGCACATGCCGTAATTGCCGGCGCCAAAAGATGCGCCGACGTGAATGGTCAGTTGCGGGACAGTGGCATTGGCGACGGCCTGGATCATTTTTGATCCGTGCTTGATGATACCTTTCTGCTCAGCTTCGCGTCCGACCATGTAGCCGGTGGTATTCTGCAAATAGACAATCGGGACATTTGCTTGGCAGCAAAGCTGGATGAACTGCGCAGCCTTGGCGGCTCCATCCGCGTCGATCGGTCCGTTATTACCGATCAATCCGATGGCATGGCCTTCAATCTCAGCGTGACCGCAAATCGTGTGGACGCCATAGCCGCTTTTAAAGTCGAGAAAATCCGAATCGTCGACGACGCGAGCGACGATTTCGCGGACATCGTACGGCCGGCGATAATCAATCGGGACGGCGCCGGCGAGTTCCTCCGGCGAATGTCGCGGCTCTTTGTAGCCTTTGCGTTGCACCGGCGGCAGCTGCGTATTCCACGGCAACTTCGCCATGATTTCGCGCGCGATGCGGATGCCGTCGATGTCGTCCTCGGCCAAATATTCGCCCAGGCCCGAGACGGTCGCGTGCATATCGGCGCCACCGAGTTCCTCGTCGGTTGCGACCTCTCCGGTTGCGGCACGCAACAGCGGCGGCCCCGCTAAGAACACCTTGGCGCGGCCGCGCACGAGGACGACGTAGTCCGAAAGTCCCGGCAGGTAGGCGCCGCCTGCGGTCGATGAGCCATGAACGACGGTGATTTGCGGAATGCCAGCCGCCGAAAGTCGCGCCTGGTTGGCGAAGCCGCGTCCGCCCTCGACGAACATTTCCGCCTGATAGAGGAGATTGGCGCCGCCGGATTCGACCAGGCGCACCGTAGGCAGCTTATTCTCCAGCGCGATTTGCTGGATGCGCAAGTGCTTCTTCACTCCCATCGGGGTTGAAGTGCCGCCCTTGATCGCGCTGTCGTTGGCAGAAACGATGCAACGGATGCCGGATACGTAGCCGATACCGGCGATACCGCCGCCGCCCTGAATGCCTTCTGCGCCGTCGTCATCGTGCATGCGAAAGCCGGCGAGCGTCGAGAGTTCGAGCCACGGCTCGCCGGGATCGACGACCAGCGCAATACGCTCGCGCGGGAGTAGCTGCTTGCGGGCGCGAAAGCGTTTGCGCTTGGAATTTGAGACGTCGCGCACCTTTTGCTCGAGCGCACGGAATTCGCCGATCAGCGCCAGCATCTGCTCGCGGTTGGTGCGAAACGCTTCCGAATTAGGATCGATCTTGCTTTCGATGACAGGCATGACGGTTCAGACGCGCACCCTACGATCCATGATCAACCGGTCGGAATGACCGGCAGCAGCAAATGCGAAGGATGTGCGGCGTCGTGGTAGATGCTGTGGACCACGGTGCGGCTCGAGCACAAGTGATAAGGAATATATTCGATGTTGGTCGCGCCCAGAGTGCCAGTCGAAAGATCGAGGTTCGTGATCTCGACGCAAATCCGATGATTTTTGCGGAACAGGTTCGCTGTCGCGAACAATTCAATCGAGTATTCTTCGATCTTGGCGGGGGTCACTTTCTGTCGCGCTTGACGAGTGAGCTTATGCCAAGGCTTCCAGGGCTTTGACCTTGCCGGATCGAGCGCGCGATTTGAAGCCTTGAGCCATCCCCGCGTCAGCTCCCGCTCCGGCAAGTCGGTAGCGATTTCGCGTTCGCCCGGACGCGCCGTGCGCACTGACGGGTCCGGTCCGACATCCTTCAGGATGATGATCCAATTAGTGTCGTCCTGGTCGATGGCAGCGAACAAGTTAAGCACGCTCGGTCCCGCAACCAGAAGATCGTTCGGTAACGGATCGCTGAGGAAACGTAGCTTTGCGATGCGGTTGGTCTGCGTTGGCGGCATTTGCGCGAACACGTCGGGCGGGATGTAATCGTCTATGCTCCCTTCGATGTAAGGTTCGGCGGTCAGGCGCTCCCAGCTCGCCAGATAGAGCTTCGTCCATTGGGTTTCCGGCAGCGGCCAATCGTTACCGCGGTGCCATCGGTTTTCGCCCATCGCCCAATAGGTGACCGGCGGCTCGCTCATTATTCCCGTGTCGATGCCTTTGAGCCAGTGGTCGTACCAGCGGAGCATTTCGCCGCGTAGCGACCGCAGCGGCCGGTCGTGTGAAGCCGGACCGGTCAGCACCATCTTTTTCCGCGCCGGGATTTTGCTGAAGTAAGTCTGCGCGCCGGCCAGATGAGTCTTGTAGGTGTAGCCGTACCAACCGGCGCCGGTATAGGTCGGGACGGTGATGTTCTGAAACTCCCGCTCCGCCTCGATGATCGTTTCCTCACGATCAAACGGATCGATCAGCACGTCGAAATAGCGCGGCATGTGCTGGCCGCGCTGCACGAGCACATTCTGCAAATGCGGATACATGCCGATGTCCGGATCGGCCATCGCCTCGCGCCAATTCGTTTCTTTGTCGGGCGGCAAATCGGCGGGCGCGCCGCGGGCGGTATGCACCGATGAGAAATGATCCATCAGATAACGGAAAGCATGCAGCACGCCGCCCGGATATTCCTCGCGGAAGCCGCCGAACTTGCCGTAAGCGCCGCG
>DAIUEQ010000069.1:0-15912 GCA_036845025.1 Xanthobacteraceae bacterium | reverse complement strand
CAAAGTTTTATCCCGCTGATCTCAGCGGTCGGCCACGAGACCGACGTCACGCTTCTTGATTTTGTCGCCGACCGGCGGGCGCCGACGCCGACGGCAGCCGCTGAAATGGCGGTGCCGGTCCGCTCGGAACTGATCATCGACGTCGAGAGACTTGAAAGGCGCGCGTTCGCCGGCTGGCTAAGAGCGCACGAGGCGCGGCGGAACGCGCTCCACTCAGCGTCGCGGGCGTTGCCAAATGCGGAAGCTCTCCTGGCTTCGCCGCGGCAACGGCTCGATCATGCGGCGCACATTCTCGCCCGAGCGCTGCGGGCTAACGCACATATTCATCGCATGGCCTTCTCGCAAATCGGCGGCAGGCTCAGCACACATCTTCTGCGCTCCCACGTCGAGCGCCGCCGCGATCGCTACAACAATATCGCGTTGCGTCTGCGCGCCAGCGCTGCCGCCAATCTCGCAGCGCACCGCATCAACGTCTCTCGCGGCAAGGAGCGAGTCGGCGTCTTGGGCAAACGCGCTGACCGCGCGATCGATAACCTCCTCGATGCACGGTGGGCGCGATACGACCGGAATTCGCAATTGCTCGCTGCCTTCTCTTACCGCGGCGTGTTGGCGCGAGGTTTTGCGCTGGTGCGCGACCGCAATGGGCGCCCGCTGCGGACCGCGACGGCAGTCGCGATCGGCGCGCGGATCGACATTGAATTTTCCGACGGGAGGGTCGGTGCGCGCGCCGATAACGTACAGACTTCGTCCGGGTCGCAGGTCGAGCCGCCCAGACGCCGCCGCCGGCAAGTCATCGATCCCGGTCAGGGCGATCTTTTTTAGTTTGTTATCCGCCGACGCGCTCTTCGCGGTGCAGCGAACCAAACGAAAATGACTGTTTGTTCATTTCCATTCACAACTGAATGACGCTTTGTTCATTATTGTTTTTGAAATCGCGACGTCGTGAAACGGCGAACTTGCTTCTGTATTCTGACTTTGGCACACATAAATTCGTCCCATAGGAGGAATGCATGATTCGAATTTCGTTTGCGATTGCGGTCGCGGCTTTCATCTTCGCAGCCGGTGTCGGCGTTTCACGCGCGGCCCCGATTGCTCCGTTGCCCGCGGGAGTAGCCAACGACGCCGCGTCCGGAAACATCACGCACGTGTGGTGTCGCTGGGGCCGCTGCGGTTGGGGTTGGCACCGCTGGGGTGGCCACAGCTGGTGCTACTGGCATCCCCGCCGCTGCGGATGGTGAGATAGCGAAACCTCCATCGCTTCGTCGGAGCGCGACGGCTACCGACGGGGTGGGAGTTAGAGCTAGCGCCGTGCCGAGTGATCGGTGCGGCGCATTTTTTTGACTGCTTCCCATCAGCCGACCGGGTTTTATTCAGCGGGCAGAGCGACTATCTTTGTTCCAGCCGCACGAGCCCGCTTCCCGGAGGTTGATTTTGCTCAATCGTACCGATCGATCCTCCCCCATACCCGGAGAGGCCGAGGTCAAATATCTTGACGGCGATTTCCGAGTCGTACGGCCGGGAACATTCGTACGTTGCGCCGTAACCGGCGTTGCCATCCCGCTCGAAGAACTCCGCTACTGGAGCGTTGATTTGCAAGAAGCCTATGCCACACCTGAGATCGTGTTGCAGCGGCACGCCGGCGCTTACGGCGACCATGCCTGACTGGCCGCTAGCAAATATCATTGCTACTAGCGTCCTTCGAAGACGCTTAAGACTATCCGGCGGAACTCGGATTCCTCTTTAACCTTTAACTGAACGCCCAACACGCTTGAGCGGGCGGCAAGCTCGGCGAGTGACTCGTCGCCGGCAAATCGCGCGTAGTCTTTCTCGGTGGTGAGAAGTGCGAGGCTCGCGGCATCGGCGCGTGCGATGAGATCGCGCGCGTCGGCCGCCGTGTAGCGATGATGGTCGGGAAAACCTGCACGTTCGGCGACAACGACGCCGGCTTCGCGCAGGGTTAAATAGAACTTTTCCGGATCGGCGATGCCGGCAAAAGCGAGAACGCGGCGCGGCCGGAGCGCATTGAGGTCCGCGCGGTCGGGTTCGAGCCAGCCGTGGAAGATCGCAACACCACGGCGCCGAGCATTCTCCAATACGGACGCTATGGCTGCCGTTGGCGCGCCGACAACAAGCACCGCTTGGGCGTGCGCGACTTGGACGTTCAACGGTGCGCGCAATGGACCCGCCGGGAAGACGCGTCCATTGCCAATGGCGCGACGCCCATCGACCACCAAGATGGCGAGGTCTTTCGCGAGCGACGGATTTTGAAATCCGTCGTCCATTACAATCACGTTCGCTCCGTCGCGCCGTGCGGCCCTCGCGCCCGCGACGCGGTCGCGAGCGACAATGGTCGGCGCAAGTTTGGCCAACATCAAAGGCTCGTCGCCGACGTCGGCTGCGCTATGGATGGCAGGATCGACCCGCACCGGTCCGGCGAGACGCCCGCCATAACCGCGCGTCAGAAAGAAGGGGCGTTTGTGCTCGGTGAGCAAAAGCCGGCCGACGGTGAGCGCCGCAGGTGTCTTGCCGGCCCCGCCTATTGTCAGGTTGCCGAGACAAATGACCGGGGCGCCAACTTTCTGTCCCGGCGATTTAAGCCGGAAGGCAGCCACCGCGCCGTAGATGCCGCCTAAGGGAGCAAGCAGCCGGCCGCCCTTTGCTTGCCACCAAAAATCCGGCTCGTGCATTAGCGATCAACCCCAATACCGGCCGGCGGCGTGCTCCGGCGCGGACACCCTGTTCTGCATCCGCTCACGGCAAGCTTAAGAGGCGCGCTGTTCGAGCCGCAATTGCATCAAATACGGCTCGAGCGCGGCAAGGGTGCGCTCCAGCGCGCCACTCAACGTCTTGACGGTGACCATCGCCGCGTCGGCGACGGCGGTGCGTGAGGTAGGATCGGTGAGCCAGGCGGAAAGACAGGTCGTCAACGTTTCCTCGTCGGCGATCGCTTGCGCGCCTCGCGCCGTATCGAGGGCCTCGTAAATTTCCGCGAAATTCCAGACGTGCGGGCCGTGGACGACGGCGGCGCCGAGTCTTATCGGTTCAATCGGATTTTGACCGCCGTGGCTGGCGAGCGAGCCGCCCATGAATACGATCGGCGCCAGGCGATAAATCAGGCCGAGTTCGCCAAGAGTGTCGGCGACAAAAATGTCCACGTCGGACTTCGGCGGTTCGCCGAGCGAACGTTGCGCCACGGATAGGCCAGCCGTTTTCGCCAGATCGCCGACGGCGCGGCCGCGTTCGGGATGGCGCGGCGCGATAACGGTAAGCAGCGAGGGATGTTTGAGGCGCAACCGCTTGTGGGCGTTGATGACGGCGGCTTCCTCACCGGCGTGGGTAGACGCCGCCGCGATCACGCGCCGCGCGCCGATCGAGTCCTTCAAGTGGCGCAAAATGGCGCGATCCACTGGGGGCGGGGGCACGTCGAGCTTCAAATTGCCGATGCTACTGACGTGGGAAGCGCCGAGACGGGCGTAGCGTTGAGTATCGGCGTTGGATTGGGTCAGGCACAGGTCGAAACGTTCAAGCAGCGCTGCAATCCCGCCGGGCGCCAGTCGCCAGCGTTGAAAAGACCGCTCGGATACCCGGCCGTTGACGAGGATGATGGGTATGCCGCGATCGGAGCACGTCAGGATGAGGTTGGGCCACAGATCGGATTCGACGAATAACGCGAGATCGGGATGCCAATGATCGAGGAATTGACTGACAAACTTTGGCGCGTCGAGGGGTATGAATTGATGCACGGCGCCGGGCGGCAGCCGCTGCGCGGCAAGCGCGGCGGATGTGACGGTGCCTGAGGTTACGAGAACGGCGAAATTCATCGCCCGCAAACGCTCGATCAGCGGAACGACCGCGAGCAGTTCGCCGACGCTGGCGCCATGCAGCCAAATCAACGGCCCCGCTGGGCGAGGCAGGCTTGCCACACCGTAGCGCTCCGCAAGCCGTTCCGGATCTTCCTTGCCGCGCTTGGTGCGCTGCGTAAGAAGCCAGGCGGCGAAAGGCTTTGCTAAAGCGCCTGACGCCAATCGATATAGTCGCAGCCCCACGGGAACACGGTCGCGCACGCTTTACTCTCCATGGCCCGGGCGAGCCCGACGCGCAGCGGCATTCGGCACTACCGCGCGTATTGACCGGCCTCGGCCCGATCGAAGGCACCAGTTCCGCCCCATCCGCTCCTCGTTAGTGCTGCGTCGGGTTCTCTGGATCGAGCAGCCGGTGCAAATGCACGATGAAATAGCGCATTTCGGCGTTGTCGACGGTGCGCTGCGCCTTTTCCTTCCACGCTACATAAGCGCTCGCGTAGTTCGGATAAATTCCGACGATATCGAGTTTGCCGGGATCTTTGAACTCCATGCCCGTCACATTGCTGAGCTCGCCGCCGAAGACGAGATGGAGCAATTGCTTCGAAGTCTGTTCGGAAACATCCGCCATGTTACTCAATCTGCGCGCGTTCGCGATTTACAAAGAGGCGAGGCGTTCATCCCCAAGATATTCGTTGAGAAGAGCGAGCCGGTCACGCCCTGCGGCGAGGAGAATTCCGTGCCGTGGCTCAGGGCAATTATAGAGCACCTTGCCACCTCCGACACGCGTCAACGCTCCTCCGGCTTCGTGCACCAAAAGATCGGCTGCTGCAAGGTCCCAGTCATGGCTGTCGGGCCCGGCAATCGCAACGTCGAGAGTTCCCTGCGCGACGCGGGCGAAGCGAAGGGCAAGCGAATGAACACGCGGCGTGATGTTAAGGTCGGGGGCCGCGGAAGTCAGCCGCGAGATAATGCTTCTCGGTCCGGCAATGCGCGCCTGCGCGAGCGAAGCGCCGTCCGTGACGGACATCGCGGCGCCGTTGCACGTGGCGCCGTTATTGGCGGAAGCGAGGAAGAATTCATCCGTTGCAGGAGCGAAAAGGCAAGCGGAGATTGGACGGCCGCTTTCGACCAGCGCCGCCGAAACCGTCCAGTCCGGCAAGTCGGCGAGAAAGGCGCGGGTGCCGTCAATCGGATCGACAATCCAGACGTAACGCGCGGTAAGCCGCGAGGCGTCGTCGGCGCTTTCCTCGGATAGCCAGCCGGCGCCTGGAAATGCTGCGATCAGCCGCTCACGTAACAATCGATCGACGGCGATATCGGCGTCGCTGACGGGCGAAGAACCGTCTTTATTCCACTGCCTTACCGAAGTGCGAAACATCGACAGCGCGAGCTGGCCCGCCTCGCGCACGCACGCCGCCAAGTGTGCGGTGGCTGCGACTGGATCGACGGCGTCAGTGGCCGGCAACGGTCAAGCCCTCGACCCGCAGGCTTGGAGCGTTGGTGCCGTAGCGAAACTGAAGGTCGTTCGCCGGCTCAAGGCTTCTGAACATCTCTAGAAGATGGCCGGCAATCGTGACCTCGCTGACCGCGTAGGTGCATTGACCCTTCTCGATCCAGAAGCCGGACGCGCCGCGGCTGTAATCCCCGCTGACGAGGTTGACGCCCATGCCGATCATGTCGGTGACGTACAAGCCCTCTTCAATATCGGCGATCAGTTCGTCCGGAGTTTTCGCGCCCGGGGCGAGGTGAAGATTACTTGGTCCGGGTGACGGCGTCGACGATACGCCGCGCTGGGCGTGGCCGGTGGTTTTCATATCAAGCTCGCGCGCCGTGGCGCTGTCGAGAATCCAGCTCGTGAGCACGCCGTTTTGCACCAGAGCGAGGCGCTGTCCGGCGACTCCTTCGGCGTCGAACGGCCGAGAGCGCAACCCTCGCGGCCGCAGCGGATCGTCAATGATGGTGATGCCGGCAGGAAAAATCTGCGCGCCGAGCTTGTCGCGCAGGAAGCTTGTCTTGCGAGCGATGGCGCTGCCGTTGACGGCGCTTGTCAGGTGCCCGACCAGCGAACCCGAAACCCGGGAGTCGAACACGACGGGAAGGCGCCGCGTGGCGACTTTCCGCGGATTGAGGCGCTTGATGGCGCGCTCTCCGGCGCGGCGGCCGATAACCTCGGCGGGTTCGAGATCGCTTGCGTGCAGCGTCGAGGAAAAATCGTAGTCGCGCTCCATCCCGGTGCCTTCGCCGGCGATCGCGGTCATGGCGACGCCGTGGCGCGAAGCGATGGTAGTGCCGCTGAAACCATGGCTGGTCACAAGCACCAGGCCGGATATGCCGGCCGACGCCGATGCTCCCCCGGATTTGGTGACTCCGGCGACCGCAAGCCCGGCTTGTTCCGCCTCGCGGGCGAGCGCTTCGAGAGCGCCAACGGCCGGGATGTCGGGATCGAGTAGATCGAGTGCCGGGAACTCCTTCGCCAGCAACGACGCGTCGGCGAGCCCAGCGAAGCGGTCCTCGGGTGCCGCTCGCGCCATGGCGACGGCGCGTTCGGCCAAAGCTGTAAAACCGTCGGCTCTGAGGTCATTGGTCGACACGACCGCCTGGCGCTTACCGACGAGAACGCGAAGACCAAGGTCGTCGCCTTCCGCGCGCTGTGACTCTTCGACGGCGCCGTCGCGCACATCGACCGAAAGCGAGACGGCGCGCACGGCGAGTGCGTCGGCTTGGTCGGCGCCGGCGCGCCGCGCGGCAGCAACGAGCCGTTCCGCGTTCGCGGCGAGGTCGGATTGATCGAGCAGGGATGAAGACATGAGTGGCCGGAATTAGTGAGGAATAGACTAAAACACAAGGCGAAGATGTTAGCGCGCGCCGTTTGCTTCAAGCCTTGGAGCTTGCCCAAGCGTTAATCGCAGATTTTCCGGCAATGGCTTGTCAATCATGAGCGCTATTGGCTGCGAGATACGAGCTTTTAACCAGGCTTTTTAAGCCGATTACGACTTCGCTCTGGCATTCTCACGGCAACCGGGCGGCAAACAGCCCGGCGGGAGTTAAGTTCGGGGCGTCAAATGGAAGCCGGCAGGTTAGCTGCCGGGTCGAGCCGCACGTTGCGGCTCGACCCCTTCTCTTTGCCCGCGCGGTTTGAAGCGATCGACGACGCGGCCGACGGCCGCGTGCGCTTTGTCGATCTTCATTCCCGGCGCGTCGTGGTCCGCCGCTCGGTTCGCGGCATGCGCATGGCGATCAGCTTGCCGGTGGCCGCCTTCCGCGGCGTCTCCATTCGCTTGGACGGCAAAGCTGACGAGCCGCCGACTGCAATCGCGATTGTGCTCGAACATCGGGATCCTTCTCTGTCGCTGCCGCTCTTCGCGGCGAGCGAAAACGACGAGATCGTTGCCGATTGGCAATCGTGGGGTCGGGTGCTCGGGTTGCCGCTTCTGGTGGGCGAACGCGACGGCAGCTTGCGCGAACCGTTCGCGCGCGTCGGCGCCTTGCGCGTCGAGGAGCCGACATGGCGTCGTCGCCGCCGCAGCGCTATCGCGCGGCGCCGGCCGCGCTTCTTGCTGCGGCGCCGTGCCGTGAAGTGGCCGGACATGCCAGAATCTCACCACGGCGAGCGCGAGATCATCGCCAGAGACTAGGCGTCTCGGCCGTCCGGGATAAATCTTTCTCGGTTTTCCAACACCCGATTGATTGTCTCACTGAAGGCGCGCCGGTTACACTCGCGCCACAAGACGAGGGAGCAATCATGAGCGCCGAAGAACTTGCGACGCTGACCGGCATGATGAGCCAGGGCGGCCCAAACCTGGGGGCGCCACCGGCGCAGGCGCGCGCCGAGTTCGAAGGCTTGTTGGCAAGCGTGCCGATTGCTCCCGATCTCAAGTTCGAAGCCACGCAAGCAGGCGGCGTACCGGGCCTGTGGATCGACGCGCCCGGTGTGCGGCAGGACCGTGTGATGCTTTATCTGCACGGCGGCGGCTACGTCTCGGGCTCGGCCAAGGGTTATCGGCCGCTGGTCGGCGAACTCGGCCGCGCGACCAAGGCGCGCGCACTGGCGATCGACTATCGCCTGGCGCCGGAGGATCCGTTCCCCGCAGCCGTCGACGATATCGTCGCTTCTTATAAGTCGCTCCTCGATCGTGGCACACCGGCGAAGTCAATTGTCTTCGCCGGCGATTCTGCGGGCGGCGGTCTGGTCGTGACCGGGATGATGGCCATTCGCGATCGTGGTCTGCCACTGCCGGCCGCAGGCCTCGCCATTTCGCCGTGGCTCGATCTTGAATGCTCGGGCGCGTCCATGAAGAGCAAAGCCAAGAGCGATCTGGCATTAAACCGGGACGCATTGTTGCATGCCGGGCGCTCGTATCGCGGCGGCATCGTGGGCGAGGGACGCGGCGGCCAATTATCGCCGCTTGACGCCGATCTGTCCGGCTTGGCGCCGCTCCTCATTCAGGTCGGCTCCGCCGAAATCCTGCTCGAGGACGCCACGCGCCTTGCCGCTCGCGCCGGCGGCGCCGATGTTTCGGTACGGCTCGAAATCTGGCCGAGCATGCCGCATGTCTGGCACTTGTTCGGCTTTATGCTCAGCGAAGGACGTGACGCGATTCGCCACGCCGGCGCCTTCCTCGAAACCCGTATGAACGGGTAGGCCCGCGAAAAGATAACTCGCAGAATGCTGCGCTAAGTCGTCCTGTCGTCGTTGTCAGACGCGCCGCGCAACGCGGCGCGGAAATGGCTCGGCGGCATGCCGAACGCTTCCTTGTAGCGCCGGCTGAAATGGCCGAAGTCCAAGAAACCGCAAGCGAGTGCGATTTGCGCGATGCTATCGCGGGCCCGCAGCGGGTCGGCCAAGTCACGCCGGCTCTTTTCCAGACGCCGCACCCAGATCCAATCGCTCACCGTCGTGTGCTCGGCCTGAAACAGGTCCTGGAGGTAACGCGGCGAGATACAAAGCATCGCCGCGACCTTCTCGGTGTTGAGCGTGTGATCGTGTAGGTTATTTTCGATGACCGCCTTGGCGCGGAAAGTCAGCGCGGTGCGCGCGGCGCTTTGACCCTCGAATGTGTCGCTCAGGTTCTCGCCCAGCGCGGCGGTGACCAGCGACAAACAGGTTTCGGAAAGCCTGCTCGCGGTCGTCGGCGCCACCTCTGACACGATAGAGGCCGTCCGTCGCACGAAAGGCATCACGAGTGAGCCGACCGGACTTGCCGCAGCGATCCGCCGTGCAGTCCAGGCTTCGGTGCGGCCGATGCGTCTGACCATGGCCTCGCGCGGCATATGCAACACGAGCTGCTCGAAGGTGGAACCAAAGCGCAGCGTGTAAGGCCGGGTCGAGTCGTAGCAGGCAAAGTCGCCTGGCTCGAGCCGCGCCTCGCGACCGTCCTGGCTGACCGAACCGACGCCGCTCACCTGCAAGCTGATGAGCATCACCTCTTCGCGAGCGCGGCTGATGCGCCTGGGCGTGCGCTTGACCGTCTGTTCATCGGCGCGAACCCGGGAAAAGTGCAAGCCTTCACATTCGGTGGTCACGAGTTCGCCGAAAAACGGCCGGTCGGGACGGACCTGGCAATCGAGTTCGACGAAAGTATCGCAGACAGCGTCCTGCCAGTACTGAGCGCGCTTTCGCTCAGCGATATCGCTTGTTGTCAGGACGGTTCTCATGGACCGCACCCGTGATCCGAGCAGCCCGGCGAATTCAAGCTACCACGCTAGCACAGCGGCGTGAACGCGTCCTTGGCGGACTGCGCCCGCAGCCAATTTTTATTGCGCGCCCAGCCAAGAAAATTCCACGGGAGCCCTTAGTCTGCGCATTGCTACATCTGCGCGCCGTTAGGGGACGAGCCGGCGCAGAGGTATGAGCGATCATCCAGCGAGCAGGTGCTGGTCTGGCGTTTCAGATCGGCCAAGGAGTGGACCATGGCCTCTACACATCCCAAATTCAAAGTGGCTGCCGTACAGGCGGCGCCGGCCTTTCTCGATCTGGAAGCCTCGATCGAAAAGGCGGTTCGGCTAATCGACGAAGCCGGCGCGAACGGCGCGCGCCTCATCGCTTTCCCCGAAACCTTCATCCCCGGTTATCCGTGGTGGATTTGGCTCGGTGCACCGGCTTGGGCAATCATGCGCGGCTTCGTCTCGCGCTATTTCGACAACTCGCTGGAATACGGCACGCCGGAAGCCGAGCGGTTGCAGGCGGCCGCTAAGCGCAACAACATGTACGTCGCGCTTGGACTCTCCGAGCGCGACGGCGGCAGCCTTTACATCGCGCAATGGATCATCGGCCCTGACGGCGAAACGATCGCCACGCGCCGCAAACTTAAACCGACGCATGCGGAGCGCACCGTGTTCGGGGAGGGTGACGGTTCGCATCTCGCCGTACACGATCTCGCTATCGGCCGGGTCGGCGCGCTGTGTTGCTGGGAGCATCTGCAGCCGCTGTCCAAATACGCCATGTATGCGCAAAACGAACAGGTTCACGTCGCTGCGTGGCCGAGTTTCTCGCTCTACGATCCGTTTGCGCACGCGCTCGGCGCGGAGGTCAACAACGCGGCGAGCAAAATCTACGCGGTCGAAGGCTCGTGTTTCGTTATTGCGCCATGCGCCACGGTTTCACCGGCCATGGTCGAGGAATTATGCGACTCGCCTGAGAAGCATCAGTTCCTGCATGCCGGCGGTGGCTTTGCCGTGATCTTTGGCCCTGACGGTTCGCCCCTCGCCAAGCCGTTGCCGCCGGATCAGGAAGGCTTGCTCTACGCCGACATCGACCTCGGCATGATTTCGGTGGCGAAGGCGGCCGCCGATCCGGCCGGACATTACGCGCGCCCGGACGTCACGCGGCTTCTGTTCAACAATCGGCCGGCGCATCGGGTTGAGACGCTGGCGCTGCCCATCGATCAGGAAGGCGAGGCGGCGAACTCTGCGAAGCCGGCCGCAAAATCCTCGGCTGTGGCGCCATTCGTGCCGGCGCAAGCGGCGGAGTGACGCCGTGGAATCGGCAATCCCTCCACATCTTCAAGAGACGCGCACCCGCCATCGGCGGGTGCCCGACGATTACCAGCCGCCTTATCCGGCGTTTGTCGCCCGCCACGGTGTGGCGGTGAAACAAGTGGTCATGGCGTATTTCGGCGCTCAGCACGACGGTGCGGCGCCGCCGGCCTTTGCCGCCGCGCTTTCCTGGATCGCCGAGCGTTTCGATACACCGAATGCTCCGCGGCATTGGGATCGGGCAACCTATGTCGACGAGGCCGGATATTCCACGGCCGTTTCTGTCGCCTATTGGGATGACAAGGATGCGTTCAACGCCTGGTTTCCGCAGGCGCGAAACGGCTGGACCGGCGGAGAGGTCGCATTTCCCGGCATCGGCACGTTCATCGAAGTGTTAAGTCCCGAGATGGACCACTACGAGACGTTGTTCTCCTCGCTGGGCCGACCCGAGGGCGTCGCCGTCCTGGCCGACGGATTGAGCGGCGACATCATGGAGCACGCCTATTGGGGCGGCATGCGCGATCGCATTCCAGCTTCGCAGACCGACGCGCTTTCGCCCTCGGGAGCGCCAAGCCTGGTTGGCGATGGTGCGTCAGTGCGGGTGACGCCACAGGAGAATATTTGCTTGATCCGCTCGGGTCAGGACTGGACCGACACGGATGCCGCCGAGCGCCAAATGTATTTGCAAGACGTCGAGCCGGTGCTGCGCGCCGGCATGGACTTTTTGCGCGACGACGGCGTCGCCATCGGCTGCTTTGCGAACCGGTACATGACCATCATCGGTCGCGACGGCAAGCCGACTGAAAAAACCTACGGTATGAGCTGGTGGAAAAGCCTCGCCGCGCTCGAGCGCTGGTCGGAATCGCACCCGACCCACGTGCGTATTTTCGGCGCCGCCATGCAATATCTTTCTCAGCTTGGCCCGGCCGCGAAGCTTCGGCTCTATCACGAGGTGACGGTGGCGAAAGCCGCCGATCAGTTTTTCGAATACCGCAATTGCCACGGCAAAACCGGCATGCTCAGAGCGGCCCTCTAGGCACTCAAAGCTCCATTGATCGCCTAATTTTTGCGCAATCGTGCGTGCCTGGCCGCGTTCGGTAACCGAACAAAGATCAAGCTGCAAACGACGCTTCGCATGGGCGAAAGCCGATGATAAGTTGCACCCGTAACTTTTGGGCACGCGGCAAAAATGCCGCGTGAAAAGGGGAGGATCTACATGCGTTCGAGTTACTTCGCGATGCTGGCCCTGGCTTGTACCGGGTTCGCATCGGCGCTCGCGACAGTGCCGGCTGCGGCGGCCGATGCGCCGAAATGCGGGCTAAGCAACGGCAAGGCGGCAAGTGGTCAGCCGATCGAGATTGGGGCGATCGTCGGCAAGACCGGTCCCGCCGACTTCAGTGGCTCGGCGCAAGCGGCCGCGGCTTATTTTAATTGCGTCAACGCCAACGGCGGCATCAACGGCCGCCCGATCCATTACAGCGTCGAAGACGACCAATGGAACCCAGAAACCGCTACTCAGGTGGCCGCCAAGCTTGTCAACGACACCAAAGTCGTCGGTATGGTCGGCAATTCGAGCTTCGTCGAATGCGCCACCAACGCCAAGTTCTATGAGAGCAGCAATGTTCTGGTGATCGCCGGCGTCGGCGTGCCGCGCGATTGTTTCCACTCGAAAAATATAGCGCCGACTAACGGTGGTCCGCGCATGAGCAACATCGGCGCGGCGCAATACATGCACGACGATTTGCACGTGAAGCGCTTGGTCTGCATCGGCCCGAATATTCCCAACGTGGGTGACTGGTCCTGCGGCGGCATCGAGGCTTACGGCAAGTCGGTCGGCATGGAAGTCAAAACCATCCTGTTCGATCCGGGCTCGCTCGACGCCACGTCGCTGATCTTGCAGGCCATGGCGTTCAAGCCGGACGCGATCGATTTCAACACGCCAAAGGAACTCGGCATTCCGCTCTATGCCGCGGCCGAGCAACAGGATCTGGGCGGCAAGGTCTACATCACCGCACCGACCTCGCATTATGACGCCAGTGTGCCAAAGGCGATCGGCCCGTACTGGAGCAAGGGCGGCCGTGTGTTTATTCAGCTTGAGCTAGAGCCGCTCGACAAGCACGGCGGCGACATCGACAATTGGCATGCCGTGCTGGACAAATACGGCAAGCCGTCCGATCAGCGGAACACGTTCTCGCAAGCCGGATACCTGGCGGCTCTTGCAGCGACGCAAGCGCTGTTGAAGCTCGATCCTGCGAAGATCGACCGCGCGTCGGTCGCCGAAGCCTTCCGCAACATCAAGGGTCTCAAGACCGACGTGTCTTGCAGCCCGTGGTATTTCGGCCCCGGCGACGAACACAATGCAACGCATGCCGGCTCGGTCGCCGAGATCAAGGACGATGCGTTCGTCACGCGGCGGTCGTGCTTCGCCGTGCTTGATCCTGATTATGCGGGCATCCTCAAGATGGAAAAAGATTTGCATCTTGCGGATTAAAAAGAGGCCGTAACGGCAAGTCTTGTAATGCCTGACCTTAGCCCTTTCGTCATATCGGGGCTCTGCACCGGCGCGGTCTATGTCCTCGCCGGTGTAGGCCTTGTTGTGCTCTATCGGGCTTCCGGTGTTTTGAACTTGGCTCAAGGCGCGCTCGGCGCCTTGGGTGCGCTTCTGGCCTGGCAGATCGCGCAAATCGGCCTCCCCGAATGGATCGGGTGGATCGCCGGCGTAGCCAGCTCCACCGCGCTTGCCTTATTTTATGGGCGGGTCGTCGCGCCGCGGCTGGCGCATAGCGATCCGATTATCCGCGCCGTCGCGACACTCGGCTTCGCGCTCGTCGTTTTGGGATTCTGCGAATTCTTCTGGGGCGAATGGCCGCGCAGTCTGCGGCTGCCGACCGACGGCATCGGCTTTTACGTCTTCGGTGTCCGCGTCATCGCCACGCGGGCCATTGCGTTTGGCCTCGGCGTTGCCGTGGCGCTCGGCATGATTTTGTTCCTCAACCGCAGCCGGCTCGGCTTGTCGATGCGTGCTCTCGCCAACGATCGTGAGATCAGCGGGCTCGTCGGCGTGCCGGTACTTCGCGTCGATGCGTGGGCGTGGGTGATCTCGGGCGTGCTCTCGGGCGTAAGCGGCATCTTCCTCGCCAATATGTTGAAGCTGCAGGCCATCCCGCTGACGTATTTGGTCGTGCCTGCTGTAGCGGCGGCTATTCTCGGGCGGCTCACGTCGCTGACGGCCGTGGTTGTTGGCGGTCTCGCCATCGGTGTAATCGAGGCGATCGCAACGCCGTTCCCGGAAATTGCGGGGTATCGTTCGGCGACACCGTTTATTTTCGCCGCGCTGGTCTTGCTCTGGTATCAGCGCGGCGGCCTGGTGCTGAGCCGGATCGACCAGTTCCGCTCGGTGCCCGCGAGTTTCGAGGCGGTCGGCACGCTCTGGCAGCAACTTCGCGTCGGCATCGCGGCCGCGGCGATTGTTGCCGTCTTGTTGCCCTACCTCGCTTCGGCTTACTGGCTCAAGACCTTCACCGGCGTAACGATCATGGCGCTTTGCAGCTTGAGCGTCGCGGTGCTTTACGCCCAGTTGGGCATGGTCTCGCTCTGCCAATACGCGCTATTCGGCGTTGGCGGTTGGGTGGCGCTGCGACTTTATCACGGCTTCCAGATTCCGTTTGAGATCGATCTGCTGGTTGGCGGCGTCGCCGCTTCGATCTTCGGCGTTATTTTCGGTTTGCCGGCCTTGCGCATGCGCGGGCTGTTCTTTGCGCTGATCACGCTCATGATCGCCGGCGGTTTCCAGGTGTTCATCAATGCGACCGGTTTTCCCGATGGCGGTCCCGGCTGGTCCGGCAAGATTTACGCGGGCGCGCGCCAGTTCATGCCGCATCCGCCGATCGCGCCGACTGATGCGGCGTATTTCCGTTACGTCGTCGTCGTCGTCGCGCTCGGGTTTTTGGCCGTGATGCTGATCGAACGCACGCGGGCCGGCCGCGCGTGGGCGCTGATCCGCCGGAGCGAACCCGTCGCCGTGGCGGTCGGCGTCAATATCGTCTGGTACAAAGTCATCGCCTTTGCGCTTGCCGGCTTCCTTGCCGGCGTCTCCGGCGGTCTGATGGCGGCAAATGTCGGACAGCTCGACGGCCGCGCTTTCCCCGCGAGCGAATCAATCATGATGTTCGCGCTCACCGTGATCGGCGGCGCGTTCCATTGGTCGGGACCGATTTTCGCGGGCTTGCTGTTGCGCGCGGTGCCAAGCCTGCTCACCGATTGGCACGTCGACGGCAATCTCGCGATCATGGTGTTCGGGGCGGGGCTGCTTCACGCGTTGATCACCGCGCCGCAAGGTGTATCCGGCCAGGTGGTCGCGCTGAGCCGCCGTCTCGCCGCAAAGTTATCGGCAGCCATGCCGCGGATCGCGGAGCGAAAACTGTGATCGAAATCCGCGGCCTCACGGTTGAATTCGGCGGCGTGCGCGGTCTCAATGATCTTAGCGCCGACATCGGCGCCAAGATCACTGGTCTGGTAGGCCCGAATGGCGCCGGCAAGACCACGCTATTGAACGTCATGAGCGGCTTCGTCCGGCGCTCGGCCGGAACCGTCACAATCGACGGCGAAGATTTGTTACGCATCCCGATGAATCGGCGTGCGGCATTCGGGCTGCGGCGCACCTTTCAGACCGAGCAAGTCGTCGAGAATCTCAGCGTCTGGAATAACGTCGCCGCTGCGCTTGATAACGTACCCACCCGGGGCCGTGCGCGCCGCGATCTGATCGGCGAGGCGCTTGAGTATGTCGGCATGACCCGGCAGGCGGAGCGCGTGGGCGTTTCGCTGAACGCCAGCGAGCGGCGGCTGGTCGAGATCGCGCGCTGCGTCGTCGCGCAGCCGCGCGTCGTGATGATGGATGAACCGGGCGCCGGCTTGAGCGAAAGCGAAGCCGAGCATCTGCGCAATGTCATCATCGGCGTTCCCGAGTTCTGCGGCGCTCAGGTGCTGCTCGTCGACCACGATGTCGATCTGATCTCGACCACCTGTCACGAGACGCTGGTGCTCGATTTCGGCTCCAAGATCGCGTTCGGGCCGACCGCCGACGTTCTCAAGGACCCCAAGGTCCGCGCTGCTTATCTCGGCACTTTGACGGACG
>DAIUEQ010000068.1:0-15971 GCA_036845025.1 Xanthobacteraceae bacterium | reverse complement strand
GTACTTCACCACGGATACCACGGCGATCCTGCGCGCCGCCGAGATGGGCTGCGATGCCGTGTTCAAGGCAACTGACGTCGACGGAGTTTATACGGCCGATCCTAAGAGGGACCCGTCGGCGAAACGCTACGATCGGCTCGCCCACCAGGAAGCGCTCGATCGCAACTTGAAAATCATGGATGCGACGGCCTTCGCGCTTGCCCGGGAGAACAACATGCCTATCATCGTTTTTTCGATCCGCGAACCGGGTGCGATCGAGACCGTCTTGCTTGGCAAGGGTCATTTCACCACTGTCGGCTAAAGCCGGGTAACGGACCGGACAAGGCCCTGAAACAGCCAGGGGAGGGCGCCATGGCAACGACGTTTGACATGAATGACCTCAAGCGTCGCATGCAAGGCGCTATTACATCGCTCAAACAAGAGCTTTCGGGCTTGCGCACCGGACGTGCGTCGTCGGCTTTGCTGGACCACGTCCAGGTGGAAGCTTATGGCAACCACATGCCGCTTAATCAGCTAGCGACTATCAGCGTTCCGGAACCGCGCCTGCTCAATGTGCAGGTATGGGATCGGTCGCAGATCCATGCGGTGGAAAAGGCAATTTCGGCTGCCAATCTGGGACTGTCGCCGAGCACCGAGGGTCAAGTGCTTAAGCTGCGCATCCCCGAACTCAACGAGGAGCGGCGCAAAGAGATCGTCAAAGTGGCCCACAAATACGCCGAGGCCGCGCGAGTGGCAGTGCGTCACGTGCGCCGCGATGGTCTCGACGTTCTGAAGAAATCGGAGAAGGACCACCAGATCAGCGAAGACGAGCACACTCGTCAGTCCGGCGAAGTGCAAAAGGTGACCGACGCGACCATAGCCGAAGTCGACAAGCTTCTTGCCGGCAAAGAAAAGGAGATCATGACGGTTTGAGCGACGCCGCACGATCGAGAAACAGCGCAAGCGAGCCGCTCCCAGGTGGGGACGATGGCTTCGTTGTGCCACGGCATGTTGCCATCATTATGGACGGGAACGGGCGCTGGGCGGCCGCGCGCGGACTGCCGCGGGTCGAGGGCCACCGCCGCGGCGTAGAGGCGCTCCGCCGCACCGTGCGCGCCGCCGGCGAGTTGGGCATTTCCGTTTTGACGATCTTTTCCTTTAGTTCAGAGAATTGGTCCCGGCCTTCGTCGGAAATCGTAGATCTGATGGGATTGCTTCGCCGGTTTGTCCGCAATGATTTGGCAGAGTTGCATAGGAACAACGTTCGGGTGCGCGTCATAGGCGAGCGCGCCGGACTAGATCGCGATATCTGCCTCCTCCTGCAGGAGGCGGAGGATTTGACCCGCGGCAACGGCGGCCTCACGCTCGTGGTCGCCTTCAATTACGGCGGGCGGCAAGAGATCGCGCAAGCCGCGCGGCGTTTGGCGATAGAAGTGGCAGCCGGCCGCCTCACCGCCGATGAGGTGACGCCGGATCGCATCGGCAGTTATTTGCATGCCCCCGACATTTCAGATCCCGATGTCATTATCCGCACCAGCGGTGAGCAGCGGCTGTCAAACTTTTTGCTGTGGCAGGCGGCTTATAGTGAGCTCGTTTTCGTTCCGATCAATTGGCCGGATTTCGATCGCGCCGCGCTCGAGGGGGCGATAGCCGAGTATCGACGCCGCGAGCGCCGCTTCGGCGGCTTGGCTGCGAACACTGGATCATGAAGACCGCATCGTGATCGAGGCGGATCAGCGCGACAACCGTCGCCGCAATTTTGCGTTGCGCGTTGCTTCGGCGGCCGTGCTGGCGCCTGCGGTCCTCGTCCTGACCTACGTCGGCGGTTGGCCGTTCCTCGCGTTATGTTTTCTCGGCGCGTTGGGCATCCTCTACGAATGGACCTTACTCGTGGCGCGCAGTCCCGCGCCGGGAATTCTCATCCCGGGGACCATAGCCCTCGTCGCCGCGGCGTTTCTTACCGGGTTGGCGATGCCAAACGCCGCGCTCATCGCGATTGCGATTGGGGTAGCCGCGGCGGCGCTTTTCTTCGCCAAGGCATCCGACGGCGCCTCGGTCTTCCGGGCGGTGAGCTGGGCAGCGGGTGGCGTGGTCTATGCCGGGGCGGCGCTTCTTGGCCCTGCGCTTTTGCGGCGCGACCCCGATTGGGGTCTCACCGCACTTTTACTTTTGTTCGCAACCGTCTGGGCTACCGACATTTTTGCCTTTTTTTGCGGACGCCTGCTCGGTGGTCCGCTGTTATGGCCGCGCGTCAGCCCGAAAAAGACGTGGTCCGGCGCCATGGGGGGATTGGCCGGGGGGGTAGCGGGCGGCCTCGGGGTCGCTTATACGGTCGGCATCGGCAAGCTGGGGATGATCGGGGCGATGGCGCTGTTGTTGTCGGTCCTGGCGCAAGCCGGTGACTTGCTTGAATCTGCAATCAAACGCCGCTTTGGCGCGAAGGATTCGGGCGCGTTCATTCCCGGCCATGGCGGACTCATGGATCGGCTGGACGGGTTCCTGGTGGCAGCCCTTTCCGCTCTTATCATAGGCGCGCTACGACACGGTACGGATGCGCCCGCCACCGGCTTGCTGGTATGGTAATGCGATGACGCGTAAGCAACCGCTGGCCAGAGTTGGACTGGCTCCTGTGCCAAGGACCGTGACGCTTCTTGGCGCCACAGGCTCCATCGGTTCCAGCACCATAGATCTTTTGCGGCAGGAGGCGGCCCGCTACCAAGTCGAGGCGGTGACCGCCGATCGCAATGCCGCCGCGCTTGCGCGGATTGCCCGCGAGCTTGGCGCGCGCTTGGCCGTCGTTGCGGATCCGGCCGCCTATGGCGAGCTCAAGGCCGAATTGTCCGGGTCGAATATTGAAGCGGCGGCCGGTCCGGAAGCCGTTGTGGAAGCAGCCCAGCGTCCAGCCGATTGGGTCATGGCCGCGATTACCGGCGCCGCCAGTCTCAAACCCACGCTCGCCGCCGCCGAGCGCGGCGCGTCGGTTGCGCTAGCCAACAAGGAATGCCTCGTTTGCGCCGGCGCGCTTTTTATGCGCAAAGCCGCAGCCGCCGGCGCCACGGTGCTTCCGGTCGATTCCGAGCACAACGCGATTTTCCAGGCGCTCGGCGCTGGTCCGCGCGAAGATGTTCGCCGGATTGTGCTCACGGCGTCCGGCGGGCCATTCCGCACATGGTCGCTCGAGTCCATACGTAAGGTCACAGTCGAGCAGGCGCTGAAACATCCCACTTGGTCGATGGGGCCGAAAGTTACCATCGACTCGGCTACACTCATGAACAAGGGCCTCGAGCTGATCGAGGCTCACCACCTGTTCGGATTGGCGCCCGATGAGCTCGACGTCGTCGTCCATCCGCAATCGGTCGTTCACGGCCTAGTGGAATTTCGCGATGGATCGGTCGTTGCCCAGCTCGGTTCCCCGGATATGCGTATTCCCATCGCGCATTGTCTGGCGTGGCCGGCGCGCATGGCCACGCCCGCAGCGCGGCTCGATCTGGCCCGCATCGCCACGTTGTCGTTTGAACAACCCGACGAGGTGCGTTTTCCTGCGCTGGCATTGGCGCGCAAAGCGCTCGCTGCAGGAGGGGCCGCTCCGACCGTGCTCAACGCCGCAAACGAAATCGCGGTGCGCGAATTCGTCGGCCGGCGTCTGGGATTTGGCGGCATCCCGGCGCTCGTCGAGGCAACGCTGGACGCGGCGGAGCGAGAGGGCTCGATGGCCGAACCGCAATCGATCGAAGACGCTATCGCTATCGATCAAGGCGCGAGAAAGCTCGCAATTGGTCTTTTGCCCGAAATTGCCGCAATGGCATCGTAGCTTCGCCAATCGGGGCATGGGCCACATCAAGGCGCTGAGGGGCTGGTAACGTCATGGGGTCGTACGTTTTGTCGCATTTGCATATGCTTGGCGGCGGCGTCCTCGGCTACGTTATTCCGTTCCTTTTCGTCCTCAGCCTGGTGGTCTTCTTCCACGAGCTCGGACACTTCCTGGTTGCACGCTGGTGCGGCGTGCAAATTCTGGTGTTTTCGATCGGCTTCGGCCCCGAAATTGTTGGCTTCAATGATCGCTATGGAACCCGCTGGAAAATCTCAGCCATTCCGCTTGGCGGTTTCGTAAAATTCTTTGGCGATGACAACGTCGCCAGCGTCCCCGGTCAATCGCAGGCCGATATGGATGCCGAGCAGCGAGCGCGGAGCTTTATGTTCCAGCCGGTGCTGAAACGCATCGCCATTGTCGTGGCCGGACCGTTCGCGAATTTCGTTTTGGCTGTCATTATTTTCGCCTGCGTGTTCGCGCTCTACGGCAAACAGACCATGAGCGCCCGGGTCGATACCGTACAGGCCGGGAGCGCTGCTGCTGCCGCGGGCTTTCAGCCCGGCGACCTCGTTGTCGCGATAGACGGACACGCCGTCGACAGCTTTAGCGACATGCAGCGCATCGTTAGCACGAGCGCCGGCGAAACGCTGAACGTGACCGTCGAACACGATGGCGTGCAACGGGCGCTCAAAGCCACCCCGGCGCTCAAAGAGGTCAAGGATAATTTTGGTAACGTACAGCGCATCGGCATTCTCGGCATCACGCGGTCGATGGCCGCCGAGGATTTGAAGGTCCATCCGGTCGGCCCTCTCCAGGCTGCGTGGATGGCCCTGCAGGAGACTTGGTCGGTTATCGACCGCACGCTCAACTATATCGTCGGGGTGCTGAGCGGGCGCGAAGCGGCCAGCCAGCTCGGCGGCCCGATTCGCATCGCCCAGATGTCGGGGCAGGTCGCCAGCTTCGGCTTCATCCCGCTCATTCAGTTGGCGGCGGTGTTATCGGTTTCCATCGGGCTTCTGAACCTGTTTCCCATCCCGTTGCTCGATGGCGGTCACCTTTTGTTCTATGTAATAGAGGGTGTTCGCGGACGTCCGTTGTCAGAGCGGGCCCAGGAAGTCGGCTTTCGCATCGGGCTCGCTATCGTCCTGATGTTGATGATATTTGCAACTTTCAATGACATCGTTCATCTGACGACGTCGTAAATCATATTCGCCAGGGTATCCCCATCATCCTGGCGCGGGGGCGAGGATAAAAAACGATTAGGAGAAACGTCGTCTTTAGTAGACCGAGGGAGACTGCAGGCAACCCGCCACTTTGGGGGCGGCCACGAGGGGAATAGGGCGCTTTGCGCATGGACATGTGTGTGCGGGTAAGACGAGGGCTTGTCGTGGCCGGCTTGCTCCTCGTCGGGGTGCTATTCAGTTTTGGGTCCGGTCCGGCGGCGGCACAACGAGCCGACGGCGGCGGGGCCGCGAGTTCGATTGTGGTCGAAGGCAATCGCCGCGTGGAAGCGGAGACAATCCGCTCCTATTTCAAAGTTGCGCCCGGTGAGCGCGTCGATGCGGCGAAGGTCGACAGCGCGCTGAAGGCGCTCTACGCCTCCGGCTTGTTCCAGGACATTCGTATTTCGCAGCAGGGCGGCCGGCTCATTGTCACCGTCGTCGAGGCCCCGGTCATTGATCGCCTCGCTTTCGAGGGCAACAGCAAGATCAAAGACGAACAACTGCAGCAGGAAATCCAGTCGAAGGCACGCGGTACGTTGTCACGCGCCACCGTGCAGGCCGACGTCCAGCGCATTATCGAGGTTTATCACCGCAACGGCCGGTTTGACGTTACGGTCGTTCCAAAGATCGTTGAGCGGCCGAACAACCGCGTCGACTTGATCTTCGAGGTCAAGGAGGGCGAGAAGACCGGCGTCAAGACGATAGTTTTCGTCGGCAATCACGCCTATTCCGACTACCGGCTGAAAGAAGTCATCAAAACCTCGACCTCGAATATCCTCAGCTTCCTGCAAACCACAGACGTGTACGATCCTGATCGTATAGAGGCGGATCGCGATTTGATCCGGCGGTTCTATCTTAGCCACGGCTACGCCGACGTTCAGGTCGTCGCTGCGACCGGCGAGTACGATCCGGGGCAAAAAGGCTTCATCATCACGTTTACCATCGAAGAAGGACCGCTCTACCGCTTCGGGGCCGTCGACGTTCAATCGAATATCCGCGCCGTCGACAGCCGTTCTCTTTTGGCGGTGCTGCGGACGCATCAAGGAGACGTCTACAACGCCGACGCGATCGAAAAGACGGTTGAGAATTTGACCGTCGAGATCACAAAGCACGGCTACCCATTCGCCACGGTGCGGCCTCGAGGCGACCGCAATGCGCAAAGCCGCACGGTGAGCGTGGTTTTCGTCGTTGATGAAGGGGTGCGCGCCTATATCGAACGCATCAATATCCGTGGCAATACGCGAACGCGCGATTATGTGGTCCGGCGCGAGTTCGACATCTCCGAGGGCGACCCGTACAACCGCGCGCTCGTCGACCGCGCCGAACGGCGCATCAAAAATCTCAACTTCTTCAAGACGGTCAAAATCACCAACGAGCCCGGCTCGGCGCCTGATCGGGTGGTGATCAACGTCGATGTTGAAGAAACCTCGACCGGCGATTTCTCGGTCATGGGCGGATATTCGACCGCCGACGGTTTCATGGGCCAGGTTTCGGTGGCCGAGCGTAACCTATTGGGTACCGGCCGCTATGCGCGGGCCTCGCTCACCGCTGGTCAGTACACCCGCGGCGTCGAGTTCAATTTCGTTGAACCCTATTTACTCGATTACCGGATGTCCGGCGGCATCGATTTGTTTGCCCGACAAACATTGGCCAGTCCTTATCTTTCGTATGGAACGAGCAACTACGGCACCAATCTGAAGTTCGGCATTCCGCTGCGCGAGGACTTGAGTCTGCAATTGCGCTACTCGATCTATGCGCAGCAAATCTCGCTAGCGTCCGAGTTGAACGACTGCACCAACATCAACCCGAATTTCATGACGACCTTCCCGACGCCGGTTGCGCTTGCCGCCGCTTCGCTTGGGGTTCCGGGCGGAATCAATGCGGCCTATCCGAACTGGAATCCGACGAATTTCCAGTCGAACTGTCTGTATCAGAGCAACTTGCCGCTCTACGTGGCCTCGCTGCCGATTCGTGAAGAGCTGTCTTACGGCACCGAAGTCGTTTCCCAGCCTGGATACGGATTGACCTTCAACACCCTCGACAACAACAAGCATCCGACTAACGGCCTGCTGCTCAATTTCGGTCAAGACATCGCGGGTCTTGGCGGCACGACCGCTTACCTCCGTTCGGTTGTCGATTTCCGCACCTACTATGAGGTTGTCTCCGACCTTGTCGGCGTTCTGCATCTGCAAGGCGGCGATATGCTGGGACTAAAGAAGTGCCCCACGTCCGGCACTTGCGTGTCGAACAACGGCTACGTCAGCGTGCTCGACGACTTCAAGATGGGTCAGAACCTTGTCCGCGGCTTCCAGCCGGCCGGCTTGGGCCCACGCGACCTGACCGTGGGCGGAGCAGACGACGCACTGGGCGGCACGATGTACTGGGGCGCCAGCCTCGAATTTCAGTATCCCTTCTACTTTTTGCCAAAGGATGCGGGCTTCCGCGGCGCCGTGTTCATCGATTCGGGTTCAGAGTGGGGCTACAAAGGCGAGACCCAGTATCCGGCTACCGGTGAAATCAACGGCCTGGTCACCCCCAACATCCCGGGGACACAGTACGTTTGCCAATGCGGACTGCTTTACGCGGATTCGTCTGCTCCGCGGGTATCCGTCGGGGCGAGCCTGATCTGGGATTCCCCCTTCGGTCCGCTGCGTTTCGATTTCGCCTACCCGGTCCTCAAGCAACCGTACGACCGAACGCAATTTTTCCAGTTTGGCGGCGGCGCGCGGTTCTGATCGGGCTGCGGGCGCGCTCGAGACCGGTTGGATGCCGGATTTCTTACCCAAAACGCGCGGTTTGACGATTGCCGAGATCGTCGCGCTTACCCGTGCCGAGCCAGCTCCCGGCGTCCCGCTCGACGTCGGCATCAGCGATATCGCGCCGCTCGACTCGGCGAGAGCGTCCGACATCAGTTTTTTGGACAATCCAAAATATCTCGGCGCGCTCGGGACCACGCGCGCCGGCGCGTGTCTGGTGACGCCGCGTTTCGCCAAGGCTGCGCCCGCCAGACTGGCGGTGTTGGTGACAGGCGAGCCTTATCGGGCCTTCGTCATCGTAGCGCGCGCTCTCTTTCCTGACGTTTTGCGGCCGTCATCGCTGTTTGGCACGGCCGGCCGCGCTTCGGAAGCGCACGTCCATCCGACCGCGCGATTGGAAGCCGGCGTCACGATCGATCCGCTTGCGGTCATCGGTCCAGATTCCGAAATCGGTGCGGGAACGCTCATCGCGGCCGGTGCCGCCATCGGCAAGTCCGTTGCGATCGGCCGCGATTGCGTCATCGGCCCCGGCGCAACGGTCGCGCACGCGCTGATCGGCGATCGCGTCATCGTCCATCCCGGCGCGCGTATTGGTCAGGACGGCTTCGGCTATCTCCCATCGTCCGCCGGCCACCTGAAGATTCCGCAGAGCCGGCGGGTCATCATCCAGGACGACGTAGAAATAGGCGCCAACACCACCATCGACCGCGGTTCGACCCGTGATACCGTTATCGGCGAAGGCACTAAGATCGACAACCTCGTGCAAATAGCACACAACGTGAGCATCGGACGACACTGCCTGATTGCCGGGCAAGTCGGTATATCGGGGAGCGCCGTACTGGGTGACTTCGTCATGCTTGGCGGCAAAGTCGGCATTGCCGATCACGTCACCATAGGAACTGGAGCGCAACTTGGTGCGCAAAGTGGCGTGATGCACGATGTGCCGCCCGGCGAGCGCTGGTTAGGTTCCCCAGCGCAGCCGGTGCGCGATTTTATGAAGGGTGTCTCGGTGGTGCGGCGGCTGGCGCGCGGCGATAATCGAAAAGGTGAGCCGGAATGAAGGAAGAGGCTCTCGGCGCGGCCGACATCCGCGAAATTCTGCGGTTGTTGCCGCACCGTTATCCGTTCCTGCTGATCGATCGCGTTACCGGGATACGCGGCGACGAGTGCGGGGTCGGCATCAAAAACATCACGATGAATGAGCCGCAATTTGTCGGCCATTTTCCCGATAATCCGGTAATGCCTGGAGTGCTGGTCATCGAAGGCATGGCGCAAACGGCCTGCGTGCTCTGCCTTCGCCAGTTGCCGCCGCGCGAAAAGGCGCGAACGATGTTTTTCCTAACCATAGACAAAGCGAAATTCCGCAAAACGGCCGGCCCCGGCGATGTGCTTGAGTATCACATGACCAAGGTCACGCATCGCCGCAGCATGTGGTGGTACCGCGGCGAAGCCAAAGTCGGCGATACCCTCGTCGCCGAGGCTGTTCTCGGTGCTTATCTAGCCGAGGATTAAATGGCGATCGATCCAACCGCGCGCGTGGCCGACGGAGCACGCGTCGGCGACGGTGTTGAGATCGGTCCCTACTGCATGGTCGGGCCCGATGTGCAGCTTGGCGATGGCGTGCGCCTGATCGCCCACGTTCACATCGCCGGCGTCACGACTATCGGCGAAGGCACCGTCGTCTATCCCTTTGCTTCGCTTGGGACGCCACCGCAATCGGTGCATTATCGCGGCGGCGCCACGCGGCTGATTGTCGGACCGCGCTGCGAGCTGCGCGAAAGCGTCACCATGAATACCGGCACCGAAGATGGTGGCGGCGTAACGCGCGTCGGCGAGCGCGGCCTCTTCATGGTCGGATCCCATGTCGGCCACGATTGCCAAATCGGTGACCAAGTCACGTTTGCGAATAATGTAACGCTCGGCGGTCATGTCACCATTGGTGACGGCGTATTTGTCGGCGGTCTCGCCGCCGTCCATCAGTTCGGTCGCGTCGGGGAAGGGGCCATGATCGGTGGAATGAGCCCGATCCGGGCCGATGTCATTCCCTTCACTATGGCCTACCGCGAAGATTTGGTCGGACTGAACGTCGTCGGGCTGCGGCGCCGTGGCATCACGCATCCGCAGATGCTTCGGTTACGTCGCGCCTATCGCCAATTGTTTTTCGGCGCCGGCACGTTCGCCGACAGGGTCGAAGGTGTCGCCCGCGAGTTCTCCGACGAGCCGCGTGTCGGCAGGATCATCGCCTTCATCCGCGAAGGCAGAAAACGGCCGTTGATGCGCCCCGCGGGCCAAAACGGCGGCGAAGAAGCCGAACATGACTTCGCCTGAGCCCCAAGGCGGTGGCCGCGAGGTTTCGGAAGCGGTGCCAACTCCGCTAGCGATCATCTGCGGCGGCGGCAGTTTTCCGATGGCCGTCGCCGAGGCGGTTTTGCAGAGTGGGCGGCGTCCGGTGATGTTCGGAATCAAGGGGTGGGCCGAAGCCAGTACGGTTCAGCGATATGCGCATCATTGGATTGCGCTCGGGCAGTTGGGACGGATACTGCGTCTGGCCCGGCTCGAGGGCTGCCGCGAAGCAATTTTCATCGGCGCATTACTGCGTCCGCCGCTTGCAAAAATCCGTCTCGATTGGCCGACCATCCGCATTATCCCGCGGCTTCTCCGTGCTGCTCGCGGTGGCGATGACCAGTTGCTGAAGGGCGTGGCCGAAATCTTCGAACGGGGCGGTTTGCGGATTGTCGGGCTCGAGACGGTGGCGCCGAAAATTCTCGTTCCGCAAGGCGTGCTCACTCGCTGCCAGCCGACGGATCGTGACAGGGCCGACATTGCACGAGCACTTAAGCTGATCGCCGCGTTAGGCCCGTTCGATGTGGGTCAAGCGGCGATCGTTGCGGATGGCCATGTCCTTTCGGTCGAAGGGGCCGAGGGTACTGACAACATGCTGGCGCGGATCAATGAAATGCGTGGCCAAGATCGTGTGACCGCGCGGCTTGGTACGGGCGTGCTGGTGAAGTCGCCCAAGCCGGGACAGGACCGTCGCTTCGATCTCCCCGCCATCGGGCCGCTGACGGTAGAGAATGTCGCTCGCGCCGGCCTTGCGGGACTGGCGGTTACCGCTGGCAGCACTCTCATTGCCACGCCGATGGAGGTCATCGCAGCCGCAGACCGCGCCAATATTTTTCTCGCCGGCGTGAGTGAGGTTGCTCCACCGTGACGGAGGTGTCGCCGTCGCGGCCACGCTCGATCTACCTTGTCGCCGCGGAAGAATCGGGCGATGCGCTGGGTGCGTCATTGGCGCGCGCACTCCAAGCGCGCGAAGCCGGGCGGCTCACGCTCGCCGGTGTTGGCGGCCACGCGATGGCAGCCGCGGGCATACATAGCCCTTTCCCGATCGACGAACTCTCGATCGTTGGCTTCACCGCAATACCCGCCCGGTTGCCGCTGATTTTGCGCCGTATCCGCGAGACCGCCGATGCGATCATTGCTGCGCGGCCGGACGCCTTGGTCATCATTGACAGTCCGGATTTTACCCACCGGGTCGCCCGCAAAATTCGGCGACGCGTTCCCGCCCTTCCGATCCTGGATTATGTCTCGCCCTCTGTTTGGGCATGGCGGCCCGGACGCGCACGCGCCATGCGCTCGTACATCGATTGCGTGCTGGCGATCCTTCCGTTCGAGCCGGAGGCCTACGTCAAGCTTGGCGGACCGCGCTGCGTGTATGTCGGTCATCCCCTGATTGAACATCTCGCGGACCTGCGTCCGAATGCGGATGAGGCAAATCGCCGAATTGCCGATCCGCCGCTCGTTCTGGTGCTGCCCGGCAGCCGCTCAAGCGAAATCGACCGCCTCCTTCCGGTATTTGGCGCTGCGATCAGCCGGGTCGTTGAGCGCAGCGGACCCCTTGAGCTCGTTCTGCCGACTTTGCGAAATAGGTTGGAGCAAGTCCGTGAAGGCATCGCCGGCTGGAACATCAAGCCTCGCATTGTGGTCGATCCAGCCGAGAAGTGGGCGGCGTTCCGCTCGGCGCGAGCGGCGCTGGCGGCCTCTGGCACCGTCACGCTTGAGCTCGCTATTTCCGCGGTTCCCACGGTTGCCGCGTATCGGCTTTCCCTGGTTGAGGAGTTGGTCGTCCGCCTTCTGGGTTTGGGTCGGCGATTGTCGACCGTGATCCTCGCCAACCTGGTCCTGGGTCAGAACGTCGTTCCGCAATTCCTGCAACGGGAGTGCACAGCCCAGAGGCTGGCGGATGCCCTGGTGCCGCTGTTAGCGGAAGGCCCAGAGCGGGCCCGGCAGCTCGAAGCCTTTGGCCGGATAGATAGTTTGATGAAGGTCGAATCGACCCCAAGCGCCAAGGCGGCGGCACTTGTCCTCGATGCCGCGCGGGCAGCCGCGCCATGATGTCGCCGTGCCTTCGGCTCAACGTTAACCGCATGCTAAGGCGCGTAACCAATATTTAATGGGCGTAACGAGTGTCGTGCGGCGATGACCAAGCAGCCCAAAAAAGCGAAAGCCGCGCGTCGGCCGGCCGCTTGCGCCGCAATCACAGCGGTGCACGGCTATGTGCCCCCGGACGTGCTCACCAACGCCGAACTGGCGCAGATGGTCGATACCAGCGACCAGTGGATCACTGAGCGGACCGGTATCAAGGAACGGCATATTCTCCGCGGCAAGGGGCTCGGCACCTCGCATATGGGCGCCGAAGCCGTGCGCGGTCTTTTGAAGAAGACCGGCATCCCCCCTGGCGACATCGACCTCCTGATTTGCGCAACGACTACGCCCGATTTTGTGTTTCCGTCCACGGCCAATCTTATCTGCGACATGGTCGGTATTCGCGGGATCGGCAGCTTCGACGTCCAAGCCGCGTGTTCGGGATTCATTTATGCGCTGAACATCGGAGCGCAGTTCATCGAAACCGGAACGTATCGCAAAATCGTGGTGGTCGGCGCGGACAAGATGTCGGCGATCATCGATTACACCGATCGCGCCACCTGCGTGTTGTTCGGCGACGGCGCAGGCGCGGTGCTGCTTGAGCCGGGGCGGCAGTACGGCATCATGGACGTGCTGATTGCCTCCGACGGGGCGGGCGCGAAGCATTTGCATCAGAAAGCCGGCGGCAGTCGCATGCCGCCGACGGCGGAGACAGTCGCCAAGCGCCTGCATTACGTCCACCAAGAAGGCGCCGCAGTATACAAATACGCCGTTGCGCGTATGGCCGAAGTAGCGACCGACCTCATGGAGCGGAACGGGCTGACCAGCAAAATGGTCGATTGGCTCGTACCGCATCAGGCCAATAAACGGATCATCGAGGCGACCGCCGAGCGCACCGGCTTGCCGCTTGATCGGGTGATGGTGACCATCAACAAATTCGGCAACACGACAGCGGCCACCATTCCGCTCTGTCTTTGGGAGTATGAAGGCAAGCTCAAACGCGGCGACCGTCTGCTCCTTGCCGCTTTTGGTGGCGGCTTCACTTGGGGCGGCATCTACATGACCTGGGCCTACGATCCGCCGAAATCACAGACCGGCGGCAGCGCCGGCGAAAAGCAGGCGGCAAAAGGCGCCACACGAAGATTGGCAGCGAAGCTTGCCGGCATCCTACCGCTCGCTTTGTCGGGTTCGTTCGCCGCGTCTTTGTTGCGCCGTGAATAAAGCCGCAAGCTTGCCGGGGTAAAACGGCTATAATGGCGCTCCGATGGTTTGAAGGAACGCCATGCACGACACCACGGCCGTAGCCAACACGCAGCCCGATATGCAGCGCAAGCCGCCGGTCAGCCCGAGCGCCAATCCGCGATATGCCCAACTGCATCGGCGTTTCCCGAGCACGCAATATTTGCGCGACGGTGCGCGCCGGCGCGTTCCGCATTTCGCGTTTGAATACGCCGATGGTGGCGCCGGAAATGGCGATACCGGCATCAAACGCAATTGGGCGGCGTTCGATGCCGTCGAATTGGTGCCGCGCTACGGTGTCATGCCGTCGCTGCCGCCAACTTCCGTCGAGCTATTCGGCCGCCGATTTTCGGCGCCAGTCGGCGTAGCCCCGATGGGCGGCCCGTCAATCGTTTGGCCGGGGGCGGACGAATATCTGGCGCGCGCCGCGCAACGCGCTGGGGTCCCTTACATGCTCAGCACCGTTGGCGGCGCCACGATCGAACGCATCGCCGAGGTCGCACCGGACGTATTCTGGTTTCAACTTTATCGGTTCGCGGGGAACAATCACGCTATCGGCCTCGACCTGGTGCGCCGAGCCGAACGCGCCGGCTGCCGCACGCTGGTGCTGACTCTTGACGTGCCGGTGCGCACGACGAGGCCGCGTGAAGCCGCGACCGGGCTCGCTGGCTCATTCCGGGTCGATCGCAAGATCATCTTGCAGAGCGCGCTGGCTCCGGCATGGGCCATGGCACTTTGGCGCAACGGCACCCCGCGATTTGCCAACGTGCGCGCTTACGCCGGCGAGGGCATTTCGCTTTCGGAGCTCGTCGCCTTCACGCGTAGAGAGATGGGCGGCGCTTTCACTTGGGACGAAGTGGCGCAGTATCGCGGGTGGTGGAAAGGAAATCTCATTCTCAAAGGTATCGTGCATCCGGCCGATGCCGAAAAGGCCATGGCTCTCGGCGCCGACGGCGTAATCGTCTCCAATCACGGCGGCCGGCAGAACGACGCGCTTCCCGCGTCGATCGACGTCCTTCCGGCGGTGGTCCGCGCGGTCGGAAACCGCGCGACGGTGATGATCGATTCGGGCGTGCGAAGCGGTAGCGACGTTGTCCGCGCTTGCGCACTAGGCGCGTCAGCTTGTTTTGCCGGGAAAGCCTTCCTCTGGGGTCTCGGGGCGCTGGGCGCCGATGGTCCGGGTCACGTTATCGATTTGTTGATCGAAGAAACGCAAGCGGCGATGGGACAATTGGGGGCACTTTCGGTTGACGCGCTGCGCTCGCTGACCATCCGTCATCCCGGCGTGTTTCAGTTCTAAATAGCCGCCGTGGCGGAAGCGAAACCCAAGCGTGAGACGGCGCTTTCCGGTAAGCCCTGCATGGCTGTTACGTCACGCACCGCGCGCTGAAATTTCCGATACGCACAAGCTTGCTGAAAGCTGCCTCGCATCCAACGGGGATTGTGCTGGAGTTGATGCTTTGGCTTTTTGGGGTAACTCCCGCGTGCAGAACAGGCAATCGATCGCCCTTGAGCGCGCCATTGCTAATTGTGGCGCTGATAGCGATCCCGCTCGCCGACGAGGGGCCGGATCCAATCGGCAGACAAGCCAGACCGATAGCAATGAGCGCGCTGCCAATGAGCCACGCGCTAATGACGCTTTTGCGCGTTTGCGAGCGTGGAGCGCTTGAGGGTAGTGCTACTGACCGCATGGCCGCCACTCCGGCTGGATGTCCCGATGATCTGAAAATCTCCCCTCGCGCCCTCGGAAATCCGTTGATCTCCGCTACCCTAAATTCGCTGAACGCGGACTAGTTCCGCCAACACGCGCGAAGGTCGGGCCGCTGGCAAAAAACGGACCCGCGGTGGCGCTATCGAGGAGAGTTCGCCCCATTTAGAAATTCAGGGTCGGGGCATCGGGCCAGCCGAATCCCCCGTGATTTGAGGCGTCTGCGGGCAATTGCCAAGGGAAAACTCGCCTCACCGCCGTTGCACATTCCGAACATTTTTGGCAATGTCCGCGCCGCTTTAAGCCAAACGCTTGAAATCTTGCGCGAGGTTTCTCCCTGATGGCCAGGCTCGTTCCTGGCCTTCATCGAACCGGGGTCTTTTCAATGACGACGTTGTGGTTGATCGTTCTATGCGGCGTGCTCGCCCTGATCTACGCCATTTGGGCAACAAGCTGGGTGATGCGCGCCAATCCCGGCAGCGAAAAAATGCAGGAGATAGCCGCGGCCGTGCGCGTGGGCGCCCAAGCTTACCTCCGGCGGCAATACACCACGATCGCGATCGTCGGCATCGTTATTTTCGTGATTGTCGGCTTTCTGCTCGGCTGGCTGGTCGCGGTTGGTTTTGCCATCGGCGCAATTCTGTCCGGCGCTGCAGGCTTCATCGGCATGAACGTTTCGGTCCGCGCCAATGTGCGTACCGCGCAAGCCGCGATCAGCTCGCTGGCCGGCGGCTTGGAAATTGCGTTCCGCGCCGGCGCCATTACCGGCCTCTTGGTCGCGGGCTTGGCGAAGACGGTATAGGGCGGCACGCTGATATCGTTGATGACCA
>DAIUEQ010000067.1:0-15981 GCA_036845025.1 Xanthobacteraceae bacterium | reverse complement strand
GCATGGGCATCGACTATTTGTTCATGGCGATCCTCGGCGGCTCCGGGCAGATCTTGGGCGCGGTGGTGGGATCGGCGCTGGTGACGCTACTCGGCAATGCGCTGCAAGACCTGCTGCCGCAGCTCTCGAGTAACGGCCAACAGCTCCAGGCCGTCTTCTTTGCGATCATTTACGTGCTGGCCCTTCAATTCGCCCGCGGCGGAATCATGCCGTTGGTGCTGCGTTATTTGCCTCGTCCTACAAAACCCGCGCCGCACAGGGCCGCCCCGCTGCCGCGGCGGAAAATGCCGGAACCCGGCCAACCGCTTTTGGTCGTTGAAGGATTAGTGAAACGCTTCGGCGGGCTCGAAGCCGTAAGCCGCGTCGGCTTCGCGGTTACAGCCGGCGAAATCGTGGCGTTGATCGGCCCGAACGGCGCGGGCAAAAGCACGCTGTTCAATCTCATCACCGGTGCATTGCGGGCGGACGCCGGCACGGTCTTATTCCTTGGACACGACATCACTCACGCGAACCAACGGCGCATCGCTGCGGCGGGGATTGCGCGAACGTTCCAGCATGTAAAGCTGCGCTCGAGCATGTCGTCGATCGACAATGTTCTACTCGGGACCTACCTGCGAACCCGCTCCGGTTTTATCGCCGGGGCGTTGCGGCTCGATCGGGCCGAAGAAGCGCGTGCGCGTTTCGAAGCATTGCATCAGCTCGAGCGCGTCGGCCTTGGCGCCCACGCGAGTGAGCTTGCCGGCAATTTGCCGCTGGGCCGACAGCGTATCCTCGAAGTCGCGCGCGCTCTCGCCGCCGATCCGGCGCTGATCATTCTCGACGAGCCGGCGGCTGGTTTGAGCCGGCCCGAGAAACGCGCGCTGGCCGAACTCCTGCGCGCGCTACGCAAGGAAGGCGTGACGGTGCTCTTGGTCGAGCACGACGTCGAATTCGTCATGACGCTGGTCGATCGCATTGTGGTGATGGATTTCGGCTCCAAGCTGGTCGAGGGTGAGCCGGCCGCGATTCGCGCCGATCCTCGCGTCCAGGAAGCCTATCTCGGCAGCGTGGCATGACGAATTTGCTGGAAATCAAGAATCTGCACGTCGCCTACGGCAAGGTCGAGGCAGTCCGCGGCGTGGCGCTGAAGATGGCGGCCGGCCAAATCGTCACCGTCATCGGCCCGAACGGCGCCGGCAAGACGACACTGCTCGCGGCAGCGGCCGGCCTGCTGCGCTCGCGCGGATCGGTGATCTACAACGGGATCGATCTTCATCACATGGACGTCGAAGAGCGCGTCGAGCGCGGCTTTTGCCTCGTGCCCGAACGTCGCGAGCTTTTCGGCGATATGACCGTGGCCGATAATCTCGTGCTCGGCGCTTATGCGCGCCGGCGGGGCGGCACCGGCGTGCAGCAACGATTGCAAGACGTGTACGAACGATTTCCACGCCTCGCCGAACGTCGCCGGCAAAAAGCCCACACGCTCTCCGGCGGCGAGCGGCAGATGTTGGCGCTTGGCCGGGCGCTGATGGCGCAGCCGGTGCTGCTGATGCTCGACGAGCCAAGCCTGGGGCTTGCGCCGCTGATCGTCCGCGAAATATTTCGCATTGTCGCTTCGCTGCGGGATGCCGGCGTGTCGATCCTTTTGGTCGAGCAGAATGCGCGGGCGGCGCTCGAGACCGCCGATTACGGCTACGTGCTCGAAACCGGCGAGATTACCTACCAAGGCCCGGCGGCGGACCTGGTCCGCGACCCGCGCGTGAACGCGACTTATCTCGGCGGATCGGTGTGATGGCGCGCGGCGGCTACGGTGACGTCGTGCTTGCGGCTCCCGTCACGGTGCCGTACGTGCGCTATTCCATCAGGGGCGCCCATTGGTTTCTCGGCCGCGCGCTGGCGCAACTTCTCGCGGTGGCGAAAATTCCGAAGCAGCGTGTCGATGGTCTCGCGGTGGCGAGCTTCACGCTTGCGCCGGATACCGCAGTCGGGCTCACTCAGAATCTCGGCTTGACGCTGCGCTGGCTTGATAACGTCCCGATGGGCGGCGCCTCGGCGGTGGTGTCCATCCGCCGCGCCGCGCGCGCCGTACAAAACGGCGATGCCGAGATCGTGGCGTGCGTTGCCGGCGACACCAATCACACCGACAGCTTTCGGCGCAATACGTCGGCATTCAGCCAATTCGCGCAGGATGCCGTTTATCCGTACGGATCGGGCGGCCCCAACACCAGTTTCGCATTGCTGACGTCTTACTACATGCGCACCTACGGCGCGAAACGCGAGGATTTCGGCAAGCTGTGCGTCGCGCAACGCAACAACGCGCTGAAAAATCCTTTGGCGCTGTTCAAGAAGCCGCTGACGCTCGACCAATATCTCAACGCGCGTTTGGTCGCCGAGCCGCTGCGTTTGTTCGACTGCGTCATGCCTTGCGCCGGCGCGGAAGGCTTTTTGGTGATGCGCGAGGATACCGCCCGCGATCTCGGCCTGCCCTTCGCGCGGCTATTGGCGGCGATCGAACGGCACAACGCCTTTCCCGACGATCCCATCCAATATCGCGGCGGCTGGGTCATGGATCGCGCCGAGCTTTACGTGCAAGCCGGTCTCATGCCGGCTGATATCGACTTTATCGAAGTCTACGACGACTACCCGGTCATCAACGTGCTGCAATTCGAGGACCTCGGCTTTTGCAGCAAGGGCGAAGGACCGGATTTTATCCGTGCCAATACTTTCGAAATCGATGGCACGTTTCCGTGCAACACTTCCGGCGGACAATTGTCGGTCGGGCAAGCCGGGGCGGCTGGCGGCCATTTGGGCGCCGTCGAAGCCATTAGGCAACTTACCGGCCAGACACTCGGCGCTCCGGTCGCGGGAGCCAAATATGGACTCGTTTCGGGATTCGGCATGATCAATTACGATCGCGGCATTTGCAGCGGCGCCGTCGTGCTCGCCGCCGATTGATGTGCCATAGGGAGGCAAAGGTGGCTGAAGCTAAGATGCGCGCGAGGGGGAAAAACCCCATTTTGCGCACGCCGTTGCCGACACTGCCGCCGCACAAGCGCAGCCGCGTTGCGCTTGGCCTCACGGCTGCCGCCGCGCGCGGGGCGCTCGAACTGCAAGTCTGCCGCGACTGCGGAGCTGCGCAGTATCCGCCGCGCGAAGTTTGTCGCGACTGTCTGTCCTCGCGACTTTTTTGGCGCCCGCATAAGGGCGAGGGTGAACTCGTTGCCGAAACAACGCTGCACGCAGCGCAGGAACTTTATTTCCGGGAGCGGCTGCCTTGGCGTATTGGGGTCGTCCGCCTCGACGGTGGCGCGAATTTGGTGGCTTATGTTTACGATCGCGTCCGCCGCGCGCCGTGCCGGGTGCGCGTGGAAGCGGCACTCGATCGGGGCGGTCAGGCCGTGCTGATCGCTGTCCCTGCCATCGGGAGCACTGATTTGTCCATCGATCCAAAACTGCGCGAGATGACGTGCGATCCGCGGGCGCGAAAAATCCTGGTGACCGACGGCAAGTCGGCGATTGGCCAGGCCGTCGTGCGTGCGCTAGCGGCCGGCGGCGCGGAAGCGATCTGGGTCGGTGAAGCCGAGCCGTGGAAAAAGATCGCAGGTACCACGAAATTGCGCGACCTGCCCCAAGTCACCATGGTGCCTCTTGACGTCACCGATAGCGCCTCGGTGCGGGAACTCGCGGGTGAGATCGGCGCCAAGGTCGACATACTCGTCAACACCGCCGATTGTCATCGCACATTGGCGATCGGCGCGCGCGGCGCGCTTGACGCGGCGCAGCTCGAAATGGACGTCAATTATTTCGGGTTGCTGCGGCTGGCGAAAGAATTCGCTCCGCTCCTCAAAGCGCGCGCCGCCGACGGGCCAGCGAACGCCATCGCCTGGGTCAACGTGCTGTCAATCTTCGCGCTATCGAACTATCCGCCGCACGGCACTTATTCGGCGTCCAAAGCCGCGGCATTGTCTCTGTCGCAGGCCTTGCGCGGCGACCTTTATGCGGCCGGCGTCCGCCTCATCAATCTCTTTCCCGGTCCGGTGGACGACGAGTGGGACCAGCTGGAATTGCCGCCAAAGCTTTCGCCGAGTGCCTTGGCCGCGGCGCTGATTGAGGCGTTGCAGGGTTCGATGGAGGACGTTTATCCGGGCGAGGTCGCGCAAGACTGGCTGGCGCGGCACCGCGAAAACGCCAAGGCGCTGGAGCGCGAGCTGAGCGAGGGCAATCGATGAAGGCGGCCAGCAAGGAGCGTCAGAAGAAAGGCGTCTCCAAAAACGCAAACACGACAACAAGCAAAAAGTCCGCGCAGAAAACTGGGCGGCCGGCAAAGGGCGGGCTACGCGGGTGGCTGCAAAGCCTCGCAGCATCGCCTCGCTTGCGGTTCGTCGATCTGACCCAGACGTTGTCGCCCGACTTTCCACCGATCGTGCTGCCGCCCGAAATGGGCCAGTCGCGTCCCTTTCGCATGGAGCCAATTTCTCGTTACGACGAGAGCGGGCCGGCCTGGTATTGGAACAACGTCAGTTTCGGCGAGCACACCGGCACCCATTTCGACGCGCCGATCCATTGGATCTCCGGCCGCGACCTGCCGAATAATTCAGTTGATGCGCTGCCGGTCGAACATTTTATCGCACCGGCCTGCGTGATCGATTGCAGTGCGCAAGCGGCAGACAACGCGGACTTTCTGCTCACCGCCGACCACGTCGCGGAGTGGGAGACACGGCACGGACGCATTCCGGCCGCCTCATGGGTGCTAATGCGCACCGATTGGTCGAAACGCAGCGACCGGGTGGCCTATCAGAATCTCGATGAGACCGGCCAACACACGCCCGGCCCCGACGCCGACTGCGTCCGGTTTCTGGTGAACGAGCGTGATGTGCTCGGCTTCGGCACCGAAACCATCGGCACCGATGCCGGGCAGGCGGCGCATTTCAAGCCGCCCTACCCGTGTCACTACTACATGCACGGCGCCGGCAAGTACGGGCTGCAATGCCTGTGCAATCTCGACCTCTTGCCGGCAACCGGCGCGCTTATTGTCGCGGCGCCGCTAAAGATCCTCGATGGCAGCGGCAGCCCGTTGCGTGTATTCGCGCTGGTGCCTTCCGCGCGCGGCTGATGGCAGCCAGCGCGGCCGCTTAATTCAGATCTGTAAGCGCGGCTCGATAAACTTTCGGCTGTTAAGTGCGCGCCGCTGCGATCCGATCGAGCGATGCCTGAGCGGTTTGACCGAGGAGATTGAGCGCAAACACTGGCGCAAAACGGCTGAGAAGCTTCAGCACGTTACTGAGACCGGGGCGGATTTCGAGCACGTCTTTCTCCATTAGCGAAATGGCTCGCGCCGCAAGTTTGCGAACGTCCATGGCCTTCACGGATCCGAGATCTTGCTCGTCGAAGTCGCCTCTGAACAAAGGGGTTTCGGTGGCGGGGGGAACGAGCTCGAACACCTTGACGTTGGTCTTTTTCAACTGGAAGCGGAGAGCCACTGTAAAAGCGTGCACGCCGGCTTTCGCCGCGGAATAGATGGGTGACAAGGGGTACGGCACGAAAGCGAGACCTGACGAGACATTCACGATGGTCGGAGATTTCTGTTTCTTGAGATGCGGCAGAAACTGCGCGACCATCCGGATCGGACCATTAAGATCCGTTTCGATTTCTCGGACCAGATCAGTGAGATCGTCGGCGCCGTCGCGGAGGCTGACCTTGCGCATGATTCCGGCGTTGTTGATTAGAACGTTGAGGGCCGGGAACTCGCGGGTCAGCGTGTCGTAGAGCACGACGATAGCATTCGGATCGTCGACATCGCTTTGGGCGACGTGAACGTTACCCAGCTCGGCACGGGTCGCTTCGAGCTTCGCCCGGTCACGTCCAGTGATGATGACGACGTTGTCTTTGGCGAGTTGGCGCGCCAATTCCTTCCCGATGCCGCTGCTTCCGCCAGTTATCAAGATCGTATTGCCTGTCATTTTCATTATTCGTCTCCTTTTGGAAATCAAAGCCCTCGATCGGGACGCTGCAGTGTCCGCTGCGCACGATCTTTTTCGTTTTGCGCCTTGATAGCCTCGCGGGCGGCCTGCCACTGCGCGTCCGTCCAATGGCGCAGCTCGTAAAAATTGCCGCCGGTCGCGTGGCTTTGGCCGCCATCGAGCGCAATCGTTTCGCCGGTCAGCCACTGGCAACCGTCGGAGATCAGAAACGTCGCGAGGTTTTGCAATTCCTCGATGCGGCCGACGCGGCCCATCGGGTTACTGCGCTCGGTCCGAGCGCCCGGGTCGCCGCCGGGATTGAGCCGCTTGCCCGCGCCTTCGGTCGGAATTTCGCCGGGCGCAATGGCGTTGAGCCGAATGCCGTAGCGGCCCCATTCCGTCGCCAGCGACATCGTCATGGCGTGAATGGCCGATTTGCTCATGGCTGACGGCACGACATAGGGACTGCCGTTGTTGATCCAGGTCACCACGATCGACACGACATTGCCGCGGTGACCACCCGCGATCCAGCGTCGCCCGACCGCATGCGTGACGTAGAACGTGCCGTGCATCACGATGTTGGCCACCGCGTCAAAGCCCCGGGGACTCAAATCTTCGGTTCGCGAGATGAAATTGCCGGCGGCATTGTTGATGAGGTCGGTGAGCGGGCCGGCGGCGAAAATATCGGCCACCATGGCGTCGACCGCCGCGGCGTCACGAATGTCGACCCCATAGGCGCGTACGCTGCCGCCGAATTTGCCAGTCAACTCGGCGGCAGTCGCCTCGCACACCGACTTCCTTCGCCCGCAAATGAAGATGTCAGCGCCGAGCGAGAGAAATTTCTCCGCCATCCCTTTGCCGAGCCCGGTGCCGCCACCGGTGATGAGAACGCGCCGACCCCGCAACAGTCCTTCCGTGAACATGCGCCCTCCCCCCACTGGTTTCGCAATTTGTCAGTCTTCGAACACCGCGGCGCTGTCGACCACGTCTGCCAGCATGGTCAGCGTGCGCAGCGACGCGCGATGCGCCTTGAGGTCGCCGGATATACAGCAATCCGCAAACAATCTGACCGAATACCCCATGTCCGCGGCGTCTCGCACCGTGTGCTCGACCGAAAACTGCGTCGCCAAGCCCATCACATTGATCCGCTTGACGGCGCGATCGCGCAGCAAATCCTCAAGGCCGGTGCGGCGGAACGCGCTATTGGCGTTGCCGGAGACAAAAATTTCGCCGTCGCGTGGTTCGAAGCCTTCATAAGCGGCAGCCCCCCAGGAGCCCTGCTTCAGCGCTCCCAACTCTTGCGTTTTTGCGAACAGGCGGCAGTTGCGCGGAAGATCGGAAAAGTCCGCGGCGAAGACAATGTGCATGTGGGCAATTGTCCAACGCGCGCGCCGCGCCGCTTCAAGCGCGCGCCGGCTCCGGTCGAGGAATTGCGCAGCGGCACGCGTGCCGCGATGAAGCGAAAACGGGATTAGGCCGCGCGGATGACAAATGTCGTTTTGATAATGCAGTGCGATCAGCGCGTCGTTTAAGGATGTCTCGCTCACCGCGTGGGCATTCATGGCTTGTTTTGACGCATCATCTTGACGTTTTAGGCTTAAAATGTCCAATGGCGCCGGTGCAAACAAACGATGGCGATCCGTCATGAGTGATACTACTGCCGCGGCGCCACCGGCGCCTCTTGTCGATCCCGGCGCCATCAAGCAAATCGCCCCCGACGTCTACGTCATTGGCGACCGCCGCGTTCCGCTGGTCCCGAACATCGGCATTATTCTCGGCCGCGACGCGGTGCTGGTGGTCGATACCGGCATGGGCCCGGAGAATGGCGAAAAAGTTCGGGCAACCGCCAAGCGTTTAGCCGGCAGCCGGCGGCTGATTTTGACGCTGACGCATTTCCATCCGGAGCACGGCTTCGGCGCGCAGGCATTCAAGGGCGTGGCGAAGATTCGTTACAACAGCGCGCAGCGCGATGAGTTACGCGAGAAGGGCGAAGCTTATCTCGGCATGTTCAAAACTTTCGGCCCCGGCGTTGCCGCGGCTCTCGAAGGCACCCTTCTGGTCGAACCGGATGAAGTCTACGACGAGGCTTCAACCGTCATCGATCTCGGCGGACGCCGCGTCGAGCTGCGGACGTGGGGGCTCGCCCATACCGCCGGCGATCAGGTGGTTTGGCTGCCGGAGGAGCGCATCCTGTTCACCGGAGATCTCGCGGAAGAACGCATTTTTCCGATCTTCCCTTGGTTTCCCCCGCAGGACGCGACCATCGACGCGGCCCGCTGGGCACAGATCCTCACCGAAGTGGCGTCATGGAACCCGGCCATCGTAGTGCCCGGGCATGGCGACCTTGGCGGCGTTGGGATCGTCAACGCGGTCCGCGATTACATTGTTGACCTGGGACAACGCGTGAGGCGGGAGCGCGAAGCGGCCAAAGGCGCGGATGCGATTGTCGCCGAGCTCGCGCCAAAAATTCGCGCCGAACACCCCGATTGGTCGGCGCCTGAATGGATCGATTTCGCGATCCGATACTACGCCACACTCAGCTGAACGGTTCGCTCGTTCTCGTTAAGTTTGGCCGCCCTCGCTAAGCGACACTAGCCGCGGCCGAACGGCCAAGTCAGCTCTCTTCCACCGGCGATTCCATCGGGACGGAACAGGATGATGATCAGCATGAGCAAGGCGAGAATAACGTCGCCGGTGCCGGCCGGCGCGGCGATGTTGGTTGCGCCGACCTGAAATCCAATTTCAGCCTCGCGCAGCCCTTCAGTTAAGAGCGCAATCACGATCGTTCCCGCGACGGCGCCGGTGAGGCTGCCGCGGCCGCCGATCAGCAGCATGGCGACGATCAGAAACGTGAGATCGAGATAAAAGTTCTCGACGCGGACAATGCCGAGAAAATGACCGAGCAGTACGCCGGCAATCCCCGACAAAAAAGCGGAGACTACGAAGGCCCGCAAGCGCTGACGCACGACGTTGACGCCGGAAGCCTGGGCGGCGGCTTCATCCTCGCGCGAAGCACGAAGAAGCAGCGCCGAACGAGTCTCCTGATAAGCGAAGGCAATGACCAGCGCCGCTATGGCCCAGCCCAGCGCTGTCCACAAATCGACATAAGCCGGAAGGCCCATCAGCGAATTTTGGCCCCCGGTCACGGAAGTCCAATTGCCGAAGACGACGTTGGCGACCACAAGCATCGCGAAAGTTGCGATGCTCGCCGAAACGCCGGAAAGGCGCATCAGCGGCCAGCCAATCACCAGCGCAACCAGCGCAGCTACTGCCCCACCGGCAAGCGCGCCGGGTAATGTCGGCCATTCGGCCGCGGCGATTATTTGCGGCAGGTCCGGCAGGAAGACCGATTTGGCGGCAGATTTCATCGTCAGTAGTGCGGAGACGTAAGCGCCGATCGCCATGAAGGCGACGTTGCCGAATGACAGAATGCCGGAGTTGCCGACAAAAACGTAAAGCCCGATGACGGCGACGAGGTTGATGAGCGCCTGCGTCGTGCGCCGCTGCGGAACGGCTGGCGCGAAAGAGGCGGCAATCGCTATCGCCGCGACAATCGCCACCAGCGCAACGAGCGGCCACAGCCGTCTCAACGCTTCCAAGGTCGATCCGCGGGCGAATTCCACAATCAGATCCTCTCCCGCAAGCCGCGGGCCGGGATCAATCCTTGCGGACGGAACAGCAGGATGGCGATGACGGCGATGAACACAAAGGCCTCGCGGAAAGCGCGAAGATCGGGCGGCAGAAGCGCCTGCAGAAGAATAGAGCCAGCGCCGACCAGAAATCCGCCCAACGCCGCGCCGGGAAGACTGCCGAGACCGCCGATTACCGTGCCGACAAAGGCAATGATCACCAATTGCACACCCATTCGCGGCTGCACCACGCCGGTCTGGACGACGATAAGGCACGACACCGCGGCGGCGAGCAGGCCGCTCAACGCAAACGCGACGGCGATCACGTTATTGGCGCGCACACCCAACACGCGCGCCATGCGAAAATCCTCCGCCGCGGCACGCATATGCAAGCCAAGCCGCGTCGCCTTGAGAAACCATGTCAACGCGACCAACAGCACAATGCCGACAACAATGGTGACGATCTGGAGGAGCTGAAGCCGGATGCCGAAGAGCTCGGTTTGCCGGCCGAGCGAAGGTAGAAAATCAAGCCCCTTAAGGCGCGAGCCGACAACGAGGATAAGAAGCTTCTGCAAGAAAAAACTTACGGCGAACGAGGAGATCAAAAGCGTCGTCGGGTCGGCGTTGCGCAGCGGCCGGAAGGCCGCGCGCTCGGTCAATAACGCTATGAGAACCGCGACCACGACTGCGCCGAAAATCATTACCGGCACCGGCATTCCATAAAGCGCCAGCAATGTATAAGCGGCGAGCGTGATCAGTTCGCCGTGGGCGAAGTTGATCAGGCGCATCACGCCGAAAATCAGGCCAATGCCGAGCGCGGTCAGCGCGTAAAGGCTGCCGACGCTGACCGCATCAACTGCGATTTGGACCAGACGTTCCATCAGAAGGCGCCCGCCCGCTCGCGCATGCGTACGCCGAAATAAGCGGCGTCAAACCTGGGATCGTTCGCAATATCCCGGGCATTGCCACTCAGCGCGAATTCGCCGCCGCTCATGACGTAAACGCGATCGGAAACCGCGCAGACCCGTTCGGCATTCTGCTCCACCAACAGAATAGTGACGCCGTCGCCCTTGATGGTATGCAGAAGCGCATAAATCTGGTCGACGATCTTCGGCGCCAGCCCAAGCGAAGGCTCGTCGAGCATGAGGAGCCGCGGGCGTGACAGCAGCGCGCGAGCGATGGCGAGTTGCTGCTGTTCGCCACCGGACAATTGACCCGCGGGTTGATGGCGGCGCTCCGCCAGGATGGGAAACGTCCCGAATGCCCGCTCAATGTCATGCCGCACAGCTCTGGCGTCGCGCCGCACTGTGGCGCCGAGCAGGAGATTTTCGCGCACCGTCAGGGCGGCAAAGATATGCCGGCCTTCGGGAACGAGAGCGATGCCGCGTCCCACCACGTCCTCGAGCGCAATCCCGGAAAGCGGAGCGCCGGCAAATGCGACATGGCCGGCGAGCGGCGGCACGATTCCGGCTATCGCGGACAGGAGTGAGGTCTTTCCGGCGCCGTTGGGGCCGACAATGCCGACGGTCTCGCCATCTGCAACTTCGAGATTGAGTCCGCGCACCGCGGTAACCGCGCCAAAGCGCACGACCAACCCTGAGACGACGAGCAAAGGCGCGATGGCGCTCATTGCAGGGTTTCACCGCCCAGATAGGCGCGGCGCACGCCCGCGTTGGCGCGGATCTCATCGGGCGTTCCGGCGGCGAGCGTTCTGCCGCTGTCGAGAACCTGGATCCGCTCACAAAGATTCATCACCAGCGCCATGTTGTGCTCGATGACGAGGATGCCGCAATCGTATTTGGACCTGATGCCAACGATAACATCACGCAATTCTTCGGCCTCGGCGGCGGCGAGCCCGGCCGCCGGCTCGTCGAGGAGGAGAAAGCGCGGATTTGTCGCCAGCGCGCGGGCAAGACCAACCCGCCGCTCCTCGCCGTAACTTAATGAGGCGGCGCGATGTGCGGCCTTGTCGCCGAGTTTGAGCTCGCCGAGAATTTGCGCTGCGCGCCGGCGCGCTTCCGCGCGCCCAGCGCCTTGGCTGACATAACCGATCTCGACGTTCTCACTGACTGTCAGGCCGCGAAACAGGCGCACCGCCTGAAAGGTCCGCACCACGCCGGCATGGGCAAAGCCGTGACGGGCAAACCGCGTGCAATCGCGCTCGCCGACGAAAATGCCGCCGGTGAGTGGCCGTTGAAAACCGGAAAGCACATTGACCAGCGTGGTCTTGCCCGCGCCGTTTGGACCGATGAGGCCGAGGATCTCGCCCCGCCGCAGCGACACGCTGACGTCGTCTACCGCGACGAGGCCGCCGAAACGGACGGTGACGCCACGCGCCTGAAGCTCCATATCAAGCGCCCCGCCCGGCGGCCGATTGTCATTGCAGCGGTGGAAACTTCTCCACCGAGAAGCGGCCGATAGAGGCGAACTTGCCGTTAGTCGCCTGCAGGATCGCCATCGGCCGGGTCGTTTGGATGTGCAATTTCGGCGTATAGGTCGTCGGCCCGATGACAAGCGACTTCTTGTCGAAGGTGTCGAGGGCAGCCGCCACCTTGGCGCCCTCAAGCGATCCGGCTTGTTTGGCGGCTATTGCCCAGGCCTGCACGGCGGCATAGCCGCGCAATCCATAGGAGACGTCAGCCTTCTTGTTGTATTTGGCTTCGAAGCGCTTGAAGAAGCCGTTCACCTCGGGGTCCGGGTCATCGCCGTATTTCGAGCCGTAGCTGATGACATAGAAATTGCTCAAGTCGGGCACCGAGCCGATCCAATAATCGCCGTCGAGCGATTCACCGGTGACAATGGCGGCATCAATTCCCGCGGCGCGCATTTGCCGAATGGCGCTTGGCCCGCCCGGTGCGTACGAGCAGAAGAAGACCAGATCAGGCTTCTTGGAAAGCCCGGTGATCCTCGTCACCTGCGCGGCAATCGACGGATCGTTGTTGAGGAAGGTATCTTGCCCGAGCAGACCTTCTTTTCCCGCAAGCTCCGTCCAGCGGGTCGCAAAGCTTGCGCACAGCGATTTGGTGTAGGCGATGGTATTGTCCAAAAGGACGTAAGCGTTCTTCCAGCCTTTTTGTTTGTAGGCCCATTCGGCAAGCAACGCGCCCTGTGCCTGACTGGCATTCGAGGTCGAGTAGGCCAGCGGTCCTACGCCCTGCACGCCGAATTTGGGATCGGAAGCGCCGGAAAAGGCGATGACATCTTTCTGCTGGGCGACATAGGCGCCCGGGGCGCCGAAATCGAAGTCGCTGGGGAACAGAATAGCTTTGGCACCTTTGCCGATGACGTCAACCGCGCCGTCGGCGCCAAGCGGCGGCTCGGATTTATTATCGAATTCTACGACCTCGATCGGCTGCCCAAGCACTCCGCCGGCGGCATTGACGTCGGCAACTGCAAGCTTCGCGCCGGCGATGGTGTCGGCGTCGACTGGTGCAAACCAGCCGCTAAACGACATCACCAAACCGAACACCGGCTTATCAGCCGCCCAGCCGACATTCACGGTGGACACTATTGCGATGGCGGACGCCGCCAAGGCGGCCATGCCCAGTTTTCTGACCATGTGACTCCCCTACCTAAATCTGTTGTCGAACCGAATTTTTTGATTTTCCGATGCGGCTTCTTTGCCGTCGTGCGTGTAGCAAGCAGCCCGCTCTTTTGCCCTGCGCTGCTGTAGAAGGCCCCGACCCTTAGAAGTTAGGCAAACGGGGAAAATACTTCAAGCTTAAAGTGTCCGCCGGAGGCATTCACCAAAATCGACCGCGCCGGGCTTTCAGACTCCCAAATAACGATGCTGAATATCGGCCGATCCGGCCAGTGCTCCCGAGTCGCCGGTCCACACCACGCGGCCGCGCTCGATGATGTAGTGCCGATCAGCAATGCTGGTCAGCGCGTCGACATTCTTATCGATGACCAGGATTGAATGCCCGGCGCTGCGGAGTTGCGCCAGGCATTGCCAGATCTGCTCGCGGATCAAAGGCGCCAAACCTTCGGTCGCTTCGTCGAGAATGAGGAGCTGGGGATTGGTCATCAGCGCGCGGCCGATCGCCAGCATCTGCTGTTCGCCGCCGGAAAGAAGATTAGCCATGGCGCCAGCGCGTTCCGCAAGCCGCGGGAAGAGCGCGAAGATTTTTTCGATGGTCCATGGGTCAGCGACACCGTTGCGGTTGGCGGCCGTCGCGAGCAGATTTTCTCGCGCGGTCAAATTGGGAAACACCTGGCGGCCTTCCGGCACCAGCCCGATGCCGAGCTTGGCGATGCGATAGGCCGGCAACCCGCGAAGCTCGATTCCGCTCAAGCGAATTGAACCGGCCACGGGCGCGGTCAACCCCATGATCGAGCGGACGGTCGTGGTTTTGCCCATGCCGTTTCTGCCCATCAGCGAGACCATCTCGCCGGCGGATAGGCAAAGCGAGACGCCGAACAGCACGCGGCTCAAGCCGTAACTGGTTTCGACCTCGCTGAGCTCGAGAAGCGGTGCGTTAGGCATCGCCGGCCTGCGCGGCGACTTTTTGCTGCTCGCCAAGATAAGCGCGACGAACGTCGGGATCGTTCCTGATCGCGGCCGGCTCACCGCAAGCGATGATGCGGCCGTACACCATCACGGTGACGCGGTCCGCCAAGGCGAATACCGCTTCCATGTCGTGTTCGACCAAGACAATGGTCAGCGTATCTTTGAGCTCGCGCAGCAATTTGAGCATGGCGGCCGATTCCTCGGGCCCCATGCCGGCCATCGGCTCGTCCAGGAGCAGAACCCGCGGCTGTGTTGCCAATGCGATGGCGATCTCAAGCTGCCGATGCTCGCCGTGGCTCAAGCGCCCCACGCGAACGTCCGCCCGGTCGGCCAGGGCGACCCGCGCGAGCGCCTTCAGCGCGGGCCCACGCAAGCGTTCGTCGTGGCGCGCATTGCGCCAAAAATGAAACGAATGACCGCGGTGCGCCTGAACGGCGAGCGCGACATTGTCCAGCGCGCTGAAATCAGGAAACAGCGAGCTGATCTGAAACGAGCGGGCAATCCCGGCGAGGCTACGGCGATAGGGCGGCAACGGCGTTATATCGGCGCCGTCAAAACTGATGGTCCCGCCCTGCGCCGAAATCTCACCGGCCAGCAAACTAATCAGTGTCGTCTTGCCGGCGCCATTGGGACCGATAATGGCGTGACATTCCCCCTCAGGAATGTCGAACGCAAGCGCATCCGCGGTCACCACGCCACCGAACCGCTTGGTCAGCCCTTCAACCTTGAGAAATGAGCTAGCCACGGCGGCCTGCCAGCAATCCCCCGATGCCGCCGTGAACGTAGATCGCGACCAAGAGGAGCATAGGCCCGAGGATCAGGTCCGGATATTCGGTGACGCGGGAAAGCCCCTCCTCCAGGAGCAAAAACGTTACCGCGCCGATTAACGGTCCGAATAACGTCCCGAGCCCGCCGAGGACCACCATGACAATCAAGTCGCCCGACCGCGTCCAATGCATGAGCGCCGGACTTATGAAGTTGGTGTGATTGGCGAGCAGCGCGCCGGAAAGGCCACAGAGCGCTCCGGCGATGACGAAGCAAACGAGCTTATAACGAAACGTCGGGAAGCCGATGGCGCGCATTCGCCGCTCGTTGGAGCGCGCACCGCGGATGACCAAGCCGAAGCGGGAATTGATCAGCCGCCAGACCAGATAGATGCTGGCCAACAAAAGCGCGAAGCACAGATAGTAAAACACGGTTTTGTTGTTGAGGTCGATGGCGGGAAATATGCTGCGCTTGTAAATGGTGAGGCCGTCGTCGCCGCCATACCGGGCAAGCCCGCTGGCGACGTAGTAGATCATCTGCGCAAACGCCAGCGTGATCATAATGAAATAGACCCCGCGCGTGCGCAAACTGAGTGCGCCGACGACAAGCGCGTAGAGAGCGGACGCCACAATCGCCGCCGGCCATTGCACCAGACCGGAATTGATACCTTCCGCCGCGAGGATGCCAACGGCATAGCCACCGATACCCAAATACGCCGCATGGCCGAAACTCACCATGCCGCCATAGCCCATGATCAGGTTGAGGCTGACCGCGGCGATGGCAAGAATAAGCACGCGCGTGAACAGCGTCACCACGAAGGTGTTGCCGGTGAAGACAGTGTAGAGGGGAAGCAAAGCCAACGCCGCCAGCAGCACCGCGGTCAGCGCGATGCGCGGCGAGATTGAAAAACGCGTGGCCGTCTCGACCGGAGCATCGAGCGACGCCATTATCGGGTCGCCGCCGGGAACAAGCCTTCCGGCCGGAAGACGAGGATCGCGGCCATCAGCATGTAGATCAACATCGACGACAGCGCCGGGCCCAATGTCGAGGCGGCGCTTCTGCTCAGCACCGCGTGTAAGGCGTCGGGCAAAAACGCCCGGCCAACCGTATCAATCAAGCCGACGATGCATGCAGCGAC
>DAIUEQ010000066.1:0-16042 GCA_036845025.1 Xanthobacteraceae bacterium | reverse complement strand
CTTCGGCGATCTTGCGCTCTTCCGCCTCGCGCAATCGCGCGTCGGCGAGCGCGTGCGCGCGGGCGCTGCGCTCCTCTTCAGTAAGGGTGCGTAAGACGACGCCGGAAGGTCTGGCGGGAGCGGCCGCGGGCGCCGAAGGCGCGCTGGCCGGAGTGGCTGGCGCGGGCTTTGCCGCCGCGGGGACAGCGCGCTTTGCCGTCGCAGCACCGCGGTCGGCAACCGGCGCGGTCTCGGCTTTGAATTCGCCGGGGCCGGCGGCGCGGCGTTTGACCTTCTCCACCACAACGGCCTTGCTGCGGCCATGGCTGAAGCTCTGGCGCACAACGCCCTGCTCGACGCCGCCACGCTTTAAGGTCAGCGTCTTGGTAGAACTGACGCTCAGCTTCTCGCCACTATTCTTCGTCTCGGTCATACACGCCCGTTTCCGTACACACCGGCATCTTCGGCCGGTTGAATTCTCGCCGCCCCTTGGCCCTGAATGTGCTGGTCGCCGGTCCGAAACCTTTCAAGGCGCTGACAGCGCGCCAAAAAGGTCTCGCTGGCTGGGCCGGCGAGCACGGCTGCATGTACCACATTTGGGCGGTGTAATGCCAAATCCAATTGGGCCGAGGTAAAGAATGTCATGATCGCCAGCAGCCGATCCGGCTGCCGGCGGCGCCACACCGCCTCAAGCTTCCTTTTGCCGTCCGCAGCGGCCTCGGCCGCATGCAATAGAGCCGCGACCTCGCCCTTTTCCAGGGCGGTCTCGACCTTGGTAAAGCCCGTGAGCACCGTTCCGGCTTTGCCGGCAATCGCCAAGGCGTCGAGTGCCGCGCGCTCAAGCGACATTTCGGTCCGCACGACGAGATCCGCGGGCAACCGCACGTCGCGCTTGAATCCGCGCGCGAAAACTTTGCGTTTGATCGCGTCCTCAAGTGCGGGACGCGTTGCGGTGACCCAAATCCCACGGCCGGGGAGTTTGTTTTTGACGTCAGGGACCGCCTCGCCAATCGGCCCGACTACGAACCGGATGAGATCAGCAATCGGCCGCACCGTATGGGTGGCGGCGCACAGCCGGCTGAGCTCGCGCCGGTCTGATCCGCGATCGAGTTCGCTCGCCGGTGCGTTATCACCGATCTGCCCGATCATGGCGCAATCGCTCCCTCACGCCTGCACTTCCGGCATTTCGGCCTCTTCGGCTGCCGGCGGCGGGGCGAGGTCGGCTTCAGTGACCCAGCCCGCTTTCAGGCGCGCCTGCATCACGAGTGCTTCGGCTTCCTCCCGTGACAGCTCAAAGCCGTCGAGAAAGCCGGGTTCGCGCACGTTCTCGCCGTCCTTGCGTTCGGTCCAGCCGGCGAGATCATCGGTCGCGCACCCCGCCAGATCTTCCACGGTCTTGACGCCGTTTTCACCGAGGCGAACCATCATCGCGGTATTGATGCCCGGTATCTCCCGCAGCGCATCTTCAACGCCGAGTTCCAGGCGCTTGGCGTCGAGTTCGGCTTCAATCTTGGCCAAATATTCGCGGGCCCGGGTTTGCAGCTCGGACGCTGTGTCCTCGTCGAACCCTTCGATGCCCGCCACTTCTTTGGCATCAACAAGCGCAAGCTCCTCGACCGAGGTGAATCCCTCCGATGCCAGCAATTGGCCGATCACTTCGTCGACATTGAGCGAGTCGATGAACATGCGGGTGCGGTTCTCGAATTCGGCATGGCGCCGCTCCGATTCCTCCTGCTCGGTGAGGATGTCGATGTCCCAGCCGGTAAGCTGCGATGCGAGCCGCACGTTTTGTCCGCGGCGGCCGATGGCCAGCGAAAGCTGCTGATCCGGCACCACCACTTCGATGCGTTCGCGCTCCTCGTCGAGCACGACTTTGGCGACTTCGGCCGGCGCTAGCGCGTTGACGACGAAAGTCGCGATATCCATCGACCAGGGGATGATGTCGATTTTCTCGCCCTGCAACTCGTTGACCACGGCTTGCACGCGCGAGCCGCGCATGCCGACGCAAGCGCCGACCGGATCGACCGAGGAATCTCGCGACTGGACGGCGATTTTGGCGCGCGAGCCTGGATCGCGAGCGACTGCTTTAACTTCGACAATGCCGTCGTAGATTTCCGGCACTTCCTGAGCGAACAATTTCGACATGAATTGCGGATGCGTGCGCGACAGGAAAATCTGCGGCCCGCGCTGTTCGCGGCGCACGTCGTAAATGTAGGCGCGGATGCGGTCGCCGTTGCGGAAAACCTCGCGCGGCAGCATCTCGTCGCGCCGCACGATCGCTTCGCCGCGGCCGAGATCGACCACCACGTTGCCGTACTCGACGCGCTTGACGATGCCGTTGACGATATCGCCGATGCGGTCCTTGTATTCGTCATATTGCCGATCGCGCTCGGCCTCGCGCACTTTTTGCACGATCACTTGCTTGGCCGATTGCGCGGCGATGCGCCCATATTCGAGCGGCGGCAGCGGATCGGCAATGGTGTCGCCGAGCTGTGCGGCGGGATGCCGCCGGCGCGCGTCATCGAGGCTGATCTGAAACGCGGGATTTTCGACCGCGTCGACCACCAGCATATGCCGCGACAGATGCAGCTCGCCGCTTTTCGGATCGATTTCGGCGCGCACTTCGGTTTCGCTGCCGTAGCGCGAGCGCGCCGCCTTGGCGATCGCGTCCTCCATGGCGCCAAGCACGATTTTGCGGTCAATCGCCTTTTCCCGGGCAACCGCGTCCGCGATCTGCAATAGTTCGAGCTTATTGGCGCTTATCGTCGCCATAGTCAGTCTCCGTTGTGTGATTGACGCGCCGGTTCGATCCCGGCGCCGCGTTCTTTCGTTTCTCGGCGTTGTCTGCTTTGTCGCCGTGCTTGCTCCGCCGTAGCGATTCTGAAATCAGCGCGTCGGTGAGCAAAAGCCTTGCTTCGCTCATGTCCTCGATCCGCAGCAAAACTTCGCGGTTCTCGGCGTCCCCGCCATCGTTACGGCGAAGCCGCGCGCAGTCGCCATCGGTCCCGAGAAGCTCGCCGCGAAACCGCTTGCGGCCGTCAACGAGCGCAAGCATCTCGATATGCGCCAGATGGCCGGCATAGCGTTCGAAATCGGAACGGCGCACCAGCGGCCGGTCAATTCCGGGAGACGAAATTTCCAACCGATAGGCCCCATCAATGGGGTCGGCCACGTCGAGCACCGGCGACAGCGCGCGCGAGGCCGCCTCGCAATCCTCAATAGCCAGGGTTCCGTCCGGGCGCTCGGCCATGATCTGGACAGTGCAACCGGCCGAACCGGAAATGCGCACGCGCACCAGCCGGTAACCCAGATCGGCAAGTACCGGCTCGGCGAGAACAGCGATGCGAGCTGCTCGGCCTGGCTCGGCAATAAGCCGTGGCTCATCAGCAAAGCCTGTCAGACTCTCGTCCATCCGGTCCGCTACGATTCGTTGTGCACTCTTAACCCGGCGCGGAATTCCCGGCGCTCAGGTAATAAAAAAGAGCGGGTCCCGGAGGGCCCACTCTCAAAACCGTTCAGATCAACCGAACGCTATGAGGTATCCATTAGGAGCTATCCGTAATGGATGCGCGAAATATAGCGGTTTCCTGGGCGGTTGCAAGGGGGCGGCGCTTCTCGATCTAACGCCGTCGAAAGATCAAAAAACACGGCGCGCGCTCTTGCCGCGCGGCCTTGGCGTGATATCGCGTGCCGCTGAACTCCGGCCACGGCCGCCGCCAGTCGTCAGCGCATTGCGCCGTCCATTCGAAATCTGGCGAGCGCAGAAACCGCTGCAGCGTCCATGCCGCGTAATCGGAGATATCGGTGACAAAGCGGACTTCGCCGCCGGACCGCAACAGGCGAGCGAATTGCGCGACGGTCGCGTCCTGAACAAAGCGGCGCTTCCAGTGGCGGCGTTTTGGCCAAGGGTCGGGATGAACGAGCTCGATACGGGCGAGCGAGCCATCGGGAAGCCATTTCATTAACCCGTCGGCCTCGTCGAAATGCAGGCGGATATTTTCCAGATCGGTGTCTTCGATGGCGGCCAACGCTTTGGCCATGCCGTTGACGAACGGCTCGACGCCAATGAAACCGTGTGCCGGCCGCGCCGCCGCTTGAGCGACTAGATTCTCGCCGCCGCCGAAGCCGATCTCGAGCTGAACTTCGGAAACCGGCGAGGGGAAAAGCTCAGCCAGCTCCCTTGGGACCGGTCGAGCGATATCGAGCGCCAAGCGTGGCAGCAAACTTGTCAGCAGCTCTGCTTGCCGGTTGCGGAGCTTGTGGCCCTTGCGGCGGCCGAAGAACGTGCGCGCCGGATGAAGGTTCGTGTTCATCGCCGCCGCGTCTGAGTTAACCGTGCGGACTGCCTTTAGTGTGATTGGTCCGTCGTCGGATTCTGTCCGCCGTCGTGTTGCTCTTGGTCGTGCTGGTCTTGCTGATGCTGTTGTTGTTCACGCAGCTCTTGCTGGTGCTTTTTCGCCATGTGGCGGCCAACGAGGCAACCGGCCGCCGCGCCAATCAAACCATGATGATGCGCGTAATGTCCGGCGACGCCGCCAACAATGGCGCCCTTGATGCAGCCCTTGGCGTCTGCCGGAATTGATGTAAGCGCGAGCGCAGGTACCAACAGTGCGCTGGCCAAAATCGCTTTCATGTTGCGACGACCTCCTTCATGCGGGATCAGCAGGCCGGCTCGACGCCGGCGCTGCGCTTATCGCCTGCAGGTAATGACGCCCTCGATCATAAGCCAGGGCGCGGAGGTCGCGGGGTTAAGTTTGCCGCCGCCTAGTTCGGCTGGGCTTAACGAAAGCTGCGCTTGAGCGCATCGGCAAGGTCGGTGCGCTCCCAAGAGAAACCGCCATCCTTCTCGGGCGCGCGGCCGAAATGGCCGTAGGCCGCTGTCCGCCGATAGATCGGGCGGTTCAGCTTAAGTGCCCGACGAATGCTGGTCGGACGCAAGGGAAAGAGTTCGGGAAGAAGCTTTTGCAGCTTTGCCTCGTCGACCTTGCCGGTACCGTGGGTGTCGACATAGACCGACATTGGGTCCGCCACCCCAATCGCGTAGGCGATTTGGATGGTGCAACTCTCGGCCAGACCAGCAGCAACCACGTTTTTGGCCAGGTATCGCGCGGCATAAGCGGCCGAGCGGTCCACTTTGGTCGGGTCCTTGCCGGAAAAAGCGCCGCCGCCGTGGGGCGCGTAACCGCCGTAAGTATCGACAATGATCTTACGGCCGGTGAGACCGCAATCGCCATCGGGGCCGCCGACGACGAAGTTACCCGTCGGGTTGACCAGGAAGTCGCTGGATTTCTTCGGCATCCAGCCTTCCGGCAGCGCCGATTCCACCGCGTCCGCGATCATCTCCTTGACCATCCCAGGTGTGTATTTCTTGCCGTTGCGGCTCTGCGCGTTGTGCTGCGTCGACACCACGACTTTGGTGGCGCCGACCGGGTGGCCGTCGACGTATTTGACGGTCACTTGGCTCTTGGCGTCAGGCTGCAAATCAAACAACGCGCCGGAGCGGCGTTTTTCAGAGAGCACCTTAAGAATCTTGTGAGCGAAGTAGATCGGCGCCGGCATGAACGAGCCCTTCTCATAGACCTCGCTCTCGTTACAGGCATAGCCGAACATCATGCCTTGATCGCCCGCGCCTTCCTCCTCGCCGCTTTTCTTGGTTTTGGCGTCGACGCCCATGGCGATATCCGGCGACTGGCCGTGCAGAAGAACCTCGACGTCGGCGCCGTAATAAGAAAATCCGTCCTGGTCGTAGCCAATATCCTTGACGACCTGCCGGGCCGTCTCGGCGATCAGCTCGCGGTTCACTACGGCCTTGTCGCCGTGTTTATGGAACAGCGGCGCCTGGCCTCGGCCTTCGCCGGCAATGACGATTTTGTTGGTAGTGCACAAAGTCTCGCAGCCGAGCCGGGTGTTCACCTTGCTCTCGTCGGCAATGCCAAGCTTGAGATCATTCTCGAGAAAGGCGTCCAGGATGGCGTCCGAAATCTGGTCGCAAACTTTGTCCGGATGTCCTTCCGATACCGATTCGCTGGTGAACAGATAGTTGGAACGTTGCACTGCGTGGCACTCCCCTCGTCTCTTGCGCGTTTGTTTGATCGCGGCTGGATGCTGTCCCAACTAGGTTGTTGCAGCGTACCTTCGCGCGGTCAAGATGTGGGCGAAACGTGGGCGGAACGAGGGGCAAACCGGCACAGAAGAACCGGTTTAGCGCTTGTCGGCCGCGATCTGCTCGACGAGATCAACAATGCGGCGGCGCAGCTTCGAGTCGGTGAGGCGCATGAACGCTTTGGTCAGCGCCAAGCCGTCTGAGGTGGCGAGGAAATCGGAAACATAGGCCGGCGATGGTGCTTCGCCTAAGCCCTCGCCCCGCGAACCGCCGACATTCGGTGCGCCTTCAAAGAAGAAAGCGACTGGGACCTGAAGGATCTGCGAAATTTGTTGCAGGCGGCTGGCACCAATCCGGTTGGTGCCTTTCTCGTATTTTTGCACTTGCTGAAAAGTAAGACCAAGGCTGTTGCCGAGCTTCTCCTGACTCATCGAAAGCATCATTCGGCGCATGCGCACACGACTACCGACGTGCTTGTCGATCGGATTGGGTGCCTTTTTGGCCATCATCTGAAAATAGTCTCCTGTCGCCCCATCGAAATGCTATCCGCCACATTTAGCGCAATTATTTTAAATATCAAACGTTTGACGAATAGCGCCTTATCAGCATTGCAAATAATGGGCGAGAATTTCATCTACGCCCGCGCGAAATAGTTGCAACAAAACCTTGTTCATCTAACGGTCGTTACCACAATGCCGGGTATCTGTCCGCAGCATCAACTTGTCTGAGAGTGACCTTTATCTTTTCTCAGAATGAACTTTCGCTGTGCGGCAAATCTATATTTTTAGAAAGCCCCGCGAGCGGCGATAAAAAACCAAAAAAAGCGCGACAAAGAGCATGATCGCTACGGGCACGTCGCCAACATGGGCGTAGATCGGTGGCTCGATCGGCTTCGGCAGCGGCGCGTCAATCACTCCTTCGCTGCCGAGCGCGAGCGAGTTAACTATTCTCCCAAGCGGATCGATGACGGCGGAAATGCCGGTATTGGCCGCGCGCACCAACGGCAAGCCTTCTTCGATCGCCTGCACCCGCGCCTGATGGAAGTGCTGATACGGTCCCGTTGAAATTCCGAACCAGCCATCGTTGGTCACGTTGACGATCCAACCCGGCCGCGGACCCTTGGGCAAAAGCTCGCCCGGAAAAATGACTTCATAGCAGATCAGCGGAAGCGCCATCGGCGCGCCGGGGACGGCAATGAGCCGGCGCCGGTCGCCAGCGAGAAAACCGCCGCGTTGTTTGGTCAGTTGTTGCAGCCCCAAGCTCTCGAGGAAGTTCTGGAACGGCAGATATTCGCCGAACGGGACCAGATGAACTTTGTCGTACAAAGAGGCGAGCGAGCCGTCGGGATCGATGACGTAAATCGAATTATAGGCCGCGGGATCGGCGGGGTTGACTGGTTCGGCGAGCCGCACCGCGCCGGTGATCAAAACAGTGCCGTCGTGCAAAAGCTGCGCGATCTCGGCAAGCGCGTCGGGCTCGCGCGCTAGAAAAAACGGAAATGCCGATTCCGGCCAGATCAGATGCGTTGCATCATGCACGCCATGTGACTGAGCGCTGGTGATGCGATCCGACAAGGCAATGTAACGGTCGATGATTTCCTGTTTCGCCGCATAATTGAACCGGACATCCTGCGGAAGGTTGGGCTGCATGATGCGCAAATGCACGCCGTCGACCATCCGTGTCGGGGTAAGCGCAAGCCGCACGGCGCCGAATCCCGTTAGTGCGACGAGGACCACAAGCGCCAGCGTGAACGGAAGCCAGCGCCAACGCGTTTCGCTGCGATCGTCGGCAAATGTGGCGGGGCTTGCAAATATCGCGACCGCAACGAAGGTCAGACCCCAGATGCCGATCAGTGAGGCGCTTTGCGCCAGTGCCAGCGGCGCGGTCAGCGCATAGCCGTAGGCATTCCACGGAAAGCCCGTCAGTACATGGCCGCGCAGCCATTCGGCGGCGGTGAGCGCCACGGCTAGGGCGAGAATTCGCGCGGCGCCTCGGGTCCACAGCAATCGGGCGATCGCGACGCCGAAAGCCGTAAACAGCGCGAGCCCTGCTGGCAGTCCGACAACCGCGATCGGCAGCAGCCAGCCGAAAGTCGGGGCATCGACCAGAAATGCGTAGCCGACCCAATAGAGCCCGGCGAGAAAATAGCCGAAGCCAAACCACCAGCCGATGACCGCGGCACCAATCATTCCCGCGGCCGGACGAACGCGGACGCTGTCGATCAGCCAGACCAGAACCGTAAAGGTCAGGAACAGAACCGGCCACGCGAAAAACGGCGCCATAGCCAGTGCCGAAACCGCGCCGGCGGCGAAAGCGATGAGCCAGCGCCGCCATCCCGAAGATAAAATGATTGCGTCAATCAGCGCCGCAGGCGTCACGGCTGCCGCTGGGAGTTTGTATTTGCCCGGTTGCCGTCGTCGGCGGGGGGCGCGATGCGTGCCGTTGCCGGACGCGGCGGTGCCGCCGCCTCGCGCGCCTTGCCGGCGCGATTATTTTTGCTGCGGTAGATTTTGACGCGTTTGACCCGGCGAGGATCGGCGTCGAGGACTTCGGTTTCGAACGGCGGCGGCCCAGGTACCAATTCGCCGCGCACCGGAACGTGCCCGGCGCGCATCACCAAATAGCCGCCCAGCGTGTCGACCTCCTGCGCCGCATCGCCGACGTCGAATTCCTCGCCGATCACGGCCCGCACGTCGTCGAGACTGGCGCGGCCGATGGCCAGAAACGAGCCGTCACTTTGCGGCGTGACTGCAGCCGTTTCCGCCTCGTCGTGTTCGTCGGCAATGTCGCCGACAATGAGCTCGACCAAGTCTTCGATCGACACCAGCCCGTCGCTGCCGCCGTATTCGTCGATGATGAGAGCAAGGTGAATCCGCGTCGCCTGCATCTTGGCGAGAAGATCGAGGGCGGGCATGGATGGCGGCGCATAAAGAAGTTCGCGCACGATCTTGGTTGCGACCAGCGGCATCGAAAGATCGATTTTCGCAAGATCAAGATCAGGAGCTGGAAGTGGTGCTGGCTCGCCGTTCGGCTCGATTTTGGCGCGCGCGGCCATGAAGGCGAGAAGATCGCGGATGTGCACCATGCCGGTCGGATCGTCGAGCGTGTCGTTATAGACCACCAGCCGCGAATGACCGGCGCCAGCAAATACCATCACCAATTCGCCGATGGTGATGTCTTGTTGCACCGCCACGATATCGGCGCGCTGTACCATGACGCTTTCGATGCGAGTCTCGCGCAGGCCGAGAATATTCTTAAGCATGGCCGCTTCGGTCGGCGAGAAACCGGATTCGGCCCGTTCGGCGGTGAGCACGAGTTCAAGATCGGCGCGCGTCGCCGCGGCTTTCCAGCCAAAGAGAATGCGCATGACGCGCGACAGCCAACCCTCATGCGGCTCGCCCGGCTGCGGCACCACCATGGGAAGGCCCCGGCGCTCGGACTCGTTCTGCTCACCGCGCGTTGGCGACTGACTCATGGTGTGTGCTCAGGCATTGCGGCCGCGCCGATAGGGATCGGGGATGGCAAGCCGGCGCAGAATCTCGCGCTCGAGGCGTTCCATTGCGGTGGCGTCTTTTTCGCGTTGGTGATCGTAACCCAACAAATGCAGGAAGCCATGCACGGCGAGGTGCGCCAAATGGTGCGCAAACGGTTTGCCTTCCTGGCGCGCTTCCGCGGCGACAGTTTCATGAGCGAGCACAATATCGCCGATGAGTGCAGCCTCGCCCCCGATGGATCTAGTCGGGAATGACAACACATTCGTAGCCGCATCAACGCCGCGCCATACCCGGTTGAGCAAACGCATTGCCGCGTTATCGGTCAGTACGATAGCAAGCTCCGCGGCCGGTGTTGAGAGCGTTGCCGCCGCCGTGGCAATGGCCCTCCGCATGACTAATCCAGCGTCTTTATTGCTTTTCCAGCGTTTGGATTTGACGATCACTTCGATTTTCAATGCCGGCAACGTGCGCCGCGCCAATGGCTTCTTCAAGCGTGTACGCTTAAGGCCGCCCGCGTTTTGCCGCCGCGTTGTCGTAGGCCTCGACAATGCGCGCGACGAGTTCGTGGCGGATAACGTCGGCGGCCGTGAAGTTGACATGGGCAATCCCTTCGACGCCTTCCAAGAGCTTTACCGCTTCGGCTAGGCCTGAAGTCTGACCAGGCGGCAAATCGACCTGACTGGGGTCTCCGGTCACGACCATGCGGCTGTTCTCGCCGAGCCGGGTCAGCAACATTTTCATCTGCATTGCGGTGGTGTTCTGCGCCTCGTCGAGAATGACGGCCGCGTTGGACAGCGTGCGGCCGCGCATGAAGGCGAGCGGTGCGATCTCGATTTCAGTGCTTTGCAGCGCGCGTTCGACGATGCGGGAATCCATCAGGTCATAGAGCGCGTCGTAGATCGGCCGCAAATAAGGATCGACCTTCTCGCGCATGTCGCCCGGCAGAAAGCCGAGCCGCTCGCCCGCTTCGACCGCCGGGCGTGAAAGCACAATGCGGTCGACCTCTTTACGCTCGAACAACTGGACGGCCTGGGCGACGGCGAGCCAGGTTTTCCCGGTTCCGGCCGGGCCGGTGGCAAAAACCAACGCATGGCGCTTAAGCGCACGCAAATAGGCATCTTGCCCCGGTGTGCGGGCGCGCACCCGGCGCTTGCGCAGATTGATCTCTTCGAAATTCTCCCGCGCCGTGGCGGGATCGAAGTCGAACAATGAGCCCTGCGCCAGCGCCAGCCGTATGGCGCCATCGACATCGCCCTGTACGATTTCATCGCCGCTCTTGAGCCGCTCGTAGAGCGCCTCGAGCACCCGGCGGGCTTGCTCGGCCGGCTGGCGTGGGCCCTCCAGGGTAATGTGATTGCCGCGCGACGTAGCAACGACACCAAGCCGCCGTTCAATCAAAGCGAGGTTCTGCCCATATTGCCCGAACAATACGGAAGCGAGGCGGTTGTCATCGAAGGTCATGGCGATCTGCGCATGGTCCGGCGCCGCGATTAATGACTCTTCGATTTCCGGTGTGCGCATTCAGACTCCCGCGTCGGCCATAACAGGATCTGTGGCCGGCTCCCGCATCAGCGTTCCGAACAAACTATTGCTGCTGACGTCAGTGATTGTGACCCGCGCGATCTCGCCGATCAGTGAAGCCGGCGCATCAGTTTGCACCGGCTGCAAATAGGGCGAGCGTCCGACAATCTGACCACTGTGACGTCCTCGCCGTTCGAACAGGACGGAGAGGGTTTGGCCAATGCAGCGGCGATTGAATTTTGCCTGGCTGCGATCGATTGCATCTTGCAGACGGTACAGACGCTCCGACTTTGTCGCCTCGTCCAGTTGCTCAGCCATTTCGGCGCCGCGCGTGCCCGGCCGCGGCGAGTATTTGAACGAAAAGGCGCCCGAATAGCCGATCTCGTCTACCAGACTGAGCGTCGCGGTGAAATCGTCCTCGGTCTCGCCGGGAAAACCGACGATGAAATCGGAGGTCAAAGCCATGGCGGGCTGGGCCCGCAGCAGCTTCGCAACGATGCCGACATAATCCGCGCGCGTGTGCCGGCGATGCATGGCGGCGAGAATCTTATCCGAGCCCGACTGCACCGGCAGGTGCAGTTGCGGCATCAGTTGCGGCAGGTCGCGATGCGCCGCGATCAAAGCATCATCCATGTCGCCGGGATGGCTGGTGGTGTAACGCAGCCGCTCGAGGCCTGAAAGCTGCGCAAGGCGTTCGAGAAGTTGCGCTAGCGACGAGGATCGGCCATCGGGGCCGACGCCATGATAGGCATTGACGTTTTGTCCGATCAGCGTGACTTCGCGCACGCCGGCGGCCGTCAGCCGCTCGACCTCGGCGACGATTTTGCCGACCGGCCGCGACACTTCCGCTCCACGGGTGAACGGCACGACGCAGAATGTGCAGAACTTGTCGCAGCCCTCCTGCACCGTGACGAACGCCGTGACGCCGCGGGCGCGCGTCACAATGGCGCTCGGCGCGGCGAGGTGATCGAACTTTTCGTCCGGCGGAAACTCGGTATCGACGGCGTGGCCGTCGCGCTCGGCGCGCGCGATGAGATCGGGCAAGCGATGATAGCTTTGCGGGCCGACCACGAGGTTGATCGCCGGCGCACGGCGGATCATCTCCTCGCCTTCCGCTTGGGCAACGCAGCCGGCGACCCCGATGAGAACTTTGCGGCCGCCAGCGGCTGCGTCCTCTTTGAGACGGCGCATCCGTCCGAGTTCAGAGTAGACTTTCTCCGCCGCTTTTTCCCGGATGTGGCAAGTGTTGAGGATGATGAGATCGGCCTCGTCGGCCGTGGTGGTCTCGGCATAGCCCAGCGGCGCCAGGGTGTCCGCCATACGTTGTGAATCGTAGACGTTCATCTGGCAGCCGAAGGATTTTACGTAGAGCTTGCGTGAACCTCTCATTCCGACGGATCTAAACCTTTCTCGTTCTCTATATATCGCTTTTGCGCCGGTGCGTCAGCCAAGGTCGCGGCGCAGCACGAGTGCGGTCACGCCGCTGTCATAATAGCCTTGACGGCGGCCGACCTCGCGGAATCCCGCGCGGCGATAAAGACGGCGAGCGGGGGCATTTGTTTCACCCACTTCGAGAAACACGGCGCGGGCGCCCACGCCGGCCAACCACCGAAGATGCGTATCCAGCAAAGGCCGCGCATAGCCGCGTCCGCGGTAGGCCGGTGAAATTGCGACCGACAAGATTTCCGCTTCGCCCGCGACCAGCGAAGACAGAATGAATCCGGCGCAGGTCCGGCCAAGGGTCGCGCGATGCGCAACGACGTTGCGATCGGCAAGAAGCCGCTGAAATTCTTGTTCGCTCCAGCCGCGCCGGAACGATTGCGCGTGCAAGGCCGCAAACACGGCGGCATCGGCCGGCCGCGCTTCGGCGACCACCGGAGCGGAGCGCGTGAGTAGACGATTCATGAAACCCATCATCGGCGCGGAAGCTGAGCGGCATATTGAGGCTGCGCGTCAGGTGCGCGCAGATATTGCGGCACCGGCGGCGAAGCGCCGTCGGCCGAAAGCGCGCCGACGCGGGCAACCCATGCAATGTCTGGCGCGGCGCGCGGCTCGACGGAGACGGGAGCGGCACTGCCCTCCGACAATGCCGCAGCGATGGTTTGGGCGGCGGAGCCGACAAGTCGCGCAGGCGCTGCGGCCGCCGCCTCGGCCGCTTCGCGCAATGGCGCCAGTCGTGGTTCGCCCAGCGCACGGCCGCCCGGAGCAAAGACCTGAAAATAGACGTGGTCATGCCGCGCATCGATCGCCGCAATGATGGGAAAGCGCCCTTCGGCTTGATGCGGTGCCGCGTAGGCCAACAGTGTCGTGATGCCGACCGCCGGTTTCTCCGCGGCAAGCGCTATACCGCGCGCCGCCGCAACGCCGACCCGCAATCCGGTGAAACTTCCGGGTCCGGTGGTCACGGCGACCCGGTCAATGCCGCTGAAGGCGGTAACGGCGTCCGCCATCACTCGCTCCACCAGCGGCATCAGCGCTTCGGCGTGGCCGCGCGTCATTGGCAGGCTCTGGCTCGCCAAAACGCGGTTCGCATCGCTGTCGAAGACTGCCACGGAGCAGGCCGCCAAAGCGGTGTCGATCGCGAGTACGCGCACGAGCGACTAGGCGGCGAAGAAGCGGCTCACACCGGCCGCACTTCGACAACGTCTGGGATAAAATGGCGCAGCAAGTTCTGGATACCGTGCCGTAGCGTCGCCGTGGAAGAAGGACAGCCCGCGCAGGCGCCCTTCATGTTGAGATAAACGATACCGTCCTTGAAGCCGCGGAAGGTGATGTCGCCGCCGTCATTGGCGACTGCCGGCCGCACCCGGGTGTCGATCAGCTCTTTGATGGTAGCGACGGTTTCCGCATCGGCCGAATCGAAAAATTCGTCGCCGCTGTCGTCTGTTCCGGCGGAGACGCTAAGAAGCGGCGCACCGGACATGTAGTGCTCCATGATGGCGCCGAGGATCATGGGTTTCAGCTGAGGCCACTCGCCGACGTCTTTGGTCACGGCGATGAAATCGGAGCCAAAGAAAACGCCGCTGACGCCGGAAACGTCGAAGAGCCGCTGCGCGAGCGGTGATTGCGCTGCGTCATCGCGATTGCGGATGTCCAAAGTTCCGGTTTCAAGCACCGTCCGCTCGGGCAGAAATTTCATGGTCGCGGGGTTCGGCGTCGCTTCGGTCTGGATGAACATTCTGTTCTCCGTCGGCCAGTAATCACGCGGCCGTATCCTATCTTCTAATTCACTCTACTACATGGCGAATTTGCTTGAAAGTTCAAGGCGGCTTTGATGGGCGCGCGCCTCAGGATCGGCCAACGCCGCAGTCGGCCAATGGACCAGGCGGACAGCGCTTGAGGCCTCAAGAAAGAGCGTCAATCTCCTGGTCCGAGAGGTGACCGGGCACGATGGCGACCGGAATCGGATAATCGCCTGCGGTGCGGCCGATGGTGGTGACCAGCGGCCCGGGCCCTTCGGCGCTGGTGCAGGCGCCTAGGACGAGAATGAAAATGTCTTCGTCCTCGTCGATCAGTTTTAAGATTTCCTCGGCTTTTTCGCCTTCGCGCAGCGCCTGTTCGGGAGCGATGCCAGCTATGCTTTCGGCGCGCGCGGCAAATTTGGTGAGCTCGGCGCTCGCCTCCTCGTGGGCTTCCGCCCGCATGATATCGGCGACGCCGAGCCATTGCTGGCCTTGGTCAAGGGTTTCCACCACGCGCAGCATCACCACATTGCCGCCGATTCGTGCGGCGCGTCGGCTGGCAAAATACACCGCGCGATCGCATTCATCGGTGTTGTCGATGACGACCAGAAGCTTCGGCTTATGCCCGGTTTCGTAGCTGCGGCGTTGACGCGGCATCTAGCGGTCCGATTCTGTGCAACACACGCCACGAGGCGTCATGGTGCCACGGCGACGGACCCGGCAACAAGTGGCCAGATCGCGGCAGCTTGCTCGGCGCAGCAGAGACAGGTTCCACGCGCAATCACGTGCGCGGTCCGATCATGAGTGCACGAAGCCGACAATATCCTTGACGGATTTCATCGTTTCGCCGGCGATGTTGCGTGCCCGTGCCGAACCGTCGGCGAGGATTGCGTCGATTGCCGCGGGATCGCGCAGCAGGCGTTGCATCTCGCCGGCGATCGGGCTCAGTTTTGTCACGGCGAGTTCGGTGAGCGAGCCTTTGAAGGTCGAGAATTGCGCGCCGCCGAATTCTTTGAGAACGCCGGCGCGCGTTGTCCCTGCCAGCGCCGCATAAATGCCGACGAGATTGTCGGCTTCCGGCCGCGCCGCCAGCCCCTTCTCCTCGCTCGGCAGCGGCTCCGGATCGGTCTTGGCACGCTTGATCTTGAGTGCGATCGCATCGGCATCGTCGGTGAGGTTAATGCGCGATTGATCGGAAGCGTCCGACTTCGACATTTTCTTTGAACCGTCGCGCAGCGACATGACGCGTGTCGCCTCGCCGGTGATCACCGGCTCAGGCAGCGGAAAAAACGCATCGCCTAAACCGTGAGCGCGGATCGACTCGCCGAAGTCGTTGTTGAATTTCTGCGCGATGTCGCGCGCCAATTCGAGGTGCTGTTTCTGGTCCTCGCCGACCGGCACGTGGGTGGCCCGGTAAACCAGAATGTCGGCCGCCATCAGCGTCGGGTAGGCGTAGAGGCCGACCGAGGCGTTCTCCCGGTCCTTGCCCGCCTTCTCCTTGAATTGCGTCATCCGGTTGAGCCAGCCGAGCCGCGCGACGCAGTTGAATACCCAGGCGAGCTCGGCGTGTTCGGCTACCTGGCTTTGATTGAACACGATGTGCTTCTTTGGGTCGATGCCGGAAGCAATGAAGGCGGCGGTCACCTCGCGGATCGCTTTGGGCAATTCGGCCGGATCCTGCCACACGGTGATGGCGTGCAGATCGACCACGCAATAGATGCAGTCGTAGCGATCCTGCAGCTCGACGAAGCGCTTGATGGCGC
>DAIUEQ010000065.1:0-16173 GCA_036845025.1 Xanthobacteraceae bacterium | reverse complement strand
GGGACGAATGGGCCGACGAGAACGGTGATCTCGGCCCGGTCTACGGCCGGCAATGGCGCTCATGGCCGGCGCCGGATGGCCGCAGCATCGATCAGATCGCCGACGTGCTTGCCGAAATCCGGCGCAACCCCAACTCGCGCCGGTTGATCGTGACCGCCTGGAATCCGGGCGAAAACGACCGCATGGCGCTGTCGCCGTGCCACTGTCTATTCCAATTCAACGTCGCCGACGGCGCGCTGTCGTGCCAGCTTTATCAGCGCTCGGCGGACGTGTTTCTCGGCGTGCCGTTCAACATCGCGTCCTATGCGCTGTTGACGCTCATGGTCGCGCAGGTGAGCGGGCTCAAGCCCGGCGTGTTCATCCACACCTTCGGCGACGCGCACCTTTATCTCAATCATCTCGAACAAGCGCGGCTTCAGCTCTCGCGCAGTCCGCGCCCGCTGCCGACCATGCGCCTAAATCCCGCGGTGAAAGATTTGTTCTCGTTCCACTACGAGGATTTTTCGCTCGAAGGCTATCAGCCGCATCCGCACATCAAGGCCGCCGTGGCGGTGTGATGGAGATCGTCCTCGTCGCCGCCATTGCCGAAAACGGCGTGATCGGTCGCGGCAATGCTTTGCCGTGGCGCGTGCGATCCGACCTCAAGCACTTTCGCGCATTGACGCTCGACAAGCCGGTCATCATCGGGCGTAAGACTTATCTCTCGATCGGCAAGCCGCTGCCCGGACGCACCACCATTGTAGTGAGCCGCGACCGCAACTTTGCCGCTGCCGGCATTGTCGTCGCTCCCAGCCTCGACGCCGCGCTCGCGACGGCGCGGGGCGACGCGTTGCGCCGCGGCGCCCACACCATCGTCGTCGCCGGCGGCGCGGAGATTTATGCGCAGGCGATGCCACTCGCCGCGCGGCTTGCCATCACCAAGATCCATAAAAACGTCGATGGCGATGCCCGCTTTCCGTCGATCGATCCCAAAGTTTGGCGCGAAACCGCCTGCGAGGCGCACGCGCCGGCGGCGGAAGACGAGGCCGCTTTCGCGTTCGTGAACTACGAACGCATTAATTAAGTCGCGCAAGTGCCCTTGAGCGCGGCATAACTGCGCGTTGTAAGGGGCGTTAGCCTCCCCTATAACCCCGCTGCCATCCGGCCCGTTGGCCGCGAGGAGAGAATTTATGCCGTGGAGCAACCAATCGGGCGGCGGGCCCTGGGGATCGGGCCCCAAAGGACCCTGGGGCTCGGGGCCGCAGCAGCCGGGCGGCGGTTCACGGCCGCCCGATCTGGAAGAGATCCTGCGCCGCAGCCAGGACCGCCTGCGCTCGGTGATGCCGGGCAATCTCGGCGGCCGCGGCATCGCCCTGATCGTGCTGGTCGTCGTGGTGCTCTGGGGCTTTTCCGGGTTTTTCCGCGTCGAACCCGACGAACTCGGCGTGGTGTTGCGCTTCGGCAAATTCACGCGCGAGGTGCAGCCGGGCCTGAACTACCACCTGCCCTACCCGATCGAAACCGCGCTGACGCCGCCGGCGTTGCGCGTCAACAAGACCGACATCGGCATCCGTTCGGTCGAGGACGTTCGCCGCGGTACTTCGGTACGCGAACTCCCCGAGGAAAGCCTGATGCTCACCGGCGATGAGAACATCGTCGACGTGGACTTTTCCGTCTTATGGCGCGTCAAGCCGAACCAGGTCGGCGACTATCTGTTCAACGTGCAAAATCCGGAAGGCACCGTGAAGGCCGTGGCCGAGAGCGCCATGCGCCAGGTGATCGGTCGCTCGAATGTCCAGCGGCTGCTCACCGGCGGCTCGAGTATCCAGCAGCCGTCAAGCGGACCAAAGAACGAGAAAGACGTCGAGAGCGCGGTCCAAGACCTGATGCAAAAGACGCTCGATGCCTATGGTGCCGGTATTCTGATTCAGAACGTGCAGTTGCAGAGAGTAAACCCGCCGTCCGAGGTCATAGATTCGTTCCTCGACGTCCAGGCGGCACGCTCCGATTCCGAACGCGCACAGAACGAGGCGCAGACCTACGCCAACCGCGTTGTGCCGGAGGCACGCGGCCGCGCCGCGAAAACCACCCAGGATGGCGAAGCCTATCGCGAGCAGACCGTCGCCGAAGCCAAGGGTGAAACGTCGCGCTTCCTGCAGATTTACGATCAATACAAAAAAGCTCCCGCCGTGACCCGCGAGCGCATGTATCTGGAAACTATGGAACGCGTTCTCGGCAGCAACAACAAGACCATCATCGACACCGGTCCGCAGGGCGGACCCGGCGTCGTGCCGTACTTGCCGCTGAACGAATTTAATCCGCCGCGCCAGCAGCGGCCCGGCTCTCCCGCGGCAGGCGGCGCTTCGTCGTCAGGCGGCCAAGCGGCGGGAGGCAACCAATGAGATTGGGCCTCGCCGGCGGCGCGCTCGCCGTCATTCTGATCATCGCCGTCATCGTCAGCTACAGCACGTTTTTCACCGTGAACCAGACGCAACAGGCGCTGGTGGTGCGGCTGGGAAAACCGGTGTGGGTCATCACCGAACCCGGCCTCAACGTGAAAGTGCCTTTCGTTGATAGCGTCATCTATATCGACAAGCGCATTCTCAATGTCGAATCGACCGCGCAAGAAATAACGTTGTCGAGCCAGGACAATTCCTCTCGTGCAGAACTTGTCGGCGAGCGCCTCGTGGTCGACGCCTTCGTCCGCTATCGCATTACCGATGCGCTTAAATATTACCAGACAGTCGGCGCGTCCGGTGCTGATGGGCAGCTATCGATCCTGCTCAACTCGGCGCTACGGCGCGTGCTGGGGGCCGCTACCCTCATCGATGTGGTCCGCGACAAACGCGACGAGCTGATGGCGAAGATGCGCGATCAGATCGATCGCGACGCCAAGCCGTTTGGCATTGAGATTGTCGACGTGCGCATTCGCCGCGCCGACCTGCCGCCCAAGAACAGCCAGGCGGTTTACCAACGCATGCAAACCGAACGGCAGCGCGAGGCGGCCGAGTTCCGCGCCCAAGGCAGTCAGAAGAGTCAGGAAATTCGCGCCAAGGCCGACCGCGACGTGACCGTGCTGTTGGCCGAAGCTCTCTCCCACGCCGAACAAATTCGCGGTCAGGGCGACAGCGAGCGCAATCGTATTTTCGCCGACGCCTACACCCGCGATCCGGATTTCTTCGCGTTCTACCGCACCATGCAGGCCTACGATAAGAGCATGCAGCGCGGCGATACCCACTTGGTGCTCAAGCCGGATTCGGATTTCTTCCGTTTCTTTTCCGACCCGTCGGGCCAGCTGCCGCCGGAGGCTCAAGCCAGCCCGGGTGCACCGGCCGCGCCCTCGCCCGCCCAGCCAGGCCGCAAATAACAAGGCGAGGAATCGCCTGTCATGTCGGACCTTGTGGCAGCGATCGGCCTGATTTTCGCGATTGAGGGCATCGTCTTTGCTGCCTTTCCTGTAAGCGCCAAACGCGCCATAGCGGCGGCCCTCGATATTCCCGACGGCCGGCTGCGCATCGCCGGATTGGCAGCCGCTATTGTCGGCGTAGCGATCGTCTGGGTGGTCCGGCAATAAGGCCGGCGAGAACCGGCCCCATGGGGACGCTGCGGTGGTTTCGAGTCGCTTTTCCGCCCCAATCCGTCAGCTAATAGCGGCACGCACAGCTTCGGCGACCTTGCGCCGGCAAGCGGACGAGGCCACCTTTCGATAACTTGCGCCGCATTTGCGCCTTCAGGAGCGAAGATCCCGCCATGCCTTCCCCGCCTTTGATCGACCCGGTGTCCCGTTTTCTTCAGCGCGGGGCTTTGATCGCCGCGCTCGCGGTAGCGGCGCTGGCGTTGCCCGCCTGGAGCGCGGCGGCGCGCGGCCCGGACAATATCGCCGATGTGGCGGAACAGGTCATTGACGCGGTCGTGAACATCTCCACGTCGCAAAAAGTCGAGGCTCGGCTCGGCAACATGCCTGACCTGCCGCCCGGCTCGCCGATGGAGGAGTTTTTCGAAGAGTTCTTCAAGAACCGCCGCGGCGGCCAGGGCGGCGGCCAAGGGGGACCAGGTGGACCAGGCGGCCCCGGTGACCAAGGTCAGATGCCGCACCGGATCACTTCGCTCGGTTCCGGCTTCATCATCGACCCATCAGGTCTCGTCGTCACCAACAATCACGTCATTGCCGACGCCGACGAGATCAACGTCATCCTCAACGACGGCACCAAGCTGACGGCACAGCTCGTAGGCAAGGATACCAAGAGCGACCTCGCGCTGCTGCGCGTGAAGCCCGACAAGCCGCTCAAGGCGGTTAAATTCGGTGACAGCGACAAGCTGCGCCTTGGCGAATGGGTGGTCGCCATCGGCAATCCGTTCAGTCTCGGCGGCACCGTTACCGCGGGCATCGTCTCCGCGCGCAATCGCGACATCAATTCGGGACCGTACGACAACTACATCCAGACCGATGCCGCCATTAATCGCGGCAATTCCGGCGGCCCGCTGTTCAATCTCAACGGCGACGTCATCGGCGTGAACACCGCGATCATTTCGCCGTCCGGCGGTTCGATCGGCATTGGCTTCGCCGTGCCGTCCAATTCCGCGGTCGCCGTCGTCAATCAGCTGCGCGATTTCGGCGAGACGCGGCGCGGCTGGCTGGGTGTGCGCATCCAGCAGGTGACCGACGACATTGCCGAGAGCCTTTCCATCAAGCCGACGCGCGGAGCGCTGGTCGCCGGCATCGACGAACGCGGCCCGGCCAAGCCCGGCGGCATTGAGCCCGGCGACGTGATCGTGAAATTCGACGGCCGCGACATCAAGGAAATGCACGACCTCCCGCGCATCGTTGCCGACACTCCCGTTGGCAAGGAAGTCCCGGTCGTCGTCATTCGCAAAGGCAAGGAAGAAACCCATACCGTCAAGCTCGGCCGACTCGAAGACGGCGAGAAGGCGGCGGCAGCGGCAGCAGCCGACGCAAAAAAGGACGCCCCGGAACAAAAATCCGTGGTGCAGAAAACCTTGGGCCTCGAACTCTCGAGCCTGTCGGACGATCTGCGCAAGAAGTTCAAAGTGCGCGACAACGTCAAAGGCGTCATCGTCACCGGGGTTGACCCGAGCGTCGGCACCGCGGCGCCCGACAAGCGCTTGTCGCCCGGCGATGTCATCGTCGAGGTCCAGTACGAGGCCGTCGGTAACCCGGCCGACTTGCAGAGCCGCATTGAGGCGCTCAAGACCGACGGCAAGAAGGTCGCGGTACTGCTCGTCTCCAACGCTGACGGCGAAACGCGCTTCGTTGCGTTAAGCTTGCAATAACGGCAAGCGGGGGTTTCGAGACGGAAACTCGCCGCGCCTTATTCAACCGCGGCCCGCCGGTTGGATATAGCTCCAATGCGCCAAACCGCGTGGCGGGCCGCCGTCCGTCGCAATAGATTGCGAGCGACTAACGAAGGCCTTTCCCGTGACTCAGGTCGTCATTGACCGGCCCAACGCCGGCACGACATTGTTTACTCTGCTTGGCGCCATCAGCTTCTGCCATTTCCTCAACGATTTGGCGCAGTCGGTGGTGCCGGCGATTTATCCAATGCTTAAGAGCGGCTTCGGATTGAGCTTCGGGCAGATCGGTCTGCTCGGCCTGGTATGGCAGGGCACCGCATCGCTGCTGCAGCCGATTGTCGGCCACTACACCGACCGGCGGCCGCGGCCTTATTCACTCGCCTTCGGCATGTGCTGCACTCTGCTCGGCATGCTCGCCTTTGCCTTCGCGCCGAATTTCCCGACGCTTCTCGGCGCCGGCGCGTTGCTGGGATTAGGCTCGGCGATCTTCCATCCAGAATCGTCACGCTTTGCCCGCGCGGTGTCGGGAGGCGCGCACGGCCTGGCGCAATCACTATTTCAGGTCGGCGGCAATGTCGGCAGCTCGGCGGGTCCGTTGTTGGCGGCGTTTCTCATTTTGCCGCGCGGGCAGGAAAGCCTCACCTGGGTCGCGCTGCTCTCGCTCGGCGGCATCGTGATCCTGGCGGCGCTAGGACGCTGGTACGAGAAAAACGGTCACGCGCGTCCGCAGCCGAAAGTCAGCGCCGCGCCCGTCAATGCTCTGCCGGCCGGACAAGTGCGCAGCGCCATGGCGATTTTGGTCGCGCTGATGTTTTCCAAATTCTTTTATCTGACCAGCATCACCACCTACTACATCTTCTATTTGATGCACGCCTTCCACCTTCCGATCGAGACGGCGCAAATTTATCTGTTCGTTTTCCTCGCGGCCTCGGCGGTCGGCACCTTTATTGGCGGGCCGATCGGCGATCGCGTCGGCCGCAAGACCGTGATCTGGGGTTCGATCCTCGGCGTGTTGCCGTTCTCGCTGGCGCTGCCCTACGTCGGGCTAACAGCGACGGTCGCGCTCAGCGTCGTCATCGGATTGGTGCTGTCGTCGGCGTTTTCCGCCATCGTCGTCTACGGCCAGGAGTTGATGCCCGGGCGCGTCGGCATGGTGTCCGGATTGTTCTTCGGAATAGCGTTCGGCCTCGGCGGCATCGGCGCGGCGGTGCTCGGCGAGGTCGCCGATTGGACCAGTATCGAGTTTGTGTATCGCGTCTGCGCCTTCTTGCCGGCGATCGGCCTCTTGGCCGCGTTCCTTCCCAATCTTGAGACCGGGTTTAAGACCGCAACGGCGCGCTAACCTACCTATGCGCAGACGTGAAATGGCCGAGGCCTAAGAACGGCCCGAGCGGCTCTGCTGCCGCGGACCGGCCTGGGCCAAAGGCAAGCAATACCGCCGCGAGTAACACTGCCGCACTGAAAAGCTTCAGCACCGTTAGCTCTTGCGCGGTAATCATCGTTGGCTCCTTTGGCACTCCCACGCCACGTGATTTTCCATACCAGCAGTGGGCGGTCAAAGAAGTGACCCGGATCACAACTTGTCGCCTGACGCGCCCGTCATTCGATGCCCACATGTCCGTGCCGTGCAGGCGAGCCGTAAGCGCTTGAAAGCACCCTCTTTTTTCGTCAACTTTTTGCGCCTATATTCAAGGTGCTGGCGCAAGCCAGATATGGCGATAAATGGCCGTCGTAATAAACCTTTCGGACCCGGGGGCGGTACCCGGCGACTCCACCACGGGGTCGAAATAGGATCGACGAGGGCGTAAAGGGCGTGCTTTTGCTCGGTATGGTTCCGCCGTTATCGGGCCGTTTCATAGTTGCAAACGACAACTATGCTCCGGTTGCTCTGGCTGCGTAAGCAGTCCGAAAGACCGACTTAAAGTCCTGACGGGTTAAGCTCCGTCAGGCGGGGTTCGGAGGCACCTGGCAACAGAAGCCTCCACTTTCACAGAAATCGGTCATCAGTCATCGGTAATCAGACCAGCGTGGTCTGGACCATGACGAACGTCTGTCCTATCTGATTACTGACGTCCGATAACTGATTCCTGTCATGGCCACCGATCACATCCGCTACGATCTACTCGCCCAAGAAGCGCTGCGCGGCGTGGTGCGCACCGTTTTGGCGGACGTCGCCAAAAAAGGCCTGCCCGGCGAGCACCATTTCAAGATCACATTCTCGACTACGGCGCCGGGCGTAGAGCTGTCCGAGCGCATGAGCGAACGCTATCCGCAGGAAATGACCATTGTCCTGCAATATCAGTTCTGGGACTTAACAGTCACCGACGAGCGCTTCGAAGTGGGATTATCGTTCGGCGGCGTTCCCGAACGCATTGTCATTCCATTCGATGCCATCACGGCATTCTTCGATCCGTCGGTGCAGTTCGGTTTCCAGTTCGAGCTCGTCGACGTTGACGGCAACGAAGCCGTTACCAAGTCCAGCGAAACCGCCGCGTCACCCGCAGCCGTGCCGGAGGCGGCGAACGCCAGGCCCGGCGAGTTGCCATCGCCCACTCCGGTCACCCCGCTCGCGCCCCCCACCCCGGCCGCGGAACGCGCTACCGAAGGCGGCGGTGAAGTCGTGCGGCTCGATCGCTTCCGTAAAAAATAAATTTCGGAAGACCGGCGAGACCGGACGGGTGACCTCACTTCAGAGCGAAGCGGAAATGGAAGGCTGACGTCTGGGTCAATCCAATCGAGATATCCGCCGCCTTTTACTTTCCCTCTTAAAGTTCGGTTGTGCCGACGCCTGCTATATTGCGGTGAGGCATAACCGACGGCCGCGCTCGCGGCGCGGAGCATTGCTTCGCAAGGCCAGCGTTGACGGGCTGACTTTCATTTAGCTTGAGGGAAAGATAATGGCGGCTGGAAGAAGGATGACAGTCGGCGCACTGATGATGTCGGCAGTCGCGGCGCTCGGTGCGGGCGTCACGGGCTCAACCGCAAGAGCGGAAGATGATGCTTCGCAATTCACCTACACGCGGCTGTATTGCACGCCGGACAATCAGTCGCACTTCACACAGGTGACAGCCGAACTCGCCAAAGAAAATTTTGCACCTCCTGCGGCGCCCGTCGCGATCGGAGGCAACAAGCCCGCTTCAAAGGCGTTCATAGGCGGCTTTGCGGCGCGTTGGGGTGCTGGCGACTTGCAGTCCCATCTCACCCACCCTACTCCCGCGGTTCAGCAAATCACGGTGCTCCGAGGTGTATTCTCGATCACGGTGACCGATGGCGAAACGCGGGTATTGCATCCCGGTGACTTGGTCCTGCTGGAAGACGTCACGCCTTGCAAAGGGCATATCACCGTCGTCGGCGACCAACCCGGATTTTTGCTGTTCGCCCGCTGATAGGCGGACATCCTAGTAAAGGCCGTTAACGTATCCCTCTTCGACGACGGCGTCGGCCTGCTCGACGGTGATCGCTTTCGGCTTCGTCTGCTCGACAATCATGCGGCCAAGCGACGGGAAGTTCTTCTTCTCGATCCGATAATCGTCGTGCCAAAGGCGCGACCGCTTCAACGCCTTGCCGCAATGAAGGAATGCTTCGCGCACACTCACCAGAACGATCATGCGCGGCTCACGGCCGTTGACCGCACCGGCGGCAAGAAGCTCGGGATCGCGGCTCAGCCGCGCAGTGCCGTTGATGCGCAGCGTCTCGTCAATACCGGGAATGAAGAACAGCAAACCCACTTCGGCATCGGCCACGATGTTCGACATGGTGTCGAGCCGGTTGTTGCCCGGCCGGTCCGGAATCGCGATCGTGTTGGGGTCGAGCACGCGGGCAAAGCCAGGCGCGTCGCCGCGAGGGCTGACGTCGGTGCCGCGCCCTGGGCGCGTCGAGGCGATCACCGCAAACGGCGAGTGCGCGAGGAAGTTGCGGCAGTGCTCGTCAAGCCGGTCGAGCTGCTTGAGCAGCGCCAGCTCCATCGGCTCCTGGTAAAGCCCGCGCAATTGCGGTTCACTGTCGATGGTCTGCACTTCCCTATCGATCGTCGCTGGCCGGTCGTCCATTTTCTTCTCCGCATATCGGATAACGGCATCTTACGCTCGGTTCGGCGGTTTTGCTAATGTCGCGACCGGCGCGCGTAACATTTGCAGGAGGTGAGGACAACCATGACGGGACGTTTGAAAGACAAAGTTTGCATCATCACCGGTACCGGGAGCGGCATGGGCCGCGCCGCGGCGCTGCTATTCTGCAAAGAAGGCGCCAAAGTTGTCGGCTCCGACATTAATGCCGACAACGCACAGGCGACGCTTCGCGACGTACAGAAAGCCGGCGGCCAAATGGTCTCGTTGCAACCGGCCGATTTGACCAAGCAGGAGCGCTGCGACGCGCTCGTCGACCTTGCGCTGAAGAGCTATGGCGGCATCGATGTGGTCTACAATAACGCCGCGACGGCGTATTTCGGCTGGATGGACAAATTCACCTACGAAGAATTTGCCCGCACCATCGAAGAAGAACTTTTGATCGTGTTCCGCTTCTGCAAGACGGTCTGGCCGCATCTGGTCGCGCGCGGCGGCGGCTCGATCATCAACGTCGCCTCGACTTCGGCGAAGGTCGCCTACAAAGCGCTGCCGGGAATCGCCCATACCGCCGCCAAGGGCGGCGTTCTCGCCATGACCCGGCAACTGGCGATGGAAGGCGGCAAGCACAAGATCCGTGCCAACACCATCTCACCGGGCCTGATCGAAACCGGCGCAACGCGCGAATTGCTCAAGGACCCGAACTTCATCAATCCGATGATGGAAAAGCTGATGGTCGGCCGGGTCGGCCAGCCGGAAGACGTGGCACCCGCCGCCGTCTATCTCGCCTCCGATGAGAGCTTATTCGTCACCGGCGCCGACATCGCCGTCGATGGCGGCACCACGGCGTGGTAACCACCCCGCAATCCCATCATTCAACGTAAATGGAAAATGGAGGCAACAATGCCCGGTACTTTGGCCCAAGGCGCATATCAGGTCGGCATCGTCGTACCCGACATTCACAAGGGCATGGCGTTTTTCAAGGACAAGATCGGCGTCCCCGAATTTCTGTTTATTGAGAAGCCGGAACTGCAAGACGAGACCTATCTCGGCAAGCCGGCGCCGCTACGCCTACACCTCGCCTTTGGCTGGGCGGGCGAGATGCAATTTGAGCTGATCCAACCGATCGAAGGCGTCAGTACTTATTCGAAATTCCTCGAGCACAATCCGCAGGGCGGAATACATCACTACGGCATCGAAATTCCAAACTATGCGGACGGCGTGAAGGAAATGGAAACCGCGGGCTATCGCCTGGTGCAGGGCGGCCGGCATAACGAAACACGGTTCGCCTATTTCGACACTTCGAACGTCATCGGCGCGCTGACCGAATTGGTCTATCTGCAGCCCGAGGAAAAGGCGTTCATGATGAGCCTGAAGCAGAAAAAGTAAGCTTTCCCACAATCGACGATCGGTCATTACCGACGCTGAGGCGGCCGCCGGCCGGTGCGGAACTTTTTGAGCGGCTTAGCCGTTTGAACGTCGGCATTGCCCGCACTCGCGAAGGCTCGGGGTGTCGCGCCTCATGTGCAGTCGCCGAATGAACGTCTGCAGGAATCTTTCGGCAAGCTTGCTTTGCCTCAGCGGTGTTCTGCTCGCAAGCGGCGCCGTGGCGGCGGCTGATCCCCCACTGCGGCGCGAGCGGCCGGATAATGCTCCCAACGAGCAATCTTCCGCGCAGAAGTCCGACACGGCGCCCTCACCGTGTCAGGTTCGCCTTCGCGAACTTGCCAGTTTTAAGCCTGCCCAGCCGATCACCGGCCCCGGTGAATGCACCGCAAGCGACGTCGTCATCGTCGACGCCATCCTGTTGCCCGACAAAAACCGCGCCACGGTCTCGCCACCGGCAACGCTGCGCTGCCCCATGGCGGAAGCAGTCGCGCGATGGATCCTCGACGATGTCGCGCCGGCGATCTCAGCCTCCGGCACCGCCCTGCGTAACATCGAGACCCTCGCTTCGTTCGATTGCCGGCCGCGTAACGGCATTGCCGGCGCGCCGGTTAGCGAGCACGGCCGCGCCAACGCATTGGACGTGCGCGCATTCGGTGTGACCGGCGGCGCCGTCGTGGAGTTGACCAGTGCGAGCACGGCAAAGCCGCTACGCGAGAAATTGCGCGAGAGCGCGTGCGCGCGCTTTGACACTGTGCTGGGCAATGGTGCCGATGCCTACCATGAATCTCACGTTCACATCGACCTGATGGAACGACACAACAATTACAAAATGTGTCAGTGGGACGTGCTCGACCCCGCGGAAGCGGCCGCGCTTGCGGCAAAGAAGGCCGCGGCTGCGCGCACCAAGGCGGAAGTAGCCGAAGTCGGCGCCGCGGGCGATATTGCGCTGGCGCGCCCCCGTCCGGTAACCAGCACGCTTGAAGCGGACCTTCCCCGGCAGATCACACCTCGTATTCTCAAGGAGGAGCCAATGCGAGGACCGCTTGCGCTTTCGGTCGCCGCCACCGTCGCCGCATCGGCCATGACACACGCCGAAGAGCAGACCGTCACGGTCGGACCATGGACCATTGCCGCCGCCTATAAAGGCGACAGGTTCGATAGTTGTTCAATGAACCGCGCGGTGTCGGAGCTTGATGTTACGTTTGTCCGGTCTCAGGACGGTTTGCTGTTGCTTCTTAGCTCGCCAAAATGGAAGCTCGACCCCGGCAAGGCCTATACCGTTCGCCTGGTAACCGGACCCCGGACGTTCGAGGCCAAAGCCCTGGCCGAACCAAAAACCGTAACGATTACCTTGGCAGATCGCGCCCTCAACGAAGGATTGCGAATGGCCGACGTGCTCGAAGTCAAAGGCGAAGGCGCGACGCTGCGGGTGCCGCTCGACGGCAGCACGGCGGCCCTCGGGCGTCTGGAAGCCTGTTTCGACAAGAACAGCCGATCTGGCGTCGATACCAATCCGTTCGTCGCGCCGAGCCGGAAACCGTAAGGCCCGCGCGCCTTATGACCGCGAGACCGCGCTATCCGTTCGTCTGGCTCGGCTTGCCGCTCGCGCTGATTATCTTGTTCAGCATCGGCCCATTGGTTTTGTTGCTGCTGGGCGGCGCCGTCGCGGGCGCGCTCGGCTGCAACATGCCGATTGCCGCGAGTGCGCCGTGCTTATTCATGGGCGCCGATCTGAGCGATGCGATGTCGATTGCGGTTTTCTTCGGCTACTTGGCCTTCTTCACGGTACCAGCCGGCACGACCTTGCTCGGAATCTGGCTGGTCATCACCGTCATTGTTACGCTGATCTGGTGGCTGCGCTGGCGCCGTGTGGCGTAACCAGGCGCGCCTTTGGCGATACCGCCGACTATTTGCCCGGCTCGTGCAGCAAAGCCGATCCGTCACCATGCGCTCCGAGATAAGCGCGAATCAGCGCCGGATCCTGGGCGATTTCGTCCGCCGTGCCGGAGTGCGTAATCTTTCCGGATTGCAGCACATAGGCGCGATCGGCGACGGACAGCGCCAACGATGCCGCTTGATCGACCAGAAGGACAGTCCGCCCCTCGTCGCGCAACTCCGCCAGCAAGCCGTACAAGCTTTCGAGGAGCTTTGGCGCCAAGCCCAGCGAGGGCTCGTCGAGCATCAGCACTTCGGGCTGCGCCATCAGACCACGGCCGATCGCCAGCATCTGCTGCTCGCCGCCCGACAGCAGTCCGGCGCGCTGGGTTCGGCGCTGTTTCAGCGCCGGGAAGCGCTCGAGCAATGCTTCGATCATGCTTCTCTCGTCGGAGGCTCGTCGCGCATACGCACCGAGCCGCAAATTATCCATTACCGAGAGCTCGGGAAAAACCTGCCGGCCCTCGGGCACGAGAATCAAACCGGCACGGGCGATACGATCGCCGCTCAGTCGTTCAATCCGTTCGTTGAGAAACTCCACTTCGCCGCCGATCGGCCGGATCAAGCCGGACAAGGCGCGCATCATTGTTGTCTTGCCGGCGCCGTTGGCGCCAAGGACGGCGACAAGTTCACCTTTGGCGATGCTCAGATTAGCGCCGCGCACAATCGTCGCGCCACCGTAGCCCGCCGAGAGCGTTCGCGCCGTCAGTAACGGGGCCGCATCCGCCGCTGGCACTTGCTGCCGCCGGCGTTCGATGTGTTCGCCGGTGCCAAGATAAGCCTCGAGGACCTTGGGATTTGTCGCAACCAGCGCCGGCACGCCCTCGGCAATTTTGACGCCGGCGTCGAGCACGGCGACGTGGTCGGAGACGCCCATAACCAGGTCCATGTCGTGCTCGACCAAAATGACGGCCAAGCCGGCGGCGCCAAGCTTGCGTAACAGCTCACCGATCGCCGCGCTCTCTTGCGCGTTCAATCCGGCGGCCGGCTCATCGAGCGCCAGCGCGCTCGGGCGCAGCGCCAGCGCCCGCGCGATTTCAACCAACCGCCGGTCGACGTGCGCTAATCCTCCGGCCGGCTGTTCGAGCGAGCCGGTGTAGCCGACAAACGCTAGCAAGCTTTGCGCGATATCCACGTCCTCGACTCGACGCCTGGAGACGAAAAAGGAGCGTGCGCCGAGTTTTCCGCGCGGTAACGCCGCCAAGACATTATCGATGACCGGCATGGTCGCGAACAGTTGGCTGGTCTGGTAGGTGCGGGCGATGCCGGCGCGCGGCACGCGATGCGCGGACAGATCCGAGATCACCTGGGCGCCGAATTTCACGATACCGGAGTCAGGTTTGTAAAAGCCGCAGATGGCGTTGAGCACGGTACTTTTGCCGGCACCGTTCGGCCCGATGATGCTCGTGATCGCGCCGGCTTGCGCATCGAAACTAAGATCACGCACGGCGCGCACCCCGCCGAAGCTGACGGCGAGATTTTGCACTGAAATCGCGACACCGCGCGCGCCCGAAGCAAGAAAGCGATGGACGTCCATGCACTGGCGCGGCGGTGTTTCATCGATCGCCTTGCGCGAGAAGCGAGCGGCGAGCCCGACGAGTCCGTTTGGCGCGAGCCGCAGCACGGCAAGCAACAAGACGCCGACAAAAAGCGGCCGGTATTGACCGAGCGTCGCCAGCGCTTCCGGCAACAAAACCACGACAAAGGCGCCGATCAACGGGCCAAAAACGCTGTCGGCGCCGCCCAACATCACAACCAGGAGAAACAAGATCGAATCGAAGAACGGAAAAGATTCCGGACTGATGAAATTGCTGAGCGAGGCATAGACGCCGCCGGCGACGCCGGCGACCGTCGCCGAAATCGCGAAAGCCGCGGTGCGGACGAGCGTCGGGTTAAGTCCGATCGAGACACCGGCAGTTTCCGAATCGCGCACCGCCCGCATCGCCTCGCCCCAAGGGCTGTTGCTCAGCCGCACGTAACCGGCAATCGCCAGCGCGACCAGCGCCATGGTCAAAAAGGCTATTCCCCGCTCGCCCATTTCGCCGCCAAAAAACGCCGGTCCGGGAATCCCGGACAGTCCGTTCCAGCCGCCGGTCAAGTCTTGCCATTCAGCGGCGCCTTGCTCGACGACAAAGCCGAATGCAATCGTCACCATTGCCAAATACGGTCCGCGCACGCGCAGGGCGGGGATGGCGAGCAGAGCGCCCGCCAACGCGGAGGCAATGGCGCTGATCACCAGCGCCGGCCAGACCGGCCAGCCGTAAGCCGTGGTCAGAATGCCGACCGCATAAGCGCCGATAGCGTAGAACGCGACGTGGCCGAGCGAGATCTGACCGTTAAGCCCGACCAGAACGTTCAGTCCAATGCCGACGATTGCGGTCAGGCCGACGGTCGCGAGAACGAAGACTTGATAATTGTTGCCGCGCAGGATGAGAGCGCACGCCGCGGCAACCACAAGCGCGGCCGCAGCCGCTTGCCGCCAGCTCATACCTTCCTCAATTGGGCGCGGCCGAACAAGCCGTTGGGGCGGACCGCGAGCGCCACGATCACCAGCGCGAAAGTCACGATCTGGGTGTAGGTCGAGCCCAACAGCGCGGTGATCGTCGCCTCGGCTACGCCGTAAATAAGCCCGGCCAGCACGACGCCCCAGGCGCTTTCGATGCCGCCGAGAATGGCCACCGCAAACGCCTTGATGCCGAACAGCGTGCCCATGGTCGAGGAGATCGTGAACAGCGGCGCGACCAAAATCCCGGCAACGCCGGCGAGCAATCCGGACAACGCGAACGCGACTTCAATCACGCGTTCGACGCGGATGCCCATCAACTGCGCGGCGTCCTTGTTCTGCACTACCGCGAGCAGCGCTTTGCCGTGACGCGATGTCGCGAACAGCAGCTGCAGCCCGGCGGCGAGTGCAAGCCCGACAACGGGGATCAGCGCTTGCAGGTATTGAACGCGCACGCCGGCGATAGCGAACCTGCCGGTGGTCAAAATACCGGGCGGCATGCCGCGCGGATCCTTGCCGAAGCTGAAGAGGACGACATTGTCGAGGATGATGCCGAGCGCGACGGTCGCGATCAGCCAGGAATTCGAGCCGCGCGCAACGAATGGGCGAACCGCGAACCGCTCGACGATCAGCCCCCAAAGCGCGCAAGCGGCGAGCGCCGCAATAACCGCGACCGGCAAAGGCCACTTGAACGTCACCCAAATCGAGAAACACAACACCGCGCCCAGCATCATGGTCGAGCCTTGGGCGAAGTTGACGGTTCGCGACACCGCGTGTGTGACGTGAAAGCCGAGGGCCAACAGCCCGTACATGCTGCCGAGCCCGAAGCCGGCAATGATCGCGGACGTCATCAGCATGGGAATGAAGGGGCGGGATCGCCGCCCCGGTCGCTCAATTCACCGGTACGATCTTGTCACCCTCGTAGTGCACCATGACATAGTCATCCGGTCCGAGTGCATCGTGATTGTCACGGGTGAATGGCGGCTTATAGGT
>DAIUEQ010000064.1:0-16226 GCA_036845025.1 Xanthobacteraceae bacterium | reverse complement strand
GCAGCGCCTGCACCAGCGTTGTCATGGCGAACTCTGCGCTCCAGTCGCGCAGGAAACACATGATCAGCTGACTTTTGATGCCGAGAATGCGTTCGGCGTCCATCTGCGCCCGGCGAATGCCGCGAATGATGACGTCGAACGGCACGCCGCGCCCGGTATGCGGCTGCGGGTCGAAGAACATTTCCACATAGCGCACGTTATGCGCATGCGCTTTGGCGAGGTAGGCGAACGTCAGGTCGTAAAAGTCCGGCTCGTGCACCAAGACCCTCATGCCCTCGTAATAGATTTTTAAAAACGAGGGCAGGTCGTGGAAATCGTAGGCTGCACGCAGCTCCGCGACATCCTTGTAAGGCAGCGTCATGCCGTTTCTTTTCGCCAGCTCGAACTTCATTTCCGGCTCGAGCGTGCCTTCGAGATGCACGTGCAGCTCGCATTTCGGCATACCGGCAATGAAATCGCGCAAATTGCTCATGACTGACCCCCTTAAGGCTGGCGCGGGCAGGAAGACTGCGAGCCAAGTTATCGGGAGGCTCGCGCCGAGTCGATCTATAGCGTTTCCGGCATCGGCGTCGCCTTGCCGTCCGCCAGGGCAAATTGTGGGATGTGGCCGAGCCCCTGGACAAGACGCGCGTCGGCGCCGAGCGTCTTGTTCCATTCGTGGCCTTCGGTCAAAATCACGCCGGCGCCGACGATCTCGGCGCCCGCCGCGCGCGCTAGCGCAAATGTCGCGGCAAGGCTCGAGCCGGTTGCGACCACGTCATCGACGACCGCGACGCGCCGTTTCGCCAATAGCGGCACGGCGCGGCGGTCGAGCATCAGCCGTTGCTTGCCGGAGGATGTGACTGATTGCAGCTCCTCGACCAGGGCGTCGCCCAAATGGATTTTTGGCGACTTCTGCGCAATCACATACTGGTCGAGTCCCAGCGCGCGCGAAACTTCGATGACGACCGGAATGCCGAGCGTGGCGGCACCGACAACGATGTCGGGCTTGAGCGGCCCGAGTTTTTGCGCCAGCGCCTTGCCGATGCGCTCGCCAAACCGCACGCCCATGTCGATCACCATAAGCAGCGAAATCGCGAGCTTGTCGTTGATCGGCACGATCGGCAGCGTCACCGGCTCGCCGGCAATATCGACGATATAGGTCTGCATTCGGGTCATCTTCTCCGCTGGGGAGGCTTCGATCCCACGGCGCATAGCACGGCCCGTGCCAAATACGTCAAGTCCGGGCGGACATTTCGGCGATTTTTTAAATGAGACGCAAACATTTCGGTGCAAGGATTCGAGCAAAGAGCATGACTTTGCTTCGCCGCGGATGACCAAAGCGGCCCGGATTGAGACAGCCAATGGCGGTGGAAAAACCTCGCAGCAACTTGCGCTTCGCATTAATGCCGACCCTCACCGCCGGTATCGGCCTCCTGGTCTTACTGGCCGTCGGTGCGGTGATGGTGGTGCATTGGATCGTCGACCGCGACGTCGTGCAGGATTTTGCCACCGCGCTGGTCATGCGAGTGTTGTCCGCCGAGGAAGCTGCCGTGCGGCGGCACCTCGATGCGGCGGTCCATCAGGGAGATTTCATCGCCGCCGCCGTCAGCGGCGGCCGCTACAAGCTGGCCGATCCGGCGTTCGAGAATTTTGTCGGCGGTTCATTCGCCGCCGCGCCCCAGGTCGATGCGCTGGTGGTGGGCGATGCCGACGGAAACGTGTTGCGGGTGGTTCGTCTGCCCTCGGGGGCGGGCGCTCAGGTGGATCGCATCAGCATTCGCGACGACAGCCAGTTGGGCCGATTCGCAAACTTCGTTCGCGGCCGCAAGGAGCCGTATTGGGGACCGCCGGTCTACCGCAAAGCGCGCGGCGAAACGTTCTTGAATTATTGCGTACCGATTTGGAGCGGCGAGAATTATCTGGGTTTCGTGATAATCGGGATTTCGACTCAAGAGCTTTCCAGATTTGCGAAGGAACTTAGCGCTCCGCCGCGCACAACAGCATTTATGGTGTACGACGACGACCGCGTGCTCGCCCATCCGTTGATGGCGGCGGCAAATCCCGATCCATCAGAAACCGATACTTTCCCGCCGCTGCGAACGCTCGGCGATCCGGTCATTGCCGATCTTGGCCATTTGCCGACGATCCACGAGTTCCGGCTTCGACTGCCGCCCGGTGTTCTGGCCCGGCGATCCACCGGCCACGGCGAATCCTATTTCGTATTTGCCCGTGAAATCTCCGACTACAAGGAATTGCCGATCACGGTGGGAACTTACGTTCTCGCGCGCACGGTCGATGCGCCGATCAAGCTTCTCTACTCGGCGACATTGCTGGCGATGGCGATGCTCGCCGTTGCCCTGGTTGCTGGAGCAGTCATGGCGACCGCGATCTCGCGGCCGATACGCCGCGCGGCCAAAGGCGCAACCGCCATCGGCCAGCTTGATTTCGACCAGGTGGCGCCGCTCAGCCATAGCATGTTTCGCGAGATCGAGAGTCTTGCGACTTCATTCAACGCCATGCTCGAGGTGCTCAAAGCGTTCGGCCGATATGTTCCGCGCAGCCTGGTCATGCGGCTGATCAAGGAGGGTCGCTTCGGCGCCGGCACCACGGAACGCGCCGTCGCCATCATGTTCACCGATATCGTCAGCTTCACCGCGATCTGCGAAAAGATGACGGCCATCGAAGTCGCAGCTTTCATCAATCATCACTTGACGCTGATTGCGGCTTGCGTCGAGCATGAAGGCGGCACCATCGACAAATTCATTGGCGATGCGGTGATGGCCTTTTGGGGCGCGCCAGCTCACATGGACAATCCCGCCGCGGCGGCCTGCCGGGCCGCGATTGCCATTCAAGCGGTGCTCGCCGCCGACAACAAGGAGCGCGCCGCGGCCGGCCTCGCGCCGGTCCACATCCGCATCGGCATCCATATGGGTCCAGTAGTGGTCGGCGATATCGGCGCCCCAAACCGGATCAATTACACCATCGTCGGCGACGCGGTGAACGCGACGCAGCGGCTGGAAAGTCTCGGCAAGGAGGTCGATCCGGACGCCGAGGCGATTGTGCTGGTCAGCAGCGATGTTGTTGCCGCGGCGCCCGGCTTTCGCTTTGTCGAACGCGGCGCGCACCGCGTTAAAGGCAAGCAGCAAAGTCTCGACGTCTATCAGCTCGCCGGCAAATCCGACGCCAACGCCAATAAGGCGCAGTGAACAATCAGACCGCGCCTTGTAGCGTCTTTGCCGCCGAGGAATGACGCCGGATCAGGTCGGCGAGATCGAGCCCGGGGATTTGACCGTTCTCGACGATCCAGCGCCCGCCGACCATGACGCGGTCGGCGCGATGGGCGCCGCAGAGAACGAGCGCCGCCAGCGGATCGCCACTGCCGGAAAAGCGCAATTCGTCGAGCTTGAACAAGGCGAGGTCGGCCATTCTGCCGACCGCGATTTCGCCGATGTCGCTGCGGCCGGCGCAGGCCGCCGAGCCTTTGGTCGCCCAACGCAGCGCGTCGAGGTGGCTCACCTTGCCGACGCCGTACCGGCTCCGCTGTAGCAGGAACGCAGCCCGGACTTCCTGCATCAGATTGGAAGCGTCGTTCGAGGCCGAGCCGTCGACGCCAAGACCGACGCGGACGCCTTGCTCTTCCATGGCGCAGACCGGGCAGGCGCCGGAGGCGAGCGTCTGGTTGCTGCACGGGCAGTGCGCGACGCTCGTGCCGGCGCGGGCAAGCCGCGCGATCTCATCCGGTGTGAAATGAATGCCGTGCGCGAGCCAGGTGCGCTCGCTCAGCCAGCCGCATTCCTCCAGGTAATCGAGCGGGCGGCACTTGTAGAGCTCATGGCAGAAGCGATTCTCGTCTTCGGTTTCGGCAAGATGGGTGTGCAGGCGCAGGTCGAGCCGTCGCGCCAGGTCGGCGGTCTTGCGCATCAGCGAGGTGGTGACGGAAAAAGGCGAGCAGGGGGCGAGCGCGATTTGCACCATCGCTCCTTCGCCGCCCTGGTGATGACGCTGCACCACGCGCTCGCAATCGGCGAGGATCGTGTCCTCGTCCTGCACGACCGAATCCGGTGGCAGCCCGCCGTCGCGCTGTGACAGATTCATCGACCCTCGGGTCAATAATACGCGCACGCCCAGACGGCGCGCGGCGGCGACTTCGATGTCGACGGCGTCTTCGAGCCCTTTGGGAAAGACGTAGTGATGATCGGTCGTCATCGTCGCGCCCGACAACAACAGCTCGGCCGTCGCCAACGTCGCTGCGAGGTCAAGCGCTTCCGGCGTCAACCGCGCCCAGAGCGGATAGAGCGTTTGCAGCCAGGGAAACAATTCACGGTCGAGCGCCGCGGGCACGGCGCGCGTGAGCGTCTGATAAAAATGGTGATGGGTGTTGATCAGCCCGGGCAACACCACGTGCGCGGCGGCGTCGAATGTCGTTATATTCGGCGTTGCCGGCGCGCGCCCGGCCGGGACCAGCTCTACGATGCGGCCGTCAATAACCACGATGCCGCGCGGCGCACCGTCCGCGAGAATCGCCAGCGGGTCTTTGATCCAGAGGGCAGGAGGTTCGGGATTCATTCAGACACTCGTCGCTTGGACGAGCGTAACTATCAACCAGCCGTAAGTCCTGCCGAATTCGATGGTTGAGGGGAGCCTTTATAGGCTGGCAGATTCGGGGTACCCGTCGGCTTAGGCGGCGTGTTGCTTTCGTAGCGCCACAAGCCGTTCGAGCCGCTGCATATATTGTCGGTCGAAATGCTCTCTAAGAGACCGGCGCGGCGGCGGCAGCGAGACGATGTTTTCGGAATCGGCGCAGAACTCGCTGCAATAAAAGCGGTCCGCGGTCCCTTTCCATGCCTTATCGTGGTCGATTGACTGGTTGCAGGTTGGGCAGCGCATTGGAGCCTCCGGTATCCCGGATATTGCAACCGCGAAGGCGCCAATAAGTTCCCTCCCTTGAAATGGCAAAAACTCAGCAATTTCAACGGTCAACACAATGGTGCATCGCGCGGTCAAGAGACCGCCGATAGCGGCGGTGCCCCGACGCCGCTTTGCCGGTGGATTTCGCGCGCGACGCGCAAGATCAGCGGCTCTTCGAAGCGCGGCGCCACGATCTGCATGCCGATCGGCAGTCCGTCGGCTGACAAGCCGGCGGGTGCGCTCGCGGCGGGCAGGCTGACCAGCGTGATCAGGTAAGCTGGCGCGATCCAGTCGATATAATTGTCGAGCTTGCGGCCGTTGATGGTGTCGGGAAAATTCATCTCGACCGGAAACGGCTTGACCGGCGCCGCCGGCGTCAGCAGCACGTCGTAACGCTCGAACAGCTTGCGGAAGCGATGAAAAATATCTTCGCGCACCTGTTCGGCCGCGGCGTAATCGAGCGCGGTCAGTTTCAGTCCGGCTTCGACGTTGCCTCGCAAGTTGGGACCGAATTCGCCGATCTGCGAAAGCCGTTGGTATTGCTGGCCGACCATCCAGAATCCGCGCCAGGTCTGATAGGCGGCGCGGCCCACGCTTACGTCGAAGTCGATCTGCTCGACCTCGGCCCCGAGTTTTTGCAGCGTGACCGCCGCGCCGCGGCAGATGGCATCGACCTCCGGCTCGACGCCAATGCCGGCGATGTCGGAGACGTAGGCGACGCGCAGGCCCTTGATGTCACCGCCGCGCTTGAGCGCGGCGGCTGAGCTCTGCCAGGGCGGCGCCACCGAGATTGGCGAAATGCGCGAAAAGCCGACGAGCGCATCGAGGAACAGCGCTGCGTCTTCGGCGTCGCGCGCCAACGGACCGTGAACTTGGCCGAAGTCCCACTGCAGATGCAGTGGAGAGCTGGGCACAAGGCCCGGCGTCGCGCGGATGCCGACAATGCCGCAGAAAGCGGCCGGAACGCGAACGGAGCCGCCGAAATCCGTGCCCTGCGCAATCGGCAGCATGCCGGCCGCGACAGCGGCGGCGGAACCGCCTGACGAACCGGCCACGCTCAGTGCGGTATTCCAGGGATTTCGCGTCGGCCCGAACAGCACGTTGTTGGTGTTGGCGCCGGCGGCGAATTCTGGCGTGTTGGTCTTCGCCACCACAATGGCGCCGGCGGCTTTGAGCCGGCGCACCGCTTCGGCGTCTTCGGTCGGCACATAATCCTTGTAAAGCGGTGAGGCATAGGTGGTGCGAATGCCGGCGGTCGGCGTGATGTCCTTTACGCCGATTGGCAAGCCATGCAGCACGCCGAGCGCTTCGCCCTTCATCACTGCGCGTTCGGCGCCGTGCGCGGCATCGCGCGCTTGTTCGGCGGCGAGCGTGACAATGGCGTTGACTTGCGGATTGAGCGCTTCAATCGCTCCCAGATAAGCGTCGAGAACTTCGAGTGGACTTATTTGGCGCGAGGCAATGAGCCGCGCCAGTTCGCGGGCCGACATGCGCAGCACACTTTTGTCGGCCATGGCGTAGCTACTTTCCCGACCAATGAACGAAGCGCCGCTCGATTAACAGGAACAAAAGATTGAGGCCATAGCCGAGCGCCCCCGCGGCGAAGATCGCTGCGTACATGCGCGGCATGTCGAACAATTGCTGCGCCTCGAATACGCTGTGACCGAGACCGTCCTGCGAGCCGATGAACATTTCCGCCACCACGATGATCACGAGCGCGAGCGACACGCCATTGCGAAGACCGATGAAAGTCTGCGGCAGCGACTCGAGCAGCATGACATCGAACAAAACGCGCAGCCGCGAAGCGCCCATGACCTTGGCGGCGAGAAGCCGTGTCTTGCGCGCGTTCATGACCCCGTAAGCGACGTTGAAGAGGATGACCAGGATGGCGCCGAAGGCGGCGACCGCGATCTTGGTCTCGTCGCCGACGCCAAACAGCACCAGGAATAGCGGGAACATCGCAGAGGCAGGCGTCGAGCGGAAAAAATCGATGACGAATTCGAGCGAGCGATAAATCCGTTCGGAGGAGCCGAGCACGATGCCGAGCGGAATGGCAATGACGGCGGCGATCGCGGTCGCCGCCGCGGTCCGGTACACGGTCTTGACGAAATCAAAGCCGAGTGGGCCGCCGTCCATGCCTTGCCACAGCGAGGCGAAAGTCGAAAGCGGCGAGGGCAGCAGCACGGGATCGACCCACTGCCAATAGGATGCGATCGACCACAAAGCGAGCAGGGCTACGACGCCGGCGATCGGCAGAAAGGCCGTGGCGCGCTCGGAATTCATGCCCGGCGCACCTCGTGTTGGAACACTTCGAGGCACTCCGCCTTGGTTTGTACGAAAATCGGGTCGGAGAGCGTCGCTTCGGTGCGCGGCCGGGCGACCCTCACGGGCGCGAAGGCCGCGACCCGCGCCGGATGCCGCGACAGCAACAGCACGCGGTCGGCGAGGAACACCGCCTCTTCGAGGTCGTGCGATACCAAGACGGTGGTGGTGCCGGTTTCCATAAAAATGCGCTGCAACTGGGCGCGCATGAACAGCGTCATTTCATAGTCGAGCGCCGAGAACGGCTCATCGAGGAACAGGATTTCAGGCTCGACCACCAATGCGCGGAGGATCGACACTAACTGCTGCTGGCCACCGGACATTTGATACGGATAAAGCGCGAGATCGAGCTTGATACCGAGATGCGTGACCAGCGCTTCGGTTCGCGCCCGCCGCTTCGCCAGCGGCACGTTCATCAGCTTTAAGGGATAAGCGATGTTGTCGAAGGCGCGAAGCCAGGGAAACAGCGCCTCGCGATAGTTCTGGAACACATAGCCGAACTTGACGTCGGAAAGCTTCCGGCCGTCGAACAGAATTTGTCCGGCGTCAGGCGCGGTGAGTCCGGCAATGGTGTTGATCAGCGTGGACTTGCCGCAGCCATTCGGTCCGAACACCGAAACAAGCGCGCCGCGCGGAATATCGAGATCGAAATTGTCGTAGATGACGGTGGCGCCGAAGCGTTTACTCAAGCCCCGGATGGTGACGTGCGGACGCGGTTCTGGCACGGCCGCGCCCGCTGCCGCTTCGGCCGGCCGCGCATCATTCACGGCGTTTGCCCAAGACCGCCATCAGAACGGCTGCAAATACTTTTTCACGTCGACTTTTTCCGGAACGACGCCGATGTCGTGGCCGAAGTCGGCGAATGTCTGCAAGTCGGCGATCTGCCTTTTCGTCATGTCTTTGACCATGACGTAGCCGAGCATCGGGACGGTATCGACGACGCTTTCCGGCGTCAGGGTGTTCTTGAGCAGATGCTTGCGCGCGCTCTGCGGATCGCTGGCAATCAGCGCCAGCGCCTTGGCCCAGGCTTGGGCAAAGCGTTTGGCGATTTCGGGGCGTTTGTTGATAAAATCGGACGAGAAGGCGCAGCCCGCGGCAAAGGGATCGGCTTCCGGATCGTTGAGCACGTATTTGGCGATGACGCCCGCTTCGACGGTCTTGGCGAAGCCGAGCTGGTTCATGACGCTGGCATTCGGTTCAAGCGTGTAGCCACCGTCAAACGTGCCGGCTTTCATGGCGTTGATGTGCTGGCCCATGTCGAGCTGATCGATGGTGTAATCGCCGTCGTGCAAGCCGACCTTGGCGAGAATGCCCTTGGCGGTGTTGAGGTTGGCCGGTCCCGGCGCCGACATCAATTTGCGGCCCTTGAAGTCCTTAAGCGACGTGACCTGGTCGGCGAGGCCCGAGCGGACGACGAATTGCTCCATGCGGTGCGTCGCGTTCTGGCCGTTCATGGCGACATACATCGCAGCGCCAGGTTTCTTCAGGTTGGCATTGAGCCCTTCAAGCGTGACCAGGACGATGGAAACTTCGATCTGCCCGGTGATCAGCGCGGCGACATTGGCCGGGCCGCCCATCAGTGTGATGGTCTGTGGCTCCAGATCGAGCTCCTTGAAGTAGCCGAGATCGAGCGCGATGAAATAGGGCAGCGACGACGAAACCGGGAAGACGCCGACATTCACCTTCTCTGCGCTATAAGCGCCGGTCGGCGCACCAGCCAGCAGCACGGCAGCCGCAGCGGCGATGAAAATTCGTCGAACGGGCATTGAGAAGACCGCCATCATGACGGGCATCGCCAAGCAAAGCCCGTGCCGCGCTGACACTACTCGCCGGCGTCGATAATGGCGATGCACGGGCCGCCACCTTGCGGTCCCTGGTGCATGGCATCGACCGAGACGAACACCGCCGGATCGCCGATCGCCGCGGCGGCGACGCCGCCGACCGCGCCCTTGGCGTGGCGGTGCCAGGCCACATCGGAATCGTCGAGCATGATTTGACGGCGGCCGCGCAGCTTGCCGGTGCGATCGGCCTCGCACTTCATGAAGCAATTGATCAGCCGTCCCTTGAGATCCTCGGCGCGCGGCCGCTCCGGCAGATCGAGGCCGGCATTGCGGATGGATTCGTAGATGCCGTCGATGTCGAGCGCGTCTTTCATCACCGAATGACCGATGCGATAGCGGCCGCCGGCGCCCTTTTTGTTGCCGAGCAGTACGATTTGCGCCTGCGTCAATTCCACGCCGGACGAGCACGAGGCCACAGAGGAATAAAGGTCGAGGTTGCGGCAGATTTCTTCCGCCTTCGGCATCTTGATCTCATGGAGGCCGACGGCGATGCCGAGCCCGGTGGTGCCGTTCGACACGCCCATGGATTCGTGGACTTCGCAGAACACCTCCTTGCCGCGCTTGTGCGCGTCGAGCACGGAGTCGACGGTGAGAAGCGGCGTCTTGGTCTGCACATAATGCACGTCGGCCGGATCGTCGATGCCGGCGTCGCGCATGGCGGCGCGCACGCCCTCGGCGACTTTTTCCACCATCGCCGGGCGGCCGATGTCCTCGGGGAGGATCTCGGCGCTCATGGCGGTGCCGATCACCAGGCGGGGTTTGTCCGCCGGGCCGGTTTTGGCGTTGCGCGCGAATACCGTCGCATGCGGCGTGATCACGCCGTCGCAGCCGCCCGACCACACCATCGGGATTTGCGCGATCTCCTGTTCGGAGCGGCCGCCGAGTTTCTTCAGCACGGCGCGGAACGCCTGGTCGGCGAGGATGCGGGTGAAATCGTTGACGCCGCCATTGCCTTCGGTCTTGCCGATGACGGCGATCACTTCATCGGCCTTGAACTGGCCGCTCCTGATCGCCGCCTCCATGCCGGAGGCGTCCTGGACGTTCTTCAATTCGACTTTGGCGACTTCAATGGCCATTGCGATTTGGTCCTTAAGCTTTGTTCAGGGCGCTTTTCTCGTTATGCGCGGGTTTGGCCGCCGCACTTTTGATGAAATGCCGCTGTCAACAAGGTGTGGCAAAACCGGAGCATGTTCAATCGCACAATGGAGCCTCGGGTCAAGCCGGGCGATGGCGCAGGGCGAGCGCTTGAAATGTCGGCGTCAACACGTCAAACAAAGGCCAACTCCCACCCCCGTAGCGGACGTGCTTCTCCGTTGCGATTCCGGCACCCGTGACAGCCGATGAATGCAAGCACCGGCAAACGTACGGCATTCGAGCAGGTTGTGCTGTTGTTGCAGGGCGGCGGCGCGCTCGGCTCCTATCAGGGCGGCGTTTATCAGGCGCTCGCCGAAGCCGACCTGCATCCCGATTGGGTAGCCGGAATTTCCATCGGCTCTTTCAACGCGGCGATCATTGCCGGCAATCCGCCCGAGCGGCGGGTCGAGCGTCTGCGGGAGTTCTGGGAGACGGTGTCGAAATCGCCGCTGGGTTTTTATTCTGAATTCTTCAACCTGGAAGACGATTTCACCCACGAAGCCATCAATCAGCTTCGCGCATGGCACATCGTGATGTTCGGCGCGCCGCACTTTTTCGTTCCGCGCTCCCCGGCGACGGTGTTCTTTCCCGGACACGCGCGCAAGGCAAGCTTTTACGACAACACGCCCATCAGCGAGACGCTGACGCGGCTGGTCGATTTCGATCGGCTCAATGGCGGCGAAATGCGATTCAGCGTCGGCGCGGTCGACGTCCGCTCCGGAAATTTCACCTATTTCGAACCGGGGTCCGAGCGCATTGGCGTCGAACACATCATGGCCAGCGGTTCGCTGCCGCCGGCATTTCCCGCCACTGAAGTCGGCGGCAATTTCTATTGGGACGGCGGGCTTGTTTCCAACACGCCGCTGGAGTGGGTGCTCGATAGCCAGCCGCGGCGCGACACGCTCGCCTTCCAGGTCGATCTGTGGAGCGCACGCGGCGCACTGCCCAGAGACATCATTGACGTCGAAGTGCGGCACAAGGAAATCGTCTATTCGAGCCGCACCCGCGCGGCGACCGATCACTACAAGCATGTGCAAAAATTGCGCAATGCGCTGGCGAAGCTGCTTGGGAAATTGCCGCCGGAATTGAACGAGACCGAAGAGGCTAAAATCCTCGCCGGAGCGGCGGACGATAAGGTCTTCAATATCGCGCACCTGATTTACCGCTCCAAAGTCTACGAGGGTTATTCAAAGGATTTCGAGTTTTCCCGCCGCACCATGGAAGAGCATTGGCAAGCCGGTTACGGCGATGCCCGGCTGACGCTGGAAAATCCGCAAGTCTTCGAGCTTCCCGATCGGCTGGAAGGGGTGAAGACGTTCGACCTCGGTGCTGATCGACGGGACTAAGCCTACACAAAAAATCGGCGGCTCGAGGCAATTACGGCGCCAGCGGCATCCACCAAGATCGCGTCAGGCCGCGTGCTATCAAACGACGGATCAGGAAGACGACGTCCGAGAACGCGCCATGAAGAAGGAGGGTTACAAAAATTCGTCCGACCGGAGCCGGCGGGTCATAGCCCAACTTGGACGAGGATGCGTTAAGTTGCTGCTGCTTGAGTGCCGGGGAGGGTCTTATCCAGCGCTTTCAACGCGTCCTCCAGGACCTTTCGAATGTGGGCGGTATTGCTCGCGTCGATCATGTTGGCGTTCAGGTAGAAATCCAGTCCGGTCTGGTGCTCGCTGAATACTTGGACTGTCTGGCCAGCGGCGTCGCGAATGCCGCTAATCGCGTAGGGTATGACTTCGCGGCTGATTCCTTTCATTGTGATCGGCGGCAGTCCTTCCGCAATAACCATATCTCGAACCAGCGCGTAGGTTTCATAGCTGACCACGATGTGTCCGGGCTGTGCCACCGATTGCAGCCGCGCCGCAAGGTTGGCTTCGGCACCGATGATTGTGTAATCCATCCGATCATCGCTGCCGAAATTGCCAACGTTGCAATAGCCGGTGTTGATGCCCATGCGCACCCGGAACGGCTGTTCGATGCCGGCGTTGCGCCATTTGGCATTCAGCCCCGCGATACGATCCTGCATCTCGATAGCCATCCGCAAGCAGGCCTTGGCGTCTTCCGCGTCACCTTTGGTTTCCGGGTCGCCGAAGAAGATCAGCATGGCGTCGCCCACGAACTTGTCGATGGTGCCGCCATGGCTCAGCGCGATCTTCGACATTTCAGTGAAATATTCGTTGAGCAGTGCGGTGATCTCCTCCGGTTGCAGCCGCTCCGTGGTCGCGGTGAAACCTTGAATGTCGGAGAAGAAGATAGTGAGCTTCTTTCGCTCGGTCTGGATGATCACTTCCTTCTGACCGCTGAAGATACTCTTGTAAATTTGCGGCGAGAGGTAGCGGGAAATCTTCATTGACAGTGAGGCAAGGAACTCGTTCGCAGTTTCGAGCTCCGTGTTCATGCTTTGGATGACGCGCGCCTGTCGCCGCTGTAAAGCGATAAAAATAAATCCGATTACCGCAACCAGCGCGAAGTACGTAAGAAGGTAATTGAACGCGAAAATGTTGCCGATGATCGGCTGCGCGATTGTGACTTCCTGCAGCGCGCGCACGTCACCGACCTTCCAGTCGCGTTTGAGGCTTTCTGGGTGTCCATTGTGGCAACTCACGCAAGCCTGAGCCATTATGACGGGCGACACCCAGCGTACCTGATCAACAAGCAACGAATTCGATGACATTGAAATCATCTGGTTCGGATTTTCGCGCAGACGGCGAAGAGCGTCAGTCTCGAATTGATCAAGCGGATGTGGGGCGCGATTCGCGAATGGGTGGTCGGAGACAAAACGATAGGCAATGTTTTGCTGTTGTTGACTGATGACTTTGCCGAGTTCCAATGAAAGCGTCGCCGGAATCGGAATCGCCCCCGGCACGTCTTCGTAATTGTGCACCACTCGGGTCGTAGTTCCGGGTGGTGCCGCCAGAATGCGCCCGACGACGTTACTGGCGTAATAGCCGCGAACGCTGGTGATTATCGAATTCAGATCGCTCGCCTGACGCCGCAGATTGCTGTCGGCGAGATTGCGCAGATCGAGCCACACCGCGACCGGCAAGCCGACCAGCAGAAGGACGACCAGCAAGACAAAAACGAATCCTATCTTGGTGTGAACTGCGTTTTTCACGGGCACAGCTTTCGTCGGTATTCCGCAACAACGCAACTTGCGCCGATTATTACGATTATCCGCAGGTTAAATCTAATCTTTCCACTTGAAGCAGTTGCGGCAGGAGGAGTTGTGATTGCGCTTCGGGGATATCGACGACTCTGGGAGCATCGCCGAATCAGGGCGATTGGCGATGACCAATCCGGCGAATCGGCCTGAGCCGATGCTCTTTAAGATATTCGTGCCCCATCGCACCCGCCAAAAAGGCGGACAAACAACGCTGTGGACAGCTTGATGCCAAATCGGACTTCAGTGGATTCGCATCGGCAGGCTTTGCAGTCGTAATTCGCCGACCGCGCCGCCATAGACCGGCGTGAAACACGGATCGATGAGATGGGCCTTGGGAAACCGCGCCAGCAAGCTGCGAATGGCGATGGTGATGGTCGTGCGGCCGAGGATGTTGCCGATGCAATGATGCGGGCCCGCGCCGAACGAGAGTATCCGCTTCGGCTTGCGGTGAATGTCGAAGCGCGTCGGGTCGGGAAACACGTCGGGATCGTAGTTCGGGGCGAGCGGTGACGGTCGCACCACCATGCCCTTGAGGATCGGCGTACCGCCGACCTCGGTGTCGCGAGCGGCAATGCGCGGGAAAGTGAAGTAGCCATTACTGGCGAGGCGGAAACATTCCTCGAGCGCGTCGGGAATGAGCGTAGGGTTGGCGATCAACTGCTGCAACTGATCCGGGTGCGTGTAGAGCAAGTAAAGCGCGCCGCCAGCCGCACGGCTGGTTGCCGACAACGAAGCGCCGCACACCCCGAAAATCTGGTCGAACAGCTCGCTGTCACTGAGCTTGTCGCCTTGATCGCGGGCGTTGACGAGATCGCTGATGAAGTCGGAGCGGGGGCTTACGCGACGTTCTTCAATAATGCTCCTGACTTCTTCCATGGTGCGATCGAAGGCTTGCCGCAACTCCGGTGACCACGACTCGCCCGGCTTGACGTAGGTTGTGCCTGGAATGGCATCGTGAAACGCGACGAAGATCGCCTTGCGGCGCTGATCCATGTTCACCATGGCCTCCAGCAACGCATCGACGACGAGATGCGCGCCGAAGTCCTGCATGCCGTCGAATTCCGGGCCGTTTGCCTGGATGCGGTCGAGCATGCCGTCGACGAGCCGGGTAATGCTGTCCTGAAGCTGCTCGATCCGCCGTGACGAGAATGCCGGGATCAGCAGGCGGCGCACCCGGGCATGCTGGTCGCCGTCCATCTGCGTCACGAACTGCGCGAACATGATCTTGTTGAATTGCTCCCAGCCCGGACCGCGCGGCATTTCGGACCTGAAGGTCTCGGTATCGGAAAACACGCGATGGACGTCGGCGTAGCGGCCGACCACCACCTGCGGCGGCCCCTTGCCGAGTACATAGAACGGGCGGCGCCGCGCCCATTCGGCCATGTGGCGGTGCGCGTTCGCCTTGAACTCGGCGCTGCCGAGATCGATGTCGACAACGTTGCTTTGATCCAAGTCCGCCAGTGATGACATCATGTTTCGACTATCGCATTCGAAAAAGCATAAGTGTCCTCGGGGGAGGGACTGCTATGTCGACCGCACCCAGGGCTTGACCTCGCCGCGCAGCATTTTATCGAAGCCCGCGCCGCGATCGATCATCGCTGGCGCGGCTTTGCGTTGCTCTCGCAGATTCGTGCGCAGCGCCGCGGTCGCCGGCGCTTCGATGTTGAATGCACCATCGGCAGCAGCGAGTACAACTACGCCGTAATCCTCGCGCGCCGCTTCGGGTGAGACTTTGCCCTCCATGACGTCGCGCTGGACCAATTCCGGTTCGCGTTCGAGCGGATCGCCCCAGCCGCCGCCGCCGGTGGTGACCACGCGCACAATCTCCCCTGCGCGCACCGGCTCACCGTCGACCAAGCCGCCGAGATCGCGCGGACCTGTGCCGCCCGCGTCGACGGTGACACAGAATGGCGTGCCGGCCTTGCCGCCGTTCAAGCCATAGCAGCCGAGCCGCACCCGGTCGGCAGTGACGATGGTGCGGCAATCGACCAGGGCGCGGTAATGCTTGTCGTAGCCGAGCCCGCCGCGGCGCTTGCCGGCGCCGCCGGAATCGGTGCGCAGCGCGAGCTTCTCGACCACGAGCGGAAAGCGCGTCTCGGTGAATTCGGCCGGCTGGTTGCGCGAGTCGGGCACGATGTGGATGGCGTCGTTGCCGTCGGCGTAATAGCGGCCGCCGGAGCCGCCGCCCAAAACTTCGCGCGAGAGGAACGGCCTGCCGGTTTTGTCGGTGCCGTAAAAGCCGGTGTAACGGATGGTCTCTTGGTCGGCTGGCATCCGGCCTTCGGCGGCTTGTGCCACCACGCCGGCAAGAAGCCCGAGGCAGCGCAGCAGCACGAACGAGCGTGCGTTGGTCGCAGCCGGCCATACCGGTGTAATCAGTGTGCCCTTGGGCGGAAACACCACGTCGAAGACTTCGCAGACGCCTTCGTTGACGTGAATTTCCGCGGCGCGCTCCGGCGTGTCGGCGAGGTTGCGCAGGATCGGCGCGATCCATTTGATCAGGAAGGCGCCGCCGGCATAGTCGGCCGGCCAGTTGATCGGTCCGTCGGATTGCGGATCGGTGCCGGTAAAGTCGAGCGTGATGCGGTCGCCCTTCTTGGTCAGCGTCAGCGCGAGCTTATGCAGCTTCGGATCGGTGACGCCGTCGTGCTCGACGTAATCTTCCCAGCGGTATTCGCCGTCGGCGATTTTCGGCAACAACTCGTGGCGGAAAGTATCGCGGCAGGTATCGAGGATCGCCTGGAAGCATGCTTCGACCGTGTCGCGGCCGAAGCGCGCGAACAATTCCGCCATGCGGCGCGCGCCCATCAGGCAAGCCTGCACCTCGCTGTCGAGATCGGCGGCGAGCGTCTCCGGCACGCGCGTGTTGC
>DAIUEQ010000063.1:1857-16294 GCA_036845025.1 Xanthobacteraceae bacterium | reverse complement strand
ATGGATTCGGCCATTGGCCTTTCGACCATGTTGGCGATCGGGCCTGAAAATTTCCGAGCGATGCTAAGCGGCTTCCATGAGATCGACGAGCATTTCCGCACTGCACCGTTCGAGCGCAATTTGCCGGTGCTGATGGGCCTGATTGGCATCTGGTACAACGATTTCTTTGGCGCCCAGACTGTCGCCGTACTCCCCTACGAGCAATATCTGAAACGATTTCCCGCATATCTCCAGCAGCTCACTATGGAGAGCAACGGCAAGCACGTCACGCTCGATGGCGCGCGCGTCGACTATGACACCGGGCCAATCTATTGGGGCGAGCCCGGCACCAACGGACAGCATTCGTTCTATCAACTCATACATCAAGGTACGCGGCTTATTCCGTGCGATTTCATTGCGTTCGCCCGAACGCTCAATCCTTTGGGGCCGCATCACGACATGCTGATCGCGAACGTGTTTGCACAAACCGAAGCGCTGGCGTTCGGCAAGACCGCGGATCAGGTCAAAGCCGAAGGCACGCCCGATTGGCTTGTGCCGCATCGGTTATTCGAGGGAAATCGTCCGTCCAATACCCTTTTGCTCGATGCGTTGACGCCGGCGGCGTTGGGCAAGCTCGTGGCGCTTTACGAGCACATTGTCTTTACCCAGGGCACGATCTGGCAGATCGATTCCTTCGATCAGTGGGGCGTCGAGCTCGGCAAGGCGCTGGCGCAGCGGATTATCCCTGAACTGGAAAGCAAAACAGAGCCGAAGCTCGATCACGACAGTTCAACCAACACCCTGATCCGGCGATATCGCAAGCTCAGGGATGCCAACTGATGCGTTCGCGCGTTTACGTCGAACGATACGATGCCGCCTTTTTGCGCGCGGCTGTGGAGGGCTAAGGCATGCAGCTCGGAATGATCGGCCTTGGCCGGATGGGCGGAAACATGGTGCGGCGCCTGTTGAAGGGCGGCCATCAATGTGTCGTCTACGACGGATCAGCAAATGCCGTAGCCGAGCTTGTGAAGGAAAAAGCCGTCGGCACCACAAAGATTGCCGATTTCGTCAAGATGCTAACTAAGCCTCGAGTCGTCTGGTTGATGGTGCCGACCGGCGTGGTCGACAATGTGATCGCCGACTTGCTGCCGCATCTCGATGGCGGCGACATCCTGATCGATGGCGGCAACTCGTATTACATTGACGATATTCGCCGGGCGAAGGAACTGAAATCCAGGAACCTTCATTTTGTCGACGTCGGCACCAGCGGCGGGGTGTGGGGGCTCGAGCGCGGCTATTGCATGATGATTGGCGGCGAGACCGATATCGTGAAGCGTCTCGATCCGATCTTCGCGACGTTGGCGCCCGGGCGCGGCGATATCGCGCGCACGCCGGGCCGCGAAAAGGTCAACGGCAGCGCCGAACAGGGCTACCTGCATTGCGGGCCCAATGGCGCCGGGCATTTCGTCAAGATGGTGCATAACGGCATCGAATACGGCGTGATGGCCGCGTATGCGGAAGGGCTTAATGTCCTCAACGCCGCCAACGTCGGAAAGAAAACCGCGGTGATCGATGCGGAAACCACGCCGCTGCGCGATCCCGAGCATTATCAATATGATTTCAATCTGGCAGATGTCACGGAAGTCTGGCGGCGCGGGAGCGTCATTGCATCTTGGCTCCTTGATCTCACCGCCGCATCGCTGCTTCAGGATCCCAAGCTGGCCAAATTCGCCGGGCGCGTATCCGATTCCGGCGAAGGCCGCTGGACAATCAAGGCGGCAATTGACGAAGGCGTTCCGGCCTTTGTGCTCTCGTCGGCGCTTTATGAGCGATTCAGCTCGCGCGGAGAGGCCGACTTCGCCGACAAGGTGCTTTCGGCCATGCGCTATCAGTTTGGGGGGCATATCGAAAAGCCGAACGCCGAGCGCGCCGGCTAACGAGTGGAGTTAAGCCCCGTGCAACAGGCAAAACCCAAAAGCTTGACCGGCGCCGAGCTCGACGAGCTTGCGATCAATACCATTCGCACGCTCTCGATCGACGCGGTTCAGCAGGCGAACTCCGGACATCCCGGCACGCCAATGGCGCTGGCACCGCTTGTCTACGTGATCTGGAACGAAGTGCTGAACTTCGATCCGCAGGACCCGATCTGGCCAAACCGCGATCGCTTCGTGCTATCGAACGGCCACGCCTCCATGTTGCTATGGTCGTTACTTTATCTGACCGGCACGCGCGCAGTGAACGCGCAATACGAGCAGCTTGGGGCTCCGGCAGTCACGCTCGACGACATCAAACATTTTCGCCAGCTCGGCAGCAAAGCGCCGGGTCATCCGGAATATCATTTGACGTCGGGTGTCGAAGCGACGACGGGCCCGCTGGGTCAGGGCATATCTATGAGCGTTGGCATGGCCATCGCGCGCAAGTGGCTCGCCAGCCGTTACAACAAACCCGGCGTCGACGTCTTCGATTACAACATCTACACCGTTTGCGGCGACGGTGACTTGATGGAAGGTGTGGGGTCGGAAGCGGCGTCGCTCGCCGGCCACCTCGGCCTCGACGATCTGTGCTGGATCTACGACAACAATCACATCACCATCGACGGCAAGACTAAGATCACCTTCACTGAAGACGTTGCCGCGCGCTTCGCGGCCTACCAGTGGAATGTGCTGCACATCACCGATGCCAATGATCTTGAGAGTATCGCCGATGCGCTTGCGACGTTTCGCAAAACCGAGGGGCGGCCGACTTTAATCATTCTGGATAGCCATATCGGTTACGGCTCGCCGCACAAGGTCGACACCTCCGCCGCCCACGGCGAGCCGTTGGGCGAAGAGGAGGTGCGGCTCGTCAAGCGCGCCTACCACTGGCCGGAGGACGCAAAGTTCCTCGTACCCGACGGTGTCAAGGAGCATTTCGCCGACGGCATCGGCCAACGCGGCGCCGAGGCGCGACGCGAATGGGAAGCGATGTTCGCCAAATATCGCCAAGACTTCCCGGATCTCGCGACCGAAATCGACTTGATGCAGCGCCGGGAATTGCCCGCCGGATGGGATCGCAACTTGCCGAGCTTCCCGCCAGACGCGAAAGGCATCGCCGGGCGCGATGCGTCCAGCAAGGTGCTCAACGTTTTCGGCCAAAACATTCCATGGTTTATGGGCGGGTCCGCCGACCTCGCGTCATCAAATCGCACGGCGCTTACGTTCCCAGGCGCCGGCGACTTTGAACCCGGATCGCCAAGCGGACGCAATCTGCATTTCGGCATCCGCGAGCACGCCATGATGGCGATCGTCAACGGACTATCGCTCTCGAAGCTACGCGCTTATGGCTCGACATTCCTCGTGTTTACCGACTACGCACGGCCAGCGATTCGGCTCTCGGCAATCATGGAGCTGCCGACCATTTTGGTCTGCACGCATGATGCTATGGGCGACGGCGAAGACGGACCGACGCATCAGCCGGTTGAACAGCTTATCGCGCTGCGCGCCATTCCCGGCCTAGTCGTCATTCGTCCGGCGGACGCAAATGAGGTCGTCGAAGCTTACCGCTACATCCTCCAACTTCGACACCAGCCGGCTTTGCTCGCATTGTCGCGCCAGGCGCTGCCGACGTTCGATCGCGGCAAATATGCATCCGCCGCCGGCGTGGCGCGCGGTGCTTACGTGATGGCTGACGCGTCCGGTGGATCGCCCGAAATCATTCTCATCGCTTCGGGCAGCGAAGTCGCCTTGGTCGTTCAGGCGCATGAAGCGCTCGGGGCGCAAGGGATTCGGTCACGCGTTGTGTCGATGCCGTCGTGGGACATTTTCGAGTCGCAACCCCAGGCCTATCGCGATGAGGTCCTGCCGCCTGCAATAAAAGCGCGCCTCGCCGTCGAGCAGGGATCGACTCTCGGGTGGGACCGCTATGTCGGGCCGGCCGGCCGCGTCATCGGCATGAAAACGTTCGGCGCCTCGGCGCCACTTAAAGAATTAGACCGCAAGTTCGGTTTCGAACCCGATCGGGTCGTCGCTGTTGCTTTGGAGCTCCTGGGCCGCCACTAACGCGCAGAGGAGCAGCGTGGGTTGGCGGCGAGCGGAAAATAAGGACGTCGATGAACGACAGGCCGGATAGCAGCGCTGCGGCAAAAGGCGCGCAGCAGACCGAAAGCGCCGCGCCGGCGCCGCCTTGCGCCATGGTGATCTTCGGCGCGGCGGGCGATCTTACCAAACGCTTGGTCGTTCCGGCCCTCTACAATCTGGTCCAGGCCGGACAGCTCTCCCAGCATTTCCAGCTCGTCGGTTTCGACCACAATGCCCGCAGCATCGAGCAATGGCGGAAAGAGCTCACCGGTGCGATGGAAGATTTCGTTGGTCAGGGCGGAGAGTTTCACGTCGACGCGATCGATCAATCGGCATGGAGCTGGCTCACCGAGCGCATGAGCTACGTTCAAGGCGACATCAACGATGCCGGCGCCTACACGCAGCTGCGCGATCATCTGGCGGGGCTGGACAAGACGGCTTCGACGGCGGGGAATTACCTGTTCTATCTCGCGGTCTCCGAGCGCTTCTTCGGCCCGGCGGTCGCCGCGCTGGGAGCCGCCGGACTCACGACCGAAACCGAGCACCAGTGGCGTCACGTCATTATCGAAAAACCCTTCGGCCACGATCTCGCTTCGGCCAAAGCCCTCAACGCCGAGATCCTAAAGACGCTGCAAGAACATCAGATTTATCGGATCGATCATTTCCTCGGCAAGGAGACGGTCCAGAACATCATGGCGCTGCGCTTCGCCAACGGCTTGTTCGAGCCGCTCTGGAACCGCCAGCAGATCGACCATGTCCAGATCACGGTCGCGGAGACCGTCGGAGTCGAACACCGCGGCAAGTTCTATGAGAAGACCGGCGCGCTGCGCGACATGGTGCCCAACCATCTATTTCAGCTATTGGCAATGACGGCGATGGAGCCGCCCATCTCTTTTGATGCCGATGCGGTCCGCGCTAAGAAGACGGAGGTGATCCAGGCGATCAAGCCGCTCGACCCCGCAAGCGTGCTGCAAAACGCCGTGCGCGGGCAATACGGCGCCGGGCAAGTTTTAGGCAAGGAGGTTCAAGCGTATCGGCAGGAACCGGATGTAGCGCCGAACTCGACGACCGAGACCTATGTTGCTTGCAAACTGAACATCGACAATTGGCGCTGGGCCGGCGTACCGTTCTACCTGCGCACCGGCAAATATATGAAGCGCCGGACGACCGAAATCGCGATCCGCTTTCACCAGGCACCTTATGCCTTGTTCCGCGACACCAGCGTGGAGCGAATGCATCCGAACTGGATGATCCTTCGCATCCAGCCTGACGAGGGCATCGCGCTCGAATTCGCGGCAAAGCGTCCCGGCCCCATCGTGTCGCTCGACACTGTGAGCATGGACTTCGCTTACAAGACCTATTTCAAGGTGGCTCCCAATACCGGCTACGAGACGCTGATCTACGATTGTATGATCGGTGATGCGACGCTGTTTCAGCGCGCCGATACAGTGGAGGCCGGCTGGAAAGTCGTACAGCCTATTCTCGATACCTGGGCCGACAATCCGCCGCGGGACTTTCCGAACTATACGGCGGGCAGCGACGGCCCCGCCGCGGCGGACGAATTATTGGCGCGCGACCACCGCGCATGGCGCTCGCTCGATCACCCAAACGGAAACACCGATGGCAGCAAAGCGTAAGATCGCGTTGGTACTGGCCGACGTCGACGGCACGCTTGTCACCGAGGACAAGATATTGACCGATCGAGCGCGCAAGGCCGTCAACGCGCTGCGCGACGCCGGTATCCGTTTCGCCATAACCAGCGGCCGGCCGCCGCTTGGCATGGCCATGCTGTTCGATCCCCTCGACATCGATACGCCGATTGCCGGCTTTAACGGCGGCCTTTTCGTCAAACGCGATCTCACCATCCTGGAACAAAAGACGGTGCCGGTTGACGTCGCGCGCGAAGCCATCGAGCTGATGCGTAAACGCGGCCTCGATACTTGGGTCTATCGCGGCAACGATTGGCTGATCACCAAGGCCGATGCGCCGCATGTCGCGCGCGAGGCCTGGACCGTCAAATTCGAGGCCAAAGTCGTGCCCGACGTTCGCGAGCATTTGCAAGACGTCGCCAAAATTGTCGGCGTCAGCGACGATCTCGGCAAGGTGCGCGACTGCGAGGCCGAAGCGCAAGCCGCGTTCGGGCAACGCGCCACCGCCACCCGGTCGCAACCGTATTATCTCGACGTCACCAACAAGGACGCGAACAAGGGCGCCGTGGTGGAATATCTGTCGCAACATCTCGGCGTGGCCACAGACGAGATCGCGACCATTGGCGACCAAATAAACGACGTGCTGATGTTCAAGCGCTCGGGGTTCAGCATTGCCATGGGCAACGCCTCGGATGAGGTCAAGGCACAAGCCTCGGCCGTCACCGCATCCTACAATGACGAAGGTTTTGCCAAGGCGATGGAGGCCTTTGTCCTATCGGCGAGGCACTAAACACATGAGCGGGTCGATCGGACGCGTTGAAATACTGCCGGATCCGGTCGCGCTGGCGCATCACGTCGCGGAGTGGATGACGCAAGCGGCGCTGGCGGCAAGCGGCGCGTTCCGCGTCTCGCTCTCGGGCGGCTCGACGCCGAAGACGCTGTACGGCTTGCTGGCCTCCAACGAATTTAAAGCGCGTTTTCCCTGGCCGCGCGTCTTCTGGTACTGGGGCGATGAGCGCTTCGTCCCCTACGATCATCCCGACAGCAACTACCGGATGACCCGCGAAGCCATGCTTTCAAAGGCGCCGGTGCCGCCGGAGAACATTCATCCGATTCCGACCGACGGCACGCCTGAAGACGCCGCGCTGCGCTATGAGCGGACTTTGCAGGATGCCTATGGCGCGGCCACGCTGGATCCACAGCGCCCCCTCTTCGATATCACGCTGCTTGGGATTGGCGGCGACGGCCATACCGCATCGCTGCTGCCCGGGGAATCTGTATTGAACGAGCGCAAACACTGGGTGGCGGCGGTTTCGCATGGCCGGCCTGAGATACGCATCACGCTGACCTATCCGGCAATCGACAGCAGCCGACGAGTCGCATTCCTGGTCGCGGGCGAAGAAAAAGCGGCAATCTTCAGCGCGATACGAAGCGGCAACAGCGACGCGCCGGCAGCGCGCGTGCGGCCGGTCGGCGAGTTGATTTGGTTCACCGATCGAGCGGCCGCCGGGGAGGAAAGCCCTCCGCGACGCGCAGGCGCGCCGGCGCCATGAAGCGAGGACCGGCGTCCACACGCGAAGCTGCGCGTGTCGACGCGCGCTCCGCGAGGCCGTCGATTATCATTGCGCCGTCAATACTGTCGGCCGATTTCGCCCGCTTGGATGACGAGGTCCGCGCCATCGACAAGGCTGGCGCGGATTGGATCCATGTCGATGTGATGGATGGACATTTCGTTCCGAACATCACCATCGGACCAGCCGTGCTGGCGGCGATCCGTCGCGCGACGGCAAAACCGCTCAACGTTCATTTGATGATTGTCGAGCCGGAACGATATCTCAGCACCTTTGCCGAAGCCGGCGCCGATCATCTTTTGGTGCAGGCCGAACCCGGCTCGACCATCCATCTGCATCGAACCCTGTCGAACATACGCGCACTGGGCAAAAAGGCCGGCGTCGTGCTCGATCCTGCAACGCCGCCGGAGCTCGTCGAATATGTCCTGCATTTGTGCGACGTCATTCTGGTTATGACCGTCAATCCCGGCTTCGGCGGTCAACGCTTTATTCCCGAAATGCTGCCCAAGATTCGGCGCCTACGCGCGATGTGCGGCGAGCGCGGCCTGCGGCCGGCCATCGAAGTCGATGGCGGCGAGAACGCGACCACGGCTGCGCATGCGGCCGCCGCCGGCGCCAACGCAATCGTTGCCGGCTCGGCAATTTTTCGCGCCAAGGATTACGCCAAGGCCATAGCCGAGCTTCGCACCAAGGCGGCCGCAGCGACGATTGCCTCATGAAGACACCTCCTACCCCGGCCCCTGCCAATGTCGACGCTCTCAAGCGCGCCGCCGCCGAAGCCGCGGTGCAAATGGTCGAGAACGACATGGTGGTCGGACTTGGCAGCGGCACCACCGCGGCCTTCGCGGTCGAGGCGCTGGCGCGGCGTCAACGCGAAGGACTGCGTTTTGTCGGCATTCCCACTTCTGAGCGAACGGCAATGCAGGCGAAGGCGGCCGGAATTGCGCTGACCTCGTTCAGCGAGCATCGGCAAATCGACCTGACCATCGATGGCGCCGACGAGGTCGAGCACGGCACGCTCAATTTGATCAAGGGTGGCGGCGGCGCCCTGTTGCGCGAGAAAATCGTCGCGGCCGCGAGCCACCGTCTCGCCATTGTTGTCGACGGCGGCAAGATGGTTGACCGGCTCGGAGCGCGGATGCCGCTGCCGGTGGAAGTGGTCGCCTTCGGCCTGGAAGCGACGCGCGAGTCGCTTGAAGTGCTCGGCGCCAGCGCGCGCCTTCGGCTTTCGTCGGGCGTGACCTTCGTTACCGACGGCAGCAACTACATTCTCGACTGCGATTTCGGCCGCATCGACGAGCCGGCGCGGCTGGAGACGCGCATCAAGCGCATCGTCGGCGCGGTCGAAAGCGGACTTTTCGTTGGCCGCGCCGACCCGGTTTTCGTCGCGGACGCCGCCGGCGTCCGTCGCCTCAACAGCGCCGGCCGCCACCGGGGCAGTCCACCGATCCTGGTGATGATGGGCGTATCGGGATCCGGCAAATCCACCATCGCCGAAGAACTTTCCGCCCGCCTCGGCTGGCCGTTCCAGGAAGGTGATTCACTGCATCCGGAAACCAACATCGCCAAGATGCACGCCGGTATTGCGTTGACCGACGCAGACCGGCTGCCATGGCTTGAACGTGTCGCCGCGTGGATCGATCAGCAGCGCAAGAAGAAGGAGCCGGGCATCATCACCTGCTCTGCGCTCAAACGATCCTACCGCCAGATTATCATCGGCAATCGGCCGCAGGTTCGGCTGGTTTATCTGCGCGGTGGTCGAGATGTGATGGCTGAACACCTGGCGGGGCGCCACGGCCATTTCATGCCGCCGGAATTGCTGCGAAGCCAGATCGACACGCTAGAAGAACCGGACCCCAGTGAGGATGCACTGACGGTTGACGTCGGGGCTAACGCCGCGCAGGTCGCCGATGAAATCATTCGGCTTCTTGGCAACTCGGTCACCCTTTCGCAAAGCCCGGCGGCACAGCCTACCGCGTGAACCTTTCGCCTTCTGGTGGGTTGTTGCCGCGATGGGCAAACAATCCTCGGCAAATGTGGCAACGCCGACGCTTGCGCATGGCGCTGCGCGTCTTCCGGCGGTGGAAGTCGCGGACTACAACGTTGAATTAAAGGATGACGAGGGCTTCATCGGCGATCGCGCTAGCAAGGGTGCCTTCCGCAAGTTTATCGAAAATTGGCGAAAGCCGTTGCGCGACCTCGATCATGACCCGTTCGGCGAGGAGCCATCGAGCAAGATCGCCAAGAAAAAGCTGGACCAGTTGCTCGCTAGCGGCGAACCCGAGACCGCCGGTATTATCCAGAGCGCCATCGAATCGTTCGCGCAAGAACTCGCCTTGGTGTTGCGGCGTTTTCTCAAGCTCAAGGGCTGGAAAGACGCGTCGCGCTTGGTGATCGGCGGTGGTTTTGTCGGCAGCCGCGTCGGTGAGCTCGCAATCGGCCGGGCGTCGGTGTTGTTGAAGGCCGATAAAATCGACACCGAAATCTGCATCATCCGCAACGACCCCGACGAGGCGGGACTGCTCGGCGCCGCACAACTCGCGCCCGCCTGGATGTTCGAGGCACATGACGCCATCCTCGCCGTTGATATCGGCGGCACCAACATCCGCGCCGGCGTCGTGCAACTCAACCTTCGCAACGCCGCTGATCTGTCGAAGGCGAAAGTGTGGAAGTTCGAGCTGTGGCGCCACGGCGACGAAAAGCTCAACCGCGAGGAAGCGGTCGACGGCTTGATCAGCATGCTGCAACGGCTGATCAATCGCGCAAAAAAAGAAGAGTTACGTCTCGCGCCATTCATCGGCATTGGCTGTCCGGGCAAGATCGAGGCCGACGGTTCAATCGAAGCCGGCGCTCAGAACCTGCCGGGCAACTGGGAAAGCAGCCGCTTCAATCTGCCGAAAGTGGTCTTTGAGGCGATCCCCCGCATCGGCGACCACGAGACGGCAATCGTCATGCACAACGACGCGGTCGTGCAAGGCTTGAGCGAAGTCCCGTTCATGGACGATGTCGAAAGCTGGGCCACCTTTACTATCGGCACCGGCCTCGGCAACGCGCTGTTCGTCAATCGCGAGCAATAGGCCGCCCGGTCTCGGCACGCGGCTCCCTCACCCCATCTTGTCGCCGATGAAGGCCGCGCCTAACCTCGAGCAACCGGTCCGGGGGATAATGTGCGATTTGCCATCGCGCTCATGCTGGTCTGCGCCGCCGTCGGCAGCGGCGCCGATCGTGCCGGAGCCCAGGTCTCCGACGGTATTGTCAGAATTGGCGTACTGAACGATCAGTCAGGGCTCTATGCGGATTTGGGCGGCCCGGGCTCGGTGATCGCCGCAAAAATGGCCGTCGAGGACGTGGGCGGCTCGGTCCTCGGCAAGCCGGTCGATGTCATTTTCGCCGATCACCAAAACAAAGCCGACATCGGCGCCGCGATCGCGCGGCAATGGTTCGACGCCGAGAAAGTAGACCTCGCCATTGGCTTCGACAATTCCGCGGTGGCGCTCGCGGTCGAACAGCTTGCCGCCGAGCATAACCGTATTGCCATCGCCGGCGCCGTCGGCTCCACGGCCTTTACCGGCAAGTCCTGCACGCCGACCGAAGCGTCGTGGATCTATGACAGCTACGCACTGACCACGAGTCTCGCCCGCTCGGTCGTGGCCGAAGGCCGCGATAGCTGGTTCTTCCTCACCGTCGATTACGCGTTCGGCCATTCGCTGGAAGCCGACGCCACAAGCGCGGTGCGCGCTGCCGGCGGCAAAGTGCTCGGCAGCGTCCGCCATCCCCTCAACACATCCGACTTCAGTTCCTATCTCCTTCAGGCGCAAAGCTCCGGCGCCAAGGTGGTCGCGCTTGCTAATGGCGGCGGCGACATGATCAACGCCACCAAACAAGCTAACGAGTTCGGTCTGACGCGCGGCGGCCAGAGCATTGTCTCGCTCTTGGTCTTCATTACCGACATTCACAGCATCGGGCTGAAGAACGCGCAGGGTCTGAAATTCGTCACCGGCTTTTACTGGGACCGCGATGCGGAGACGCGCGCCTGGTCGAAGCGCTTCTTCTCCCGGCACGGCGCCATGCCGACGCAAGCGCAAGCCGCCGTCTATTCCGCTGTCCGCCATTATCTCAGGGCGGTTGTGGCCGCCGGCACCGATGAAGCCAAGGCGGTGATGGCGAAAATGCGTGACATGCCGGTCGACGATTTCTTCGCCAAGAGCGGCCGCCTGCGCGAAGACGGCCGTCTCCTCCACGACATGTATTTCGCGCAAGTCAAAACGCCCGAAGAATCGACAGAGCCCTGGGATTACTACAAAATCCTCGGCTCGATTTCGGCCGATCAAGCCTTCCGCTCGCTCGCAGACGGCGGCTGCCCGCTGGTGAAGCAATAAAACTAGGCGTCATTCCGGATCGCCACGAAGCGGCGAGTCCGGAATCTATAACCACAGGCCAGCGAAAATAGACTTCGGGTTCGCGGGCTTTTAAGCCCGCGCCCCGGAATGACCCTACCCCACATCGTGCGAGTGGATGCGGCGCTCTTCGCGTTCGCCGCGCAGCCGCCGCGCAACCAGCTTGTTGAGCGCGGAGAGATAAGCCTTCGCCGAAGCGACCAGCGTATCGGGATCGGCGCCCTTGGCGGTGACGCTGCGGCCATTCTCCGACAGCCGCACCGAGACTTCGGCTTGCGCGTCGGTGCCCTCGGTCACTGCGTGCACCTGATACAACTCGAGCTTGGCCTCGTGCGGCACCATCGCCTTGATGCAGTTGAACGTCGCATCGACCGGACCGTTGCCGTCACGCTCCTCGATCATCGAACGGCCGTCGACATCGAGCTTCATGGTCGCGCGCTGCGGACCACGCGTGCCGGCCATGACCGAGAGCGAAACAAGCTTGATGTGATCTTGCGCGGTCGCGATTTCCTCGTCGACCAAAGCTTCGAGATCCTCGTCGTAGACGTGCTTCTTCCGGTCGGCGAGCGCTTTGAAGCGCACGAAGGCGTCTTCGAGCTGATTGCCCGCGAGGTGATAGCCGAGCTCTTCGAGCTTGTGCACGAAAGCATGGCGCCCGGAATGCTTGCCCATCACCAGCGAGGTCTGCTTTACCCCGACATCCTCCGGCATCATGATCTCGTAGGTCTGGGTGTGCTTGAGCATGCCGTCCTGGTGGATGCCGCTCTCGTGGGCGAACGCGTTTCGTCCGACGATCGCCTTGTTGTACTGCACCGGAAACGAAGTCACCGCGGCCACGAGCTTTGACGCCCGCGTCAGCATTTTGGCATTGATGTCCGTCCAGTAGGGCATCACATCGTTACGCACCCGCATCGCCATCACGACTTCTTCCAGCGAGGCGTTGCCGGCGCGTTCGCCGATACCGTTGATGGTGCATTCGATCTGGCGCGCGCCGGCGCGCACGCCGGCGAGCGAATTGGCCACCGCCATCCCGAGGTCGTCGTGACAGTGCACGGAGAACCGTGCCTGGTCGGAATTGGGCACCCGCTCGCGCACCATCTTAAAGAGCGCGAAATACTCCTCCGGCACCGAATAGCCGACGGTATCGGGAATGTTGATGGTGGTAGCGCCGGCCTTTATCGCCGCTTCAACGCAGCGGCAGAGGAAGTCATGTTCAGTGCGGGTGCCGTCCTCGCTCGACCATTCGACGTCATCGGTGTAGCGGCGCGCCCGCGTCACCTGGGCGATCACCATCTCGTAGACCTGATGCGGCTCTTTCTGCAGCTTGTACTTCATGTGCACCGGCGAGGTGGACAAGAAGGTATGAATCCGCCGCCGCGCCGCTGGCTTGATGGCTTCGGCGCAGCGATCGATGTCACCCAAGGCGGCGCGGGCGAGCCCGCAGACGACGGCATTCTTGGTGCGCTTGGCGATTTCGTTGACTGCGGCGAAGTCGCCTTCCGAGGCGATGGGAAAGCCGGCCTCGATGATGTCGACGCCCATCTCGTCGAGCAGCCCGGCGACTTCGAGCTTTTCCTCGTGCGTCATGGTGGCGCCGGGACATTGTTCGCCGTCACGCAAGGTGGTGTCGAAGATAACGACGTGGTCCTTTTCGGACTGGGTTTGAGCGGTCATGATGTTTCTCTGCTTCCTTTTCGTCTGCGCCGCCGGGCGAAATATCCGGCCCCGGGACGTGCTGGGTTCCCTGGCTTAAGCCTTCCCCTGAGTGCCCAGGCGCGAACGCCCAGCCGGCCCTCAGGGGGCGATAAGGAGCAGAAGCCCGCTCAGAATGAGGGTGGCGCCCAGCCCGGCCGCAGCGGCCGTCCGGTTGATCGCGCCAATTTGGTGGCTTTTCGCCATCATCAGCCCTCGGTCCAAAATCCTAGTGCGGCGGTTCAGAAGTCCGCATCATTTTTGCCGCACACTCATTATGCGGACTTCAGAACCAAAGCCACACTATTTAAACAGCCTGCTAGTGGCCCTTTGATCCCAAAGTTCGCAAACCAACGGGCCGCATAATCGTGCGAACTGCGGGATCGGGCCACTAGTCAAGATCGCGGAATGCGGTGAATTCCGCGTTAATCCATAATTGGACCGCGCTCTTTTAGCGGATCGGCTCGCCGCGACGCAAGGCCCGGCCGCAAAGATAGTGCTACAATAAAAGAAGCGACAGGGAGGCTGACCTATGATTGTCGAGTACGTCCAGTTCAAATATCCGGCCGGCTGGACCCGCGAGCAAATACTGGAAGACGCGCGCCCAACCGCCGTGAAGTGGCGGGCCAACAAAGAACTGATCCGCAAGCACTATATCGCCGGCGAAAACGGCGCCGGCGGCGCCTTTTACATCTGGCCGTCCAAGGAGGCGGCGCAGCGCGGGCACGACGCAGCCTGGCGCGCCAATATTGAAAAGCGCACCGGCTCGACGCCCGTCATCACCTATTTCGATCTCATGATGATCGTCGACAATGAAGCCGGCACCACGACGGAGTTTCCGCCAACCGTTGCTGCCGAGGCGGCGGAATAGTCCAGCTCGCTGAAGAGTGCATCCATTGCCGTTCGCCACGACCGCCTCTATACGAGATGGCCGTCTGATCCTTTATTCCCTCCATATTTCATCGGGAGTGCATCAATGAAGCTTTACATCTGGCCGGGCGCTTGTTCGCTTGCGCCGCACATCGTCTCGCGCGAGGTTGGCATCAATCTCGATATCGCGCCGCTTGACCGCACCGAGCGCCGCGCTCCCGACG
>DAIUEQ010000063.1:0-1757 GCA_036845025.1 Xanthobacteraceae bacterium | reverse complement strand
GGCATCAATCTCGATATCGCGCCGCTTGACCGCACCGAGCGCCGCGCTCCCGACGGCACGTTACTGTCGACGGTCAATCCCAAAAACCAGGTACCGGCGCTGGTTTTGGACGACGGCCAAGTGCTGACCGAGGTCGGAGTGATCAGCCAGTATCTCGCCGATCGCAAACCGGGCAACGACGTAGTGCCACCGGCCGGAACGTTGGAACGTTATCGCGTGATGGAATGGCTCAGCTTCGTGTCGTCGGAGCTGCACAAGAGCTTCGCGCCACTGTTTCGGCCGAACACGCCCGACGATTACAAGACAATCTCTAAAGCCAATATCGCCCAGCGTTTCGATTGGCTGGATAAGTTGCTCGACGGCAAACAATATCTGACCGGCGACAAGTTCACAGCCGCGGACGCTTATCTGTTTGTGGTCTCGCGCTGGTCGCCCCGCGTCGGCATCGATCTGGCTAAATGGCCAAACCTTACGGCTTTCATTGCGCGGGTCACTTCACGGCCAAAAGTGCAAGAAACCCTCAAAGCCGAGGCCCTATAACCATCGCGGCCGAGCGCGCCTGATCAGCGTCCGCCCGAGCGCAGCAAGTTCGCGGACGATCAGAACGATTCAGTAATGTCGTCTGACGTCCCAAATTTGCCGTCCGGCCCGGCGCTGGTCAATTCGAAGTGGTCGTCCCCGAGCTTGGTATATTTGAACTTCGTTCCCCAGGGATCGGTGGTGAAGAACAGATTCTTTTCGGACGGCTTGCCCACGTCACCGAGCGCTTCAGGGAGTTGGCCGTGCTGACCTTTGTACAAAACAATCTGCCCGGCATCCATTTTTATCAGTTGTGAAACCTGCTTGACCTTCAGATCGGCGAAGGGTCCCGTCTTGGCGACGAAGCCAAAATAAAAGATCCCTCCGTACAGGAGAACTGAAAACAGGATGCCGGCAATCCCCAGATAGATCTGCCCTTTGGTCTTCTTAACGACTCCAATAACGATTGCGACGATGCCGAACAAAACCCCGAACATGGGGATAAAGGAAAGGCCGCCGAAAACCCATCCGGCGACGGATTTCGGCTTTGGTGCGGTTGGCGCTGAGACGTCGGTCATTTCTGCACGATCCCGTATTCAAATAGTCTGACAACGCACGCGGTTGCCACCAACCTCTTCCGGGCGCGGCGAGGGTCAAGCGCACTCCCGCGATTGCTTGATCACTGTTCTAGTGTGGTGGTCGCATGGTGTGAAGCTCGCGCTGCGTGTGCCGCGCGCGGCGACCGCGCGGCCACTACGCATCCGTGCGCTACTTGCCTTTGGGCGGCGCCTCCGCAAGCAACTCTTTCTCCACAGTTCTAAGCTCTTTGAGCGCTGCGCCCGTGATCTTGGGGTATTCGAGCTTGAGGCCTTGAAGCGCCGCAACGATCGCCTCGGCGACGACGAGCCATGCCACATGCTTATGATCGGCGGGGACGACGTACCACGGCGCATATTCGGTCGAGGTCGCGCGGATCATCTCCTCATACGCCGTCATATAGCGGTCCCAGCGCCCGCGCTCCTTGATATCGTTCATGGAAAACTTCCAGCGCTTCGCCGGCTCGTCGATCCGCGCCAGAAAGCGCTTGCGCTGCTCTTCTTTGGAAATGCGCAGGTGAAATTTCAGGACCAACGTGCCGCTGCGCGTGAGATGCCGCTCGAACGCCCGAATTTCCTTGAAGCGGTGCTTCCAGATGTCCGGGCCGGCCGCGCCCGGCGGCAGCTTCTGCCGCTGCAATA
>DAIUEQ010000062.1:14339-16354 GCA_036845025.1 Xanthobacteraceae bacterium | reverse complement strand
CGATTGGCAGAGCCTGCCTGCTCAGAGCTCATGTCCGCTTCACCCGAAAGCGGACATGAAGCGCGGGAGGGGAGGGGCGCTGAAAAATCTCTGATCCGGATCTAAAAGGAAATTCCCTGTTCCTATATTTCTCTTCCCTGTTTCCTCTCCAAAAATTCCCTGTTCCTTGCATAAGGAATTTCGTCAGAAGTGCCGGATTTTAGGGCTCAAACACACGCCTATGCCGACTGCGAAGGCCGCCATTCGATGAATTTCCCTGTATTTTTCCCTGTTAGCAGGGAATTTCCGGCGGAGACTGGTTCGAGATTGACTGCGTCCTCAGCCAGTCCCCGTTTCTGCGGACCATTTCCGCCGTATGAGAAAACGTCGGGTGTTTGGACGCGCTCAGGTAAATTGAATAACGCAGCGGATCCCAATTTTGAAACGGCAATCGCGGATAAACTAGCGAAATCTGCATTTGCGAAGCGAGGACGAAACGACATAAGCGCCTGAGAATTGTCCGCTGCGCGGACTCAAGCGTAACGCTCGTTGCGTGGCGTATGGAGGCCGCGGCACATTATCGACAATAGAACGGGGCGATAATTCCGCGCATTGCGGTGTCGGCCGATTGGGCGGCAGATACGTGCCCGATGTTCGTGCCAAGGCCGTATATATATCGCGCTACCGCTTGTCTGATCGTCTGCGGGTCGCGGGTATCCGCGATCTGGCTGATCGACAATAAAATAGGGAGGATAAAATGGACCGGCGAAGCTTCCTGGCGACGGCGGCAGCGCTGCCGGCTGCAACAATGCTCGGTCACACTTTCGCGTTGGCCGAAGACCACCTCAAATGGGCTGTTTTCACTCCTGACAGCGAGGTGACGTTCCGGACCGTGATGAAACCGTTCGCGGAGACCGTGCAGCGCGAGACGAATGGCGCTGTGGTATTCGACCTGTTTCCCAATGGCGCGCTCGGCCGCAATCCCGGTCAACAACCACAGATGCTTCTCGACGGCGTGGCCGATCTTGCCTGGGTCATTCCGTCTTATTCTCCCGGCCGGTTCCCCGATACCGAAGTCCTGGAACTTCCAGGGCTGTTCCGGGATTTGAAGGAGTCGTCCCTGGTCGCCAGCGCGATGAATGCGCACAAGTCGCTGCGTGACTATGGCGACTTCTACGTGGTTGGGCTTTGGGGAACGGCGCCATACTCGATCCACACCAATTTCCCGGTGAATTCGATCGCCGATCTCAAAGGCAAGACGATTCGCGCGTCGAGCAAAAACGAAAGCGCGGCATTGCGTGCCTTCGGCGCCGTACCGGTCGGGATGCCGGTGACTGAGATACCCGAAGCGATCAGCCGTGGCACAATCAGCGGCACGACGTCGCATTTATCGCCGTTCTTCGACTTTGGGCTCGATCGCGTCACCAATAATCACTTCTTCATCGGCCTCGGCGTCGTGCCGCTGTGTGTTTTGATGAACAAGAAAAAGTTCGACGCACTGCCGCAATCGGCCCAAGCAGTCATCGAACGCAACGCAGGCCCCGCGCTCACCAAGACTTGGATCGATTCCATCACCAGCTACAATGCCGCCAATTTGGAAAAGCTGAAAAGCAATCCGAAGAACAAAGTCGTTTTCCCTTCCCAGGAAGAGATCGACAAAGCCCAGGCGTTGCTCACGCCAGTCCGCGAGGAATGGGTCGCGGCGAGCGAGCGTCATAAAGAACTGAAAGCGGCGCTTGACACGGAACTGGCCGCCGTTCGCAATGGCGACAAGGGCTGAGGGCTGGCGTCGCGGATCTATGGCTTCATACCGGCGTCTTGCCGGCAGGCTCCGCCTGACGAGACAGATACTGGCCGAAGGTAGCGCCAATGCAATGGATTGATTGGGCGAGCAAGGCGCTGGCGCGAGCGCTTGCGGCCCTCGGTCTGGGTGTGTTGCTTTTCTTTGCCGTGATGACAATGGCCGACGGGTTATTGCGCTTCTTCTTTGCGCACCCGATTGACGCTGTCCGCGACGCCAGCTCTCTGGTCGCAGC
>DAIUEQ010000062.1:11476-14239 GCA_036845025.1 Xanthobacteraceae bacterium | reverse complement strand
TGCACGGCGACTACCTCGCCGAACCGTCGCCGATTGGCGACTAGGTTGGAGAGATTCATTTGCAGCCCGCGATTATCGGCGCGGCGGGAATCATCGCTCTCTTCGCGCTGATCCTCCTACAAGTGCCAATCGGCTTTGCGATGATGACCGTCGGCGTCGTCGGTTTTGCGCTGCAGGCCGGCTGGGTCCCGGCACTTTCATTTCTGGCGCAGGAACCTTCCTTCGTCCTCTCGAGCACGGACCTCGCTGCGGTGCCGCTGTTTTTGATGATGGGCGTGTTCGCCAGCATGGCTGGTTTTTCGGAAGACGTTTATCGGGCCGCGGCGGCGTTCCTCGGCCATCGCCGCGGCGGGCTGGCTTACGCCACGATCAGTGGCTCCGCTGCTTTCGGCGCTATCTGCGGTTCAAGCACGGCGACGGCGGCAACCTTCGGAAAGGTGGCGCTGCCACAGATGCTCGCTCGGGGCTATTCGCCTGCTTTCTCGACCGGCGTAATCGCGGCGGGCGGCACGCTAAAATCCCTGATCCCGCCGTCGCTGGTGATGATCATCTACTGCGTCGTGGCGAAGACGTTCATTCTCGACATGTTCGTCGCCGCCATCGTGCCCGCCCTGATGACTATTGCATTCAACCTGATCGCTATCGCTGTCGCGGTGCGTTACCGGCCGCAAGTCGCTCCGGTCAGTGAGCGGGTATCCTGGCCGGAGCGCTTGATTGCAATGCGGCGCGCCGCGCCATCGCTGATCCTTCTGCTCGGCGTATTCGTCGGCATTTACAGCGGCATTTTTACAGTCAACGAAGCCGCGTCAGCGGCGGCTATTCTGGCCCTATTATTCGCGCTGGCGCGGCGACGAATAAGCTGGAACTCGTTGCTCCATGGAATGTACGAAGCGGCATCGGTAACGGCCATGCTTTATCTCATTCTGATGGCCGCGCCGATCTTCACCTATTTTATCAATCTAGCGCGTGTGCCCGAGGCCTTGGTGCAGTGGATCCAGGGTCATCATTTCCCGCCGCTCGGCGTCATCTTCACGCTCACGGTAGTTTACATTCTGCTCGGCACGTTTTTCGAGGAAATGTCCTCGATCCTAATCACTTTGCCGCTCATTCTGCCGATCGTCGTCAGTTTGGGTTACGACCCATTATGGTGGGGTGTCATCTGTCTCATCCAGGTGGAGATGGCGCTGATCCATCCCCCGATGGGTATCATTGTCTTTCTCTTGCACGGCATTGCGCCGAAAATATCGATGTCCACGATCTACCGAGGCGTCGTTCCGTTTTTAATTGCCGACTTCGGGGTACTGATCATCTTGATTTTGTTGCCGGGTATCGTTCTGTGGCTGCCGCATGCTCTTCATTGAAGCGGTCTAGGCTGCATAACCGCCTCGCTCGGCAGAGCGCTCGCGAACGGCGGTCTCGATGCGCCGCGCAATCGATCGCAACGGCGGCAGCAGTTGCTGTTCGGCTTCGGCGATCGTCAACGCCGACGAAATCCAAATCGACGACAGGCAGCCTAATACTCGCGAACCGGACCGGATAGGAATGGCCATGCCGGCGGTCTTTGGATTGATTTCGCGATCCTGAATCGCGAACCCCTTGGTTCGGATCGCATCGAGAAGCGCGCCCACGCGCGCTTTCTCTTTCGCGCCCTGGTCTTCCGGCACCCGAGAGTGCGACAGCATTTCGAGAACCGCACGCCGTTCGTTAGCGGGACAGCACGCCAGATAGCAGCGGCCTGCGGCTGTGCGCAGCATCGGCAGCGATCGCCCGACCATGCCGTGGTCGATCGACAGCACGCTGGCTTCATGGGTGGTCTGGCGGACCAGCATGCGGCCCTGCTCAAAGGTCATCAGCGCCGCCGGCCACACCAGCTCGCGCGTGAACTGGGCCATCAGCGGTGCGGCGATTTCCGTGATCCAATCGTCCTCGAGAAAACCGTCGCTGAGACTGCGAACCTTGGGTGTGAGACAGAACCGCTCGGCGGGACTGCTCCGGCTTACGAAACCGGCGCGGCTAAGGGTCTCCAACAGCCGGTAAATCGTCGGGCGGGGCAATCGCGTGTCACGCGCCAATTCAACCACCGACGGAAGCTTACGCCGATTCATCGCAACCAGAAGCGAAAGTCCGCGCTCCAGCGAGCGCACGCATTCGGCCCGCGTTCGGCTTGCCCGTCGTGCCATTGTCTTCCTCCCGGTGGGACGATTGTCCACTGTGCGGACATCGAGTCAAGATTTCTGGCGGCCTGAGTTGGACCGCATTAGCGTTTGAAAAAGAGCCAGGGAGAGACGCGATGACGTCGGAAGCGACGAACTCAAACGATCGGCAGCGGCGGCGCGTGCCGCTGAGCATGAGCCATATCGGTCTCTACGTGCACGATCTGTCAAGGATGGAGGATTTTTATACGCGCGTGCTCGGTTTTACCGTCACCGACCGCGGCAAGGTGCGCGACGCGGACATAGTGTTCACGAGTTGGGATCCAAAAGATCATCATCAGGTCGCGTTGGTGACCGGTCGTCCGAAAGATCTCGGTTTCAATCACGTCAACCAGATTTCTTTCCGGGTCGCTGCCGTGGAAGACCTGCAGGAAATCTGGCGGCGGGTGAAGGACGAGCCGGGTGTGACCGACATGCGGCCAATGGACCACGGCAATGCCTGGTCGTTGTATTTTCGCGATCCCGAAGGCAATCGGCTCGAGGTTTTCTGCGATACCGCTTGGTACATTGACCAGCCCTGCATCGAGGACCTGGATCTGTCGCAGCCGGC
>DAIUEQ010000062.1:6459-11376 GCA_036845025.1 Xanthobacteraceae bacterium | reverse complement strand
TCGTCAGCGTCGTCGTCGGCGGCGCCGCAATTCGACATCTGCATTATCGGTTGTGGGCCGGTCGGCGCCGCACTCGCAAACCTGCTGGGTATGAGCGGGCTGCGCGTCGTCGTGCTTGAACGCGAGCCGTCGGTCTATCACCTGCCGCGCGCGGTCGCGCTTGATGGCGAGGGCATGCGGCTCGTTCAGACGATGGGCCTTGCGGAGCAACTGTTGCCGCTGCTTTCGGTCAGTCGCAACATCCGCCACGTCAGCGCTGACGGTAAATTATTGTTGCTCATTAGCCGCGGCGGCATTGGACCGGAGGGTTGGCATAACGCGTACCGTTTCTATCAGCCGGAATTCGAGACGGTGCTTCGAAATGGCATTATCCGTTTCGCTTCCGTCGATCTGCGGCTGCGCTGTGATGCCTTTGCGCTCGACGAATTTGGCGATCGCGTCCGTGTCCGCTACGAGAATCTCGCAGCCGGAGAACTCGCGCAGACCACAGCTCGCTATGTGGTCGGCTGTGACGGCGCGCGGTCGCTTGTTAGGCGCTTCATGGGAGCCGCGCTGCACGATCTGCGTTCCCACGAACGCTGGATCGTGCTCGACATGATCCTGGACCAACCGCCGCGCGGCGTACCCGAGGCCGCCGATGAAACGGGGCGCGTTGTCGATGCGATCCAGTATTGCGATCCATCGCGGCCGACGACCTTTGTCCCGATGCCGGGAAAGCGGCATCGCTGGGAGTTCATGCTGATGCCGGGCGACGACCCAACGACAGTTACGAAACCTGGCCGGATCTACGAGATGCTCAAACCCTGGTCCATTGATCCGGCTAAGTCGGTAATTGAGCGTGCGGTGGTCTATACGTTTCATTCCGCGCTTTCGAGCCGCTGGCGGCGCGATCGTTTGTTGCTCGCTGGCGATGCCGCGCACCAAATGCCGCCGTTTCTCGGACAGGGCCTGGGTTCGGGACTTCGTGACGCCGCCAATCTTGCGTGGAAGCTAAACGCTGCGGTCAGAGGCGGAGCACCGGACACTCTGCTTGATACTTACGAAATAGAACGATCCGAAAACGTACGCGCGTTTATTGAGCTCGCCGTCGAACTTGGCGGTGTCATTCAAACGACTGATCCCGAACGCGCGCGAGCGCGCGACCAAGAGCTCATCGCCAACCCGACTATGCTCCGGCCGATCACGCCCCGCCTCGAAAGTGGTCTTCACGGCGAAGCGCCCGCTCCAGCCGGCACGCGCGCGTCCCAGCCGCGATTAGGCGATGGAATGCTTCTTGACGACAAGGTCGGGTACCGGTTTGCGGTGCTGGCGAATAAACGTTTCGCGGCGGCGCTGGGCCCCACCGTGCGTTACTGCCAGTTCGACGAGGAGATCGCCGTTGTCATCGCGACAGGCCCCGCCGAAGAATATCTCGCCGGATTGCGCGCCGAGGCGGTGGTAGTCCGCCCCGACCGCTACATCCTGGGCGTGGCGTCTACTCGGGCCGAACTTAATGCCGTTCTTGCCGGGAATTCGTCGCGTTTTTCTCCGACTCCTTCGACTTCCTTGCGAACGGTGTCCGTCAGCTAGAACCATCCGGGAGATTTGCAATGGCGACCTCACGAGTCCCTACTAACGCCGTCGATCATGTCGGCAGCCTCAAGCGGCCGCCTGAACTGGTTCAGGCCTGGCGCGCCTGCGAAGACGGCAAGCTGTCGTCTGAACAATTGCGGCGCGTACAGGACGAAAGCATCCGCGATGCTGTCGCGATGCAGGAGAAGCTTGGCTTGCCGATTGTGACCGACGGCGAATTCCGTCGCGGAGGTTGGTCGCGCGGCTTTCTCAATGCGGTCGATGGGTTCGAATTTCGCGGCTCGAAACTCGTGTTCCGCAACGACGAGGGATTCTCGACGCCATCACCGTCGCCGCTTGCGACCAAGCCGATCAAGCGCGCCAAGCCGATCGTCACCGAAGACTTCAAGTTCCTCGCGGCAGTTGCGAAACATCCAGTCAAGGTGACGATGCCGACGCCGTCCCACATGCACTTTGGGCAATTCAAGGACGCGGTGGACGCCTCAGTCTATCCGGACGTCGAAGAGTACTGGAACGATCTCGTCGCGGTATTTAAGCAGGAAATCACCGAGCTGTACGCCGCCGGGTGCCGCTATCTGCAGCTTGACGAGGTTCCCCTGGCTTTGTTGTGCGACGAAAAGATACGCGCGCTGGCCAAAAATGAAGGCGACGATCCCGACAAGCTGGTGGCGCTCTATGTCGACGTGCTCAACCGCGCCGTGGCAGGGAGGCCAGCCGACATGACCATCGGCATGCATTTGTGCCGCGGCAACATGGAGAGTCTTTGGATGGGCGACGGCGGTTACGCGCCAATTGCCGAGGCGCTGTTCAACCACAGTGACGTCGACGCCTTTTTGCTGGAGTACGACTCCGCGCGCGCCGGCGATTTTGCGCCGCTGCGGCACCTGCCGGCCGGCAAGCGTGCCTATCTCGGAATTATCAGCACCAAAAATCCCGAATTGGAGACCGCGGACGATCTGCTTCGCCGGCTCGATGACGCGAGCCGCTTTGCGCCGATGGAGCGGCTGGGCATTTGTCCGCAATGCGGCTTTGCCAGCGCTGCGATGTCGAAATTCGCAGTCAAACCCAGCAAGCTGACGCCCGATCTTCAGACGCTGAAAATCGAGCTGTTACTCGAGGTTGGCGAGCGGGCCTGGGGCCACGCATGAGCGCGACAGTCGATGAGCTCGACAGCTACGGACTGTTCACGGCGGAGGCGGTGCAAGACCCTTACCCGTATTACCGGCAGATGCGCGAACGAGAGCCGGTGCATTGGTCGGAAAAGGCACAAGCCTGGTATTTTACCCGCTATCACGACGTCTACGAACTGCAGGACCGGCCCGATCTTAGCGTCGACCGGATCGAGACAATCTATTCGTACCTGCCGCGGACCAACCCGGAGCGCTTCAGCGATATTGTCGAGCACTACAATCGCTGGCTCCTTTACCGCGACGACGCCTATCACGATCGCCTCAAGGCGCTGTTTCTCAAGGCCATGACGCCGCGTGCCGTCGAGCGGCTCCGTCCAATGATGCAGCGGCGCGTCGCCGTGATCCTCGACGCGCTCGAAGGTCGCGACGCCTTCGACGCTTATCTCGATTTCGCCGCGCGGCTGCCCACACAAGTGATGCTCGACTTGCTCGGCCTTCCCGATTCGGACGAAGGCATGATGCGGCATTGGAGCGACCGCTGCTCGAATTTCCTGTTTCAGCCCGTTGCGCCCGACAAGGAGGCAATGGCGAAAGAGCAGCGCGAGATTCTTGATGCTCAACAGAACTATTTCATGCCGCTAATTGAAACACGCCGGCGCTCGCCTGGGGAGGACATGATTTCGGCCATGGCCACGGCCGAAGTCGCCGGCGAGCGCTTGTCAGATCTCGAGATACTCGCGACCTGCAACATGATGGCAACAGCGGGCGGCGGTACTTCGCGTAGCGCTATCGCCATGTCGCTCTGGTGGCTCCACCAGTTTCCGGACGAGCTCGCGAAGCTGAAAGACCATCCGGAATTGATCGATCTTGCCGCCGAGGAGTTCTTGCGTTTCGACGCCCCGACGCAGCGCGGAATCCGCACAGCCCGGCAGGACTTTCGGATGGGCGGCAAGGATATCTGCAAGGGGCAACTTCTGCATATTATGATTGGCGCTGCTAACCGCGATCCCGAGCAGTTCGAAAACCCGGATCGCCTGAACATCGCGCGGAGCCCCAACCGGCACGTCTCGCTCGGTCACGGCGTGCATTATTGTCTCGGCGCGGCGTTGGCGCGGCTTGAACTTCGCGTCGCGCTTGCGGCCTTCCTCGCTCGCTATCCCGACTACCGCCTCGCCAGCGACAAGATCGTCTTCATGGACCGCACCGCCAGCCGCCGGCCGACCAGCGTCCCGGTGTTTGCGCACTGACGCTCGAAGAGACAGCGAAACATCCGCTGCCTGGGCCTCGGATCGAGCTAACCGCGCCGGCATTCAAAAAGGAAGAGTCGAAGAAATGCAGCAGCCTTACAAAAGCGTCTGGACCGAGCTCCTTGATACGCCTTTCCGCCAAGCGTGGATCGACGCCGGCGGATTAAAGACGCGTTTCGTCCAGGCCGGCGATCCTGGAAATCCGCCGCTCGTCCTGCTGCACGGCACGGCTGGAAGCCTCGAGAACTTCGCCGCCAATTTCGCCGCTCATGCCCGGCATTTCAATTGTATCGCCTTCGACATGATCGGCTCCGGCATGACCGATAAACCGGACTTCGATTACGAGACGGACCACTACGTCAAGCACGCGGTCGACTTTTTCAATGCGATGGGCATCAAGAAAGCTTCGGTTATCGGTCTCTCACTTGGCGCGCGAGTCGCGAGCCGTCTCGCTATCGATTATCCGGACAAGGTGGAAAAACTCATCCTGCTGTCGGCAACGGCATATTTTCCGGCGAAACCGATCCAGGATGACATCAAGCGCTCACGGTCGGCGGCTGCGGCCAATCCGACGTGGGACAGTATTGTGGAAATCTTCAAAGGCCTGTTTCACGAGCCGAGCAAAGTGTGGGACGACCTCATCGCTACGCGTCTCTCGATCTATCGCCGCGCCGACATGAAGGCGGCTATGTCACACATTCTGGCGCTGCTAGATCCGGCTGTTTACAACCGCAACCGAATACCCGACGACGACTGGAAGCGCTTGCACGCCCCGACGTTGATCATCGCCGCGGTCGATCATGAAGACGTGTTTCTTGAGACGGCGCGCACCATCGTCAAGTTGATCCCAAACGCAAAGGTTGCCGAAATGAAGCATTGCAGTCATTGGCCGCAAATGGAGGACCCAGAAACGTTCAACAGCATTAGTCTCGAGTTTCTGCGGGCGCGTTAGCTGCTAGTTCGGTGCG
>DAIUEQ010000062.1:0-6359 GCA_036845025.1 Xanthobacteraceae bacterium | reverse complement strand
TTCGAGCGGCATAGAACTGCTCGCTGGCCGGAAAAGAGAGTGGTCTTTTGCAAGACACGCGGCAGTCTTTGTCCGGGATCCGGACCGACGTAGAAGTCGACGCTTCCGTTTTGCAGATCGAGTTCGAGAGTCGGGTAGAATCCCTCGATGATGTGCAAATGAACATTGCCGAAACGTCGCCGAAATGGCTCCAGCACTTTTGGCAGAAGCCACAAATGCGCGGCGATCGAAAGTCCGATCGTCAGATGACCGACGGCATTGCCACGCAGCTGTTCTATTTCCTCCTGTGTGCGTCGCACGTCGTTGAGGATTGCGGCCGCCCGCCTGACGAAGGCCTCGCCCAGCGGTGTTGTCGTCATGCCTTTGGGCCGTCGCTCGAACAGGGGGGCGCCGACTTCGCGCTCCAATTCGGCCAGGCCGCGAGTGAGGCTCGGTTGTGCAGTGCCGAGCTGACGGGCAGCCGCGCGCAGACTACCGTGCTCGGCGATGGCCACGGCACCGCGGAAATGGCTGAGTTTCATGCAGGGTCTCCCTGGATCACAAACCACGGCACGTCTGATAGCAAATTGCTATCGCAGACGCTTACTCGCTATCTTACTATGATCGCTACTGCGATCTAATATCCAGACACAAAAATCGCCGGGATTCATCGGCGGTCGATAATGGGGGAGGGCCAAATGACTGAGTTCTTATTAGTTCACGGCGCGTTTCACGGCGCTTGGTGCTGGCGCAAAACGGCCGCCGAGTTGGAAAAGCGGGGTCACCGCGCCAAGGCAATCGACCTTCCGGGCCAAGGCGAGGATCGAACCCCGCTCAAGGATGTCACCTTGGAAACGATGGTCGACAAAATCATTGCTGAAATGGCCGATCTCCCCGGCAAAGTCGTCCTCGTCGGCCACTCACTGGGTGGAATTCCCATTACGGCTACGGGGGAGAAGAGTCCGGACCGCATAAAGGCACTTGTCTATCTGAGCGCCTTTCTGCCGCGGGACGGTGAGGCGTTGTTCGACATCGAAGGTCGCAACCCGAAGCCGGTCGTCCCGGTGAACATGACATTTGATGCCGAACGGATCAGCGGAACGATCGCGGCCGACAAAGTTCAGGACATTTTCTACCATGATTGCTCTGACGCAGACGTCAGGGACGCGAAAGCAAGATTACGGCCGCAGGCGCTCGCGGCCTTGATGACCAAGGTGCACATAACCCCGGAACGTTTCGGGCGAATTCCGCGGGTCTATATCGAGTGTACCCAAGATCGGGCGCTGTCGATCGACATGCAGCGTGATATGATCGCTAAGTCTCCGCCCGTGGATGTCCGCAGCCTGCCCGCAAGCCATTCCCCGTTTCTGTCGATGCCGGACAAACTTGCGGATGCATTGGCGGATTTGTGACAATGATCTTTTGGCGATGAAACTCTGCCGGTTGCATGGGGAACAAGATGATCAAACCAAAACTTCACCACGTCACCATGAAGACGAGCCATCTCGACGATATGATCGCGTGGTATGGCAAGGTCATTGGCGTTAAGGTGCAGTTCCGAGACGCGGTCGCCGCGTGGACGACCAACGACTCGGCCAATCATCGGATCGCCTTCCTGGCCGTTCCCGGTCTCTCTGATGATGCCGAAAAGATAAGCCACAATGGCATGCACCACACAGCCTTCGAGTACGACAGCTTCGAAGATCTGATGACGTCGTACGAGCGTCTACGCAGGGAAGGTATTGAACCCGCCTTCTGTCTCGACCACGGCCTGACGATCTCCCTCTATTATAAGGATCCGGAGGGAAATTACGTCGAGCTGCAGAGTGACAACTTTGGCGACTGGAATAAGTCCAGCGAGTGGATCAGGACGTCGCCCGATTTTGCCGCAAACCCGATTGGCACGTTTTTCGATCCCGCCAAAGTTTACGACAAGATGAAGGGCGGAGCCGATTTCAAAACCCTGCAGAAATCGATCCGCGCCGGCGACTACTTGCCAAATCCGGTGCCGGCTCACATCGGCTTGCCGACACAGTAAAGACTGCGACGTCAGATTATGCTTGCGACGGTTGACGCAGAAACCGACGTGTTGATCGTCGGGGCTGGTCCGGTCGGCCTTGCCGCAGCTATCGAACTAGGGCAGCGCGGCGTGCGCTGTATCGTCGTCGAACGCAACGATCGGGTCGGCTACAGCCCGCGCGCCAAAACAACCAACGTCCGCAGCCGAGAGCATTTACGCCGCTGGGGCATTGCCGACGCGTTGCGGCGCGCATCGCCGATCTCGCCGGACCGCCCGTCGACGGTGGTGTTTGCGACCCGGATGAACGGGCCTCTGATCGCGCGTTTCGAGAATGCGCTCAACGGCAGCCGCGAGCCGAACAATCTTTACTCGGAAGAAGCGCAATGGGTGCCGCAATACGTGCTGGAAGAAGTCTTGCGGCAATGCGCGCAATCGCTTCCCGCGGTCGCGATTCATTTCGAGACGGAATTCGTTTCATTGAGCGAGACGGCAACCGGCGTAACCGCAAAGTTGCGGCGTGTCCGTGACGGGAGTGTGGTCACGGTCCAAAGCGGTTATTTGATCGGTGCTGACGGCGCGCGCAGCACCGTGCGCGATGCAATCGGCTCGACGATGATAGGCGAGGGCGCGTTCTCCCGGAATTTCAGCATCATCTTTCGCGCGCCCGACCTTGCCGCCCGGCAAATCCACGGTCCAGCCATCATGTACTGGATGCTGAACGAGGAAATGCCGTCGGTTTTAGGCCCGATGGATGAAGAGGGCCTGTGGATGTTCATGGTCACCAAACTTGCCGACGGCATCGATCCGGCGGCCATCGACGCCGTGGACCTCATTCGACGCGGCACCGGGCTGAACGATCTGGCCATTGAGATTGTCGGCACCGACTTATGGGTCGCGCATCGCCTCGTCGCGGACCATTACGCTCGCGGCCGGGTATTTCTGGCCGGCGACGCCTGTCATCTCCATCCGCCGTTCGGCGGGTTCGGCATGAATATGGGGATCGGCGATGCGGTCGATCTCGGCTGGAAAATGGCCGCGCGTTTGGCCGGATGGGGCGGCGACGATTTACTGGCAAGTTACGAGATCGAACGGCGCCCGGTGCACGAACGAACCATAGCGGAGGCGGTTCACAATTTCGGCCAAACGGGAAGCCAGATCGTCCGGCCCGATCTTGAAGCGCCCGGCGTGGTCGGCGAAGCCACGCGCCGCGAGGTTGCCGATCTAATCGAGGCGACCAAGGTGCGCGAATTCAAGACGCTCGGCATTGTGCTCGGCATGCGCTATGTGGACTCACCGATCATCATCGCCGACGGCAGCACGCCTCCGCCAGAGCATTTTATGCTGTACGTACCGTCGGCGCATCCTGGATGCCTCGCGCCGCATCTTTGGTTGACTGATGGTTCATCGCTCTACGATCACTTCGGGTCTGGCTTTACTATTCTAGTCACCGACGGCGACGCATGTGCTGCAGACGGCCTTGCCAAGGTTGCAGCGAACAAGGGCATTCCTCTCAAGGTGCTGGCTCCGGTGAACGCGCGGTTGCGCGAGCGATATGAAGCAAAGTTCGCATTGATCCGTCCCGACCAGCACGTCGCTTGGCGCGGCAATGATCTACCCACCGACTGCGACGGTCTCCTCGCCCAACTAACCGGGGTGAGGTCGAAGATGTCAGCACCTGCGCGCAACACTGCTCAGCTGAAAAGCCCTTTGTGATCTTCGACGAACTGTTTGGTCGTCAGGGGCGCCCGGCCGGCGATATCTCGAATGGGCTCCGTGACCTCGCTGGCGAGCCCGCCATTCGCGGCGATCTGGCCGGCGGTCCGCTGGTGGCTGATGAGCCAATCCGGCAAGCCGCGCGACTTCATTACTGGTTCGGCCTGCTCGAACGTTATGGGAACATAGGTGATCTTCCGGCCCAGCACTTGCGAGAACACATCGGCAAACTCGCCGAAATTGCTCCGCGCGCCAGTGAATTCATAGACCTCGCCGGCGTGAGGTGCCGGATCGAGTAGCACGCGTGCTCCGACGGCACCGGTGTCGCGCACGTCGATGAAAGCGAACGGTAGGTCGGCCGGGAAAGGCAAGACGATCTTGCTGTCGTTTTTGATCGAAGCTGCCTGACCAAACGTATTTTGCATGAAGAAGCCGGGCCGCAATATAACCCATTTGATGCCGCTAGTGCGCAACCGTTCCTCGATCGCGTGGTGACCACGGCCGATCACGGAAGGTGAATCTGGCAGGATGAAGAAGCGGCTGCCGGAAACCCGTACCAAATACTCCACGCCGGCTTCGAGAGCCGCATCGAGCACGTTGTTCTGTTGCTCGACCATGTTCGGGTTGTGGCCAGTAACCACGAAAACGCTGGTCACGCCTTTAAGTGCCTTGGCGAGCGCCGGCCGATCTGTCAGCTCGGCAACCACGATTTTTGCGTCGTCACCCAAGACCTCACGCGCCTTGTCGGCGTTGCGAACAACGCAAATCGGCGCGTGCCCGAGTTGCTTGAGCTCTTTGACAACGGCGCGGCCTGTGTTGCCGGTCGCGCCAACGACGGCAATCATGGTGTCCTCCCTCGTTCGTTCGTGTCGTCTTATTACAAGCACCGCGGTGCTATGTCATCGTCCAATCGATGGGGTCAAACAATGCGCGCATCCAGGGCACGGGGCTCGGCCGAAGATGGGCGACATGTCCGCCGACAATCCGCGGGCGATTGTCGTCCATGAAGGCGCTCCATTCGGGGATTTCTGCAAGCTGACGGTGATGCGCCTCAGCCTCGGGCCAGCTCTTGTGCCAGTGGTAAGCGAAAACGCGATGAAGGCTGCCGACAGTAACAAAGAAGACGCCGACCAGACGGTCGCGAAATGCGTCCACCGTTGACGCATTGAGCTTGCGAAAACCTTCCCAATAAGCAAGCAATCCGCCGGGAAGAAAATCGAGAACGCGCTCGGAGACCGCGAGTTCTGATGCGTTGCCGACGTTCGTAAACGCGGGCTGGTTCGGCAACCAGTCGCGCTTGTCGTTCCAGAGCGGACTGAGCTCGGCGACAGGCGCGTGATCGAGATAGGAGTTTTCCTGGCGCAACAGGAAGCTTCTTGCCGTAACAAAATATTCCATTCGCTCCGGCGTAACGATCGCCGCCAAGCGCTGTTTGGCGTCGTCGTAGCTGTCCCAACGGTAGAGGTGCACAATGCGCTCGCCATCGCCGGCGGCCATCGTGAAGTAGCCTAAGTTGCGTTCGAGGAGAGGGCGGAAGGAGGCCGGCCTATTCCATTGGCGTTGCAACGCCCAATAAGTTTGTTCGGAGCCGGGTCTGAGCGTGTACGCTCTTCTTTCAAACAGCATCGCCTTCCTTCCCGGCCCCGATCCGTTTTATTGGCAGGTGGCCCGCCGCCCATCGCGCGCCCCGCGCGGCATCATCGCCCGATGAAAGGACCCCATCCAACGAGGTGTTTGCGCCGCGATCTCTTCGCCCTCAGTCCGCCCGGCGCCAAACCTCGTAACCAATCTCCCGCGAGATCAGACCGTCACGAATGTGAAAGTTATGGATCAGGCGCATTTTTACCTTGGTGCCGATCGGATACGGGCAATTCTCGAACGCATCTCCCGTGATCTTGAAACTTGCGTACGAATCGTCGAACACCCGGTCCGGGGTCGCGAAACGCTCTACCGGCGTAAATTCAAAATCGACAACGCCGTTGAACACCCGCAGATACATTTTCTTGATCAAGTCGCGGCCCTGGTACGAGACCTTGCGCGCCGGCGCTTCCCACACCGCATCGTCCGTGTAGAGACGGATACATTCGTCAATGCGGTCGGGATTTTCCTCCTGCAGATGCATTCCCACCACGTCGAGCGCATGTTGAACCTTCTCTTCATAGGTCCGCGGCTCGTAGCGCTTCGCAATCAGGCTATCGACGGTCATTTTCGATTCTTCGACGAGCGTCGTCATGGGGCGTTCTCCACCTATCGGCGCCTATTCGTTGCAGCGGGTTGGCGCGAACTTCCGCCGGATTCAGGATGCTATAGTGAGCGAGTGCGGTTTCGCGTTCAAGGGTTCGTGGCTCAGACTTCGCTTGTCATGCCGCGGCCAGGTGAGGTCTGGAACCATCGCGCGGCTATCAAGTCTGCGAAAAAGATACGGGGGAAGGGCCACTTTCTATTGCACGATCATGATCGATCTTTTGCAAAATCGATCGCGCTTCGTTGGTCGAACTTTCCGGCCGCAAGGTCGTACTAACGCTCCCGGCGGATAGCACCGGGCGTGCGGCCAGTCATACGGCGGACCATGCGGGTCATATGCTGCTGGTTGCTGAACCCGCATTGAAGCGCCACCTGCGCCAATGACAGATCGGTCGACGTCAGC
>DAIUEQ010000061.1:0-16392 GCA_036845025.1 Xanthobacteraceae bacterium | reverse complement strand
ATTCGGCCGGCACCTCGTAAACTTTCTCCGACATTTCGTCCTCCAGGCAACGCACTTCGACTGGCGCGTTCACTCCCCTGGCGGCCATTATCCGCAGCGCTGTCGGCGCGGACAAGCGCTCCAAAAGTCTCATTAAAACAGGCCGGTGCGGTCCTTGACACAACCCAAGGGGGAGGCGCTCAGCGCGCGGATAGGCCGCCCATCTTGCAGACGAGTTTCCATTCCTCTGCAGTCACCGGCTGGACCGAGAGACGCGAGTATTTCACCAGCGTCATGTCTTTTAATTTCGGCTCGGCCTTGATGGCGGCAAGTGTCACCGGCTTTTTCAGCGGCTCGATCGCCGCGGTCTGCACCGCGACCCACGGCTCGCCCTTGCCGGCGGTCGGGTCGGGAAAATGCTCGCGGAGGATTTCGCCGATGCCGACCACCTGTTTCTCGTCGCCGGTATGGTAGAAGAAAAACTTGTCACCCTTTTTCATCTCCTGGAGATGGCGCCGGGCGGTGAAATTGCGCACGCCGGTCCACGCCTCGCCTTTGGCGCCGCTTTTGACCTGATCATCCCAGGAAAATTCTTCCGGCTCCGTCTTCATCAGCCAATACGCCATGGCAATTCCTCCAGCATTCATTGCGCCGTAATGCCCGACAAGCCCGGCCATGACGGCCAAAAACTCTACCCCTCCGCGCGAAGCGGCCGCGTCAGTAATGACTCAATGGCTTCGTCCACCGTCAGCTTGCCGTCAAGCAGCGCGACAACGGCGGCGGCAATCGGCATGTCGACATTGCGCTCATGCGCCATCTCGACCAGCACGCCGGCGGTGAAAACGCCTTCGGCCAGCCCGGCATTGATGGCGTCCGGTAGCTGACCGCGGCCGAGATTGACGCCGAAGGTGAAATTGCGCGACTGCGGGCTCGAGCAGGTCAAGATCAAATCGCCGAGGCCTGACAATCCCATCAGCGTCTCCGGCTGGGCGCCGTAGGCCCTGCCGAAGCGCATGAGTTCGGCGAAGCCGCGCGTGGTCAGCGCCGCCGCGGCGCTCGCGCCCATACCGCGCCCGACAACAATCCCGGCGGCGATGGCGAGCACGTTCTTCGCCGCGCCGCCGATCTCGACGCCGCGAACATCGGCGGAGTGGTACGGCCGAAAGCGCGCCGATCCGATCGCCTGCGCCAATTCGCTTGCGAGCTTTTCGTCGCGCGCTGCGAGTGTCACCGCGGTCGGCAGGCCGCGCGCGACGTCGGCGGCAAAGCTTGGTCCGGACAGAATGGCCGGCGCGGTTGCGGGCATGCAGGCATCGATAATCTCGGTCATGAATTTTCTGGTGCCGCGCTCAATGCCTTTGGCGCAGACAACAATGGGAGTTTCCGCCACCACCAAAGGCGCCAAGGATTGCGCAACGGCGCGTACCGCTTGCGCCGGCACTACCAAGAGGACAGCCGCGGGTTCGACCGCGGCGGCGGCTTCGCTCGCGACGACAATGGTGTCGTCGAGCGTGATGCCCGGCAAATATTTGCTGGCGCGGGTTCGTTGCAAATGCGCGGCATGGTCAGGGTCGGGCTCCCAGAGCGTCACCTTCCGCCCGGCACGCGCACAGGTCAGCGCCAGCGCCGTTCCCCAGGCGCCGCCGCCGACGACCGCGATGTGATTGAGCGCCATGATGGTTAGAGCGATTGGCCGCGCAGTAGTTTCGGCACTTCGCCGACCAGGCCTGCCGCTTCGCGGATGAAAAGATGTTTGAGGTTCGGCACCCGGTCGACCAGGCCTAGTCCGACGTCGCGAACGACGCGCAACACATCGGAGCGATTGGAGAACAGGCGATTGAGCCCGTCGGTCGCGAGGCCCATTGTCATGGTATCGAACCGGCGCCAGCGCTGATAGCGTTCAAGCGTGCTCGCCGCGCCGGGATCAAGGCCCAACCGCGCGGCATCGACAATCACTTCGGCGAGCGCCGCGACGTCCTTGAGCCCCATGTTGAGGCCTTGGCCGGCGATCGGATGAATGACGTGAGCGGCGTCGCCGACCAGTGCAATGCGCTCGGCGGTGAAGGAGCGGGCGACAAAAAATCCCAAGGGATGAACGCGCCGCGCGCTGACGGCAGTGATGTCGCCGAGATGAAGCTTGAAGCGTCGTTCGAGTTCGGCATGGAAGGCGTCATCGGGTAGGGCCGCAAGACGTTTCGCTTCCTCAGTCGTCTCGGTCCAGACAATCGACGAGCGGTTGCCCTTGAGCGGAAGAATCGCGAATGGCCCGGTCGGGAGGAAATGCTCGACGGCCCGGCCGTTGTGGCTGCGTTCGTGGCCGACATTGATCACGATGGCGGACTGGCCGTAATTCCAGCCATGCACCGCAATGTCGGCGCGCTCGCGGATGGAGGACCGCGCGCCGTCGGCGGCAACCAACAGACGCGCCGCGACCGCGCTGCCGTTGGCAAATGCGACTTCCATTTGATGTGCCGACCCTCCCTCCACGGGAGAGCAGGAAAAATCTTTCACCGCACCGGCGCGCAAATCGACGCCGAGATCGCGTGCTTTCGTCTCCAGCGCGCCGATCAGAAAGCGGTTCTCGATCATGTGGGCGAACGGCTCGCCCGGTTCGACCTCGCCACCGAAAGTAAGAAACGTCGGCCGCACCGCATCGTCGAGCCGGCTGTCGGTGACCGCCATGTCGAGGATGGGCTGCGCTTCGCCGGCAAGCGCCTGCCAAACGCCGAGCGTTTCGAACAGCCGGCGCACCGATGTAACAATGGCGGAAGCGCGCTCGTCGTCGGCGTGGCTGCGGCCGAGCGTCGGATCGGCAAGCGCGACCGAAAAGCTCGATCCGAGGGCTTGCCGCAACGCGATCGCCAGCGTCAGTCCGGCAAAGCCGCCGCCGGCAATAAGCACATCGATATGGTCTTCTCGACCGGGCATTAAGCACGCCTAATACAAGTGTTCCGATTCTAACATTCGCATCCCATTTCGGCAGCCTCTCATGCGAATGTTAGGATCGAAGGAACACTAGCAATTATCTGATTTAGTGTAGCTTTGGATTTGACATTCGCTTCAAGTGTTGCCGGCTGGCGGTTAGCGAATGTCAAATCCGCTACACTGCCCGTTTCTGGACCGAGGCCCACGGGCAGCATAGCATTGCGCTGGAGCGGTGCGAATTGTGGCTTTGGTTCAGAAGTCCGCCGGATAAGTTCCCGGCAAAAATGATGCGGACTTCTGAACCGCCACACTGGCGCCGTTGCTGGCGATGTTGCCTGACGCGCGCATATTGGAAGCTATTGCATGTCCGCTGCCCTTCAAGACGTCCTCAGCATCCTGGATCTCGAGCCGCTGGAAGTGAATTTGTTCCGCGGTCGGTCGCCGCAATCGCGCTGGCAACGGGTATTCGGCGGGCAGGTCATCGGCCAAGCCCTGGTCGCGGCATGCCGCACGGTGGAGGATATCGGGACGCGACCGCCGCACTCGCTGCATGCCTATTTTCTGCTTGGCGGCGATCCCAAGGTTCCGATTATTTATGAGGTTGACCGCATTCGCGACGGCAAGAGCTTCACCACGCGGCGCGTCAACGCGATCCAGCATGGGCGCGCGATCTTTTCGATGGCGGTGTCATTTCACGTCACCGAAGAAGGCTGGATGCATCAGCTGAAAATGCCGGACGTTCCGAAGCCCGACGAGCTGCCGAGCGAATCCGAGATCCGTAGCCGCTACAAGGCGCGCGCGTCCGATCCGATAAGCCGCTATTACGAACGCGAGCGCCCGATCGAGCTTCGTCCGGTCGAATACGGCCGTTACTTCGGCGAAAAGCTCGATGGCGATCGCTTCCACGTCTGGATACGCGCGGCCGGACGTCTGCCGGACGAACCGGCGATCCATCAATGCGTGCTCGCTTACGCTTCCGATCTGACTTTGCTCGATACCGCCCTCGTGCCGCTCGGCAAGACCGTGTTCAACGAGGACGTAATGGCCGCGAGCTTGGACCACGCGCTGTGGTTTCATCGGCCGTTTCGCGCCGACGAATGGCTCCTTTACGCCCAAGACAGCCCCAATCTCGGCGGCTCGCGCGGTCTTGCCCGCGGCTCGATCTACGCCATCGACGGCACATTGGTCGCCTCGGTGGCGCAGGAAGGCTTGCTGCGGCAGCGCCGTACGGAAAAAGCCAAAGACGCATGATCTCGGCCGGCACGCCAAGATGAAGCACCACTCTTTAGCTCCGCATCATTCGCGCAAGAAGTGATTTAAGGCCACCGGGATTGCCGATATGGTGCGTTCTTCAGTGCTGCGCCGGGTGTAACCATGAAGCTCGTCACCGCCATCATCAAACCGTTCAAGGTCGAGCAGGTGCGCGATGCGCTTCTTGCCATCGGCGTCCACGGCATGACCGTGACCGAGGTCAAGGGCTACGGGCGCCAGAAGGGTCACACCGAGATTTATCGCGGCGCTGAGTATGTCGTGAACTTCCTGCCGAAGATCCGCATCGAGGTCGCCGTGCCGTCGGACCAGGCGGATAGGGTGGTCGAAGCCATCGGCGCCAGCGCCAAAACCGGCCAAATCGGCGATGGCAAAATCTTCGTCACCCCGATCGAGCAGGCGGTGCGTATCCGTACCGGCGAAACCGACGCCAACGCGCTCTAACGCCGGGTATTTGGCATCCTTGGGCACCCTCGGAGCGTTTCGCCTATTTTTTAGGCAGTAAGGACGGCCTTGGATCGTCTTGGGCGGTCCGAACGTGACGCGATTTTGAGCAAATATGCCCTTCTGCCCCGCGATCTATCCTCTCCGAATACTTGGCACGGCCCTTGATTCCTTCGCCCTAGACGCATGCGGCGCCAGCAGGGCGCCGAAGCGCAAGTCTGTCGCGCAAAGCGGCGGCCAAGGAGATTGAAACGATGAAAATCGTCACCGCCATCATCAAGCCGTTCAAGCTCGATGATGTTCGCGACGCGTTGACCCGAATTGGCGTTCAGGGCCTGACGGTCACCGAAGTCAAAGGTTACGGCCGCCAGAAAGGGCACACCGAGATTTATCGCGGTGCCGAGTACGCGGTCAGTTTCCTGCCGAAGATCAAGCTCGAAATCGCCTGCGCCGCCGATCAGGTCGAAAAAGTCGTCGAGGCGATTTCGACCTCGGCGAAGACCGGACAAATCGGCGACGGCAAGATCTTCGTCTTCGGCCTCGATCACGCCGTGCGCATCCGCACCGGCGAAACCGATGCCGCCGCGCTTTAGCCAACCCGCACCCGCCTTTCAGGGAGAGGAGACTGTTATGGAACTTAAGAATTTTTCGCGTGCGGTGTTGTGTGCGCTTGCCGCGGTGATTGTCCTCGCTCTCCTCTTCAGCCCGCCGTTACTGCATTCGTCATTCGCGCAAACGGCGACCGACACCGCCGCCGCGGCGGCGCCGGCCGCGCCGCCGGCCTGTGACGGCGTCAAGGTGACGGAGAATTGCACGCCAAATTCAGGCGACACCGCCTGGATGCTGACCTCGATGGCCATTGTGTTGATGATGACCATCCCCGGTTTGGCTTTGTTCTATGGCGGCATGGTGCGCAAGAAGAACATCGGCGACACCGTGATGACCAGCTTCGCCATAACCTGCCTGATCAGCATTTTGTGGTTGTTCTTCACTTACAGTCTGGCGTTTCGCAGCGGCACGCCGTTTATCGGCGGTTTAGATCGCGCGTTCCTGCAAGGCATTGTCAGCAACACATTCAAGGACGGCGTTGCGCAGAACATCGGCACGCCTAATTCGCTGGCGCCGACGATTCCCGAGACCGTCTATTCGATGTTTCAGTTGACCTTCGCGATCATCACCGCGGCGCTGATCGCCGGTTCGTTCGCCGAGCGGATGAAATTCTCGGCCATGCTGTGGTTCATCGGCTTGTGGGCGATCTTCGTCTATTCGCCGGTCGCACACTGGGTCTGGGGACCGGACGGCTTTTTCAATTCGTCGAACGACAAAGCCTGGCTGCACGTACTCGACTTTGCCGGCGGCACAGTCGTGCATGTCAATTCCGGCACGGCGGGACTGATGGCGGCGCTGATGCTCGGGAAACGCAAAGACGCCGCGCCGCCGAATAACATGGTCTACACCATGATCGGCGCTTCGCTGCTGTGGGTCGGCTGGTTCGGATTCAACGCCGGCTCGGCGGTCAGCGCCGGCATGCAGGCGGGCATGGCCATGGCGGTAACGCACATCGCCACCGCGACTGCCGGGTTCACCTGGATGCTTGTCGAATGGATCATCCGTGGCAAGCCGACGGTCATCGGCATTTGCTCAGGTGCAGTTGCCGGCCTCGTCGCCATTACGCCGGCTTCGGGCTATGTCGGCCCGATGGGCGCTTTCGTTATCGGCGTCGCCGCCGGCATCGTCTGCTATTGGGGCGTCACCGGGCTGAAGCACTTCTTCGGCTATGACGACGCACTCGACGCCTTCGGCGTTCACGCGGTTGGAGGCGCCACCGGCGCTATCCTCACCGGCGTGTTTGCCGTTGCGGCCTATGGCGGGACCGCCGGCCTCATCGAGGGCAATCCCGGCCAGCTCCTTAATCAGGTCATCGGCGTCGTCTGCGTGTTCGTCTACGACGTGGTCGTCACCCTGATTATCCTCAAACTCGTCGACATGACGATTGGGTTGCGCGTCAGCGAAGACGTCGAGCGGGAGGGCCTCGATCTCGCGCTCCACGGCGAGACCGTCCAGTAAAGCGAAAAGCCAACCTGCCCGGTTGCTGGGGAACTACCTTCGCCGGGAAAGTTCCAGAATGACGTAGCAGCGGCGCGCTTAAGCATGCCGCTGCATGATTGCGCCCGGGACATTTCATCATCTGGACAAAGCCGGCCCGGAATGGCTATGCCAATTCCAACAGTCGAAAATCCGTGATTTCCGGGAGGGAACGATGTCACGTCGTTATTTGCTCACAGCTTTCGCCGCCGCGCTCGCGTGTTCCGCGGCAGCGGGCGCGTCCGCCCAAGATGCCGTCAAAATCGGCTTCATCCTGCCCATGACCGGGCAGCAGCAATCGACCGGAAAGCAGGAAGCCGCGGCCATCAAGCTCTACATGGCGCAGCATGGCGACACCGTTGCCGGCAAGAAAATCGAACTCATCATCCGGGACGACGCCGCGGTTCCCGATAACACCAAGCGGATCGCGCAGGAGCTGATCGTCAACGATAAGGTGAATTTCCTCGGCGGCTTCGGCGTCACACCCGCCGCTCTCTCGGTCGCGCCGCTATCGGCGGAATCGAAGACGCCGGAAATCGTCACCGCCGCCGGCACCTCGATCATCACCGAAAAATCTCCCTACATCGCGCGCACCAGCTTCACCTTGGCGCAGTCGGTGGTGCCGATGGCGGATTGGGCTGCCGACAACGGCATCAAAAAAGTCGTGACCATGATCTCCGACTACGGCCCGGGCATCGACGCTGAGAAGTCGTTTTCGGCCGAATTCAAGAAAAAGGGCGGCGAGATTGTCGAGGCCGTTCGCTTTCCGCTCGCCAGTCCCGATTTCGCACCGTTCCTGCAACGCGCGGCCGACCAGAAACCGGATGCGATTTTCGTCTTTGTTCCGTCCGGACAAGGCGGCGCTTTCGTCAAACAATTCATCGAGCGCGGCCTCGACAAGGCCGGCATCAAGATCATCGGCCCCGGCGACGTCGTCGATGACGATCTTCTCAACGGCATGGGCGATGCGGTGCTCGGAACCGTCACCGCACACATCTACTCGGCCGATCACAATTCGCCGGCCAATAAGGCTTTCGTCGACGCGTTTGAGAAAGCCAATAACATGCGGCCAAACTTCATGGCCGTTGGCGGCTATGACGGCATGCACCTGATCTACGAAGCGTTGAAGAAAACCGGCGGTAAGACCGACGGCGACTCGCTGATCGAGGCCATAAAAGGCATGGCGTGGGAAAGTCCGCGCGGACCGGTTTCGATCGATCCGCAAACGCGCGACATCATCCAGAACGTTTACATCCGCAAAGTCGAGAAGAAGAACGGCCAGCTTTACAATGTCGAATTCGCGACCTTTCCGGCGGTAAAAGATCCGGTCAAGGCGGAACAGAAGTAAGGGACGGCCTGCGGCTTCGAGATTAAACTTGGCCTTGCGGAGCGGGCGGCGGTCACGCGGTCCGACGGCCTGATCGCGGCCGTGACACCGCGCATGAGAATTGACGGACCATGCTGACCATCCTGTTCGATGGCGTCGCCTACGGCATGCTCCTTTTCGTGCTGGCCTGCGGACTTTCGGTCACGCTCGGCCTGATGAACTTTATCAACCTGGCGCACGGCGCCTTTGCCATGGCCGGCGGCTATTGCACCGTCGTCCTGGTTAATCGCCTCGGCGTACCGTTTGTGCTCGGCTTGCCGCTGGCCTTTGTGGCGACCGCGGCGATCGGCGCGCTGCTTGAACGCACGCTCTACGCGCATGTTTACCGGCGGAGCCACCTCGATCAGGTGCTGTTCACCATCGGGCTCGTCTTCATGTCGGTGGCGACCGTCGATTACTTCGCCGGCTCCTCACAGCAATTCGTCGTCATTCCCGAGGCGCTGCGGGGTCAGTTCATTGTATTCGGCGTTGGTATGAGCAAATACCGGTTGCTCATCATTTTGATTTGCGGCCTGCTGACTGTAGCGCTGCAGTTGTTGATCGCCAAAACCCGGTTCGGCAGCCGGCTCCGCGCGGCGGTCGATGATGCGCGCGTCGCGCGCGGCCTCGGCATCAATGTCGGCGCGGTCTTTACGTTGACATTCGCGTTCGGTTCCGGCTTGGCCGGATTGGGCGGCGCGCTCGGCGCGGAAATTCTTGGTCTCGATCCAAGCTTTCCGCTCAAATACATGATCTACTTTTTGATCGTGGTGACGGTAGGCGGCACTTCGTCCATTACGGGGCCGTTTTTCGCTTCGATTCTGCTCGGCGTCGCCGACGTTGCCGGCAAATATTACGTGCCGAAACTCGGCGCCTTCGTCATCTACGCCTTCATGATCCTGGTGCTCATCTGGCGGCCGCAAGGTTTGTTTGCGCGCAACACCGCGCGGTAAGGGTGATGATTCCGGTCTCCGGCCAGATATCGTCTTACTTCAGCCGCCGCGGGCGATGGTCGCCGCTCGAGATCGCGTTCTGGATTTTTGCTTTCGCGTCGATTTGGCTGTTCCCGGGTAAGCACCTCATTCTGACCGAGACGGCGATCCTCGCTTTGTTTGCGCTATCGCTTGATCTCATTCTTGGTTACGCCGGCATCATTTCGCTGGGGCAGGCGGCGTTTTTCGGCCTCGCCGGCTATTTTTCCGGCCTTGTCGCAAAGTACGGACTCATCAACGAGCCGGTGCTTGCGCTGCTTGCCGCGAGCTTGGTTGCCGCGGCGCTCGGGTTCGTCACCAGCTTCCTGGTTTTGCGTGGGTCGGATTTAAGCCGATTGATGGTCACGCTTGGTGTCGCGCTCATGCTTGGCGAGATCGCCAACCGCTTTTCCAACATCACCGGCGGCGCTGACGGGCTACAGGGCGTCACCATCGCGCCGATATTTGGCCGCTTCCGCTTCGATATGTTCGGCCATACCGGCTACATCTACACTCTGGTCGTCCTGTTCATCTGTTTTGTTGTCGCGCGCCGCATCGTCTATTCGCCATTCGGACTGTCGCTGCGCGCGCTCAAGGGCAACACCCTTCGCGCCGCGGCGGTCGGCATCCCGGTGAACCGGCGCCTGGTGGCGATCTATACGGTTTCGGCCGGCATGGCCGGAATGGCCGGCGCGCTGCTCACCCAGACCACGGCGTTTTGCTCGCTGGACGTTTTTTCGTTCGAGCGCTCGGCGGATCTTCTTTTGGTGCTGATCATCGGCGGCACCGGCTATCTGTATGGCGGATTGATCGGCGCCGTGATCTACAAATTCCTGCAAGATTGGATCGCCAGCCTGACGCCGCAATATTGGCAATTCTGGATCGGTTTCGTGCTGGTGGTGATTGTGCTGGCGGGACGCGAGCGGATCGAGGAGTGGAGTGTGACGGTGCGCGCGTGGATTGTCGGCCTTGGCGGTCGCCTGATCGCGCGACCGGTCGCCAGGACATAGGAGGGGCAGACATGTCGCCGCTGCGTACTATCCTTATGGCCATGTGCGCCTTCGCCCTGAGCGGAGGCGCCGCTTCGGCGCAAGCCGAGCAAAAGCTCGGCATTGTCTCATTCGACAATTCATGCGCGGCGTCCGCGCAGCCGGAGTTACAACGCGCCGTGGCGCTGCTGCATTCTTTCTGGTGGAAAGAAGCCGATGATGCCTTCGCCGAAGTGCTGGCGCACGATCCGGGGTGCGCGATCGCGACCTGGGGCATGGCCACGGTCGCGATCGGCAATCCGTTCGGCACGGGCGCGACGCCGGCCGCCGCAGAAAAGGCGCTCGCCGCCATCGGGCAGGGCCGCAAGATCGGCGCCAAGACGGAGCGCGAACGCAGCTATATCGAGGCTATCGCGGCTTATTACGACCGATTCGATCAGCAAAAGCCCGCCCAGCGGCTGCGCGCGCTGGCCGACGCGTTCGCGGTGCTGTCGCAGAAATATCCGGATGATGACGAGACACAGATCTTCTTCGCGCTGTATTTGACCGCGACCCAGCCGCCGACTGACAAGACTCTGTCGCGCGCCATGTCCGCGATTGTGATTCTTAATCAGCAGTTTGCCAAGCACCCGGACCATCCGGGCGTCGCGCATTATCTGATCCACAGCAATGACTTTCCGGCGATCGCCGCGCAGGGGCTGGTTGCGGCGAATTGCTATGCGCAGATTGCGCCGGACGCGCCGCACGCCTTGCATATGCCATCGCACATCTTCACGCGCGTCGGCATGTGGAAGGAATCGGCGGAGACAAACCGCCGTTCGGTCGACGCGGCCCGGCGTGCTGAAGCCGGCACCGACCAGCTGCACGCTTACGACTACATGATCTATGCCGACTTGCAGATGGCGCGCGACCAGGACGCCTCGCGCGTCGTCGAGGCGGTCGGCTCATTCGCGGAAACGAATCGTGCCGCCGATTATGCGAAGTCGGCGATCCCTGCGCGTTTTGCCGTCGAGCGCAGCGCCTGGCGGGACGCGGCGCGCCTTGCCGATCCGGCGATGAGCAAGTTTCCCTATACCGGCGCTATCCGCATTTTTGCCCGCGCGCTCGGCGCCGCGCGCAGCGGCGATGTCGAAAGCGCCGCCAGGGATTTGGCGCGGCTTGATGAAATCGAAGCCGCGTTGAAAGTGGCAAAAGACGATTACTGGGCTGCGGAGGTTCATGTTCAGCAGCTCGCGGCGCACGCCTGGATTGCCCAAGCCAAAGGCGAAGGTGAGCTCGCTTCATCGTTGATGGGCGCTGCCGCCGATGAGGAAGACCGCAGCGACAAATCCAGTGTCAGCCCCGGCCGGCTAATTCCAGCGCACGAATTGTTGGGCGACATGCTGCTCGAAGATGGCCGTGCGGCGGGAGCGCTCACCGAATACGAGGCCGCGTTGCAGCACGATCCGCGGCGGTTCCGCAGCATTTCCGGCGCCGCGCGGGCCGCGGCTGCCGCGGGCAACGCCGACAAGGCGCGCCAATATTACGGCCTCCTGGTCGAGATGGCCGGTGCGGGCGACCCGCGTCCGGAACTGGCGGCGGCGCGGCAATATTTGGCGCGGTGACAGACGGTGGCCATCCTCGAAACCATCGGTCTGGAGAAGCGGTTTGGCGGCATTGTCGCCACCAACGGCGTTTCCATGAAGGTCGACAAAGGCGCCCGTCACGCTTTGATCGGCCCGAATGGCGCCGGCAAGACGACGCTCATTAATCTTTTGACCGGCGTTTTGCGGCCGACCGCCGGCACCATCATTCTCGAAGGCGACGACATCACCGCGCTTGCCCCATACCGGCGCGTGCGCCGCGGCATGTCACGCACGTTCCAGATCAATCAGCTCTTCCTGGACCTATCGCCACTCGAGACTATCGGCCTTGCGGTTTCCGAGCGGCTTGGTTTGGGCAGCGACTGGTGGCGACTCGTCGGCAGCAAGAGCGAAGTCACCGATGAGATCGCCGAGACCGTGGAGCGCTTTCGCCTCGGCGACGTCATGCACCAGCGGACCGCGACTTTGCCGTACGGCAAGCAGCGTCTTTTGGAAATCGCTCTCGCGTTTGCCTGCCGGCCCAAGCTTCTTTTGCTCGACGAGCCGGCGGCGGGCGTGCCCGAAGCGGAACGCCACGAACTGCTCGCCACCATCAGCGCGCTGCCCGCCGACGTAACCGTATTGCTGATCGAGCACGACATGGATCTGGTGTTTTCGTTCGCCGACCGCATTTCGGTTTTGGTCAATGGCGGACTTTTTGTCGAAGGCAAACCAGAGGAAGTGGCGCGCGATGAGCGCGTCAAAAAAGTCTATCTCGGCGAGGAGCTCGATGCCTGATCTGCTTCGCATCGAACATCTCTCCGCCGGTTACGGCGAAGCGGTGGTCCTGTCGGACATTTCGTTGTCGCTGGCGGAGGGCAGGGCGCTCGCCCTGCTCGGGAGGAACGGCACCGGCAAGACGACGCTGATCAATTCCATTGTCGGCGTGACGACGTATTTTTCCGGCGTCATCGCCATCGACGGCACAGATATCACGAGGTTGCGCCCCGATGAGCGCGCGCATGCCGGCATCGGCTGGGTGCCGCAGGAGCGCAATATCTTCAAATCGCTCACCGTGCATGAAAACCTCACCGCCGTCGCGCAGCCGGGCCGCTGGACGACCGACAAAGTCTATGCGCTGTTTCCGCGGCTCGAAGAGCGTCGGCAAAATCTCGGCAATCAACTGTCGGGCGGCGAACAGCAAATGCTCGCCGTGGCGCGCGCCCTTGTGCTCAATCCGCGGGTCATGTTGCTCGACGAGCCGCTGGAAGGCTTGGCGCCGATTATTGTCGAGGAATTGCTGCGCGCTTTGCGGCGGATCATCCGCGATGAGGGCATGTCCGCCATTCTGGTCGAGCAAAACCCGAAAAAAATTCTTGGCGTGACCGATGACGCTATCATCCTTGAACGCGGCGCTATCGTGCATGCGGCCGAGAGCGCAACGCTATCGAGCGATCGCGCAGCGCTCGAAGCTCATCTCGGGGTTACCGATACCGCGCCACGGCGCTTCGGCAGGCCTGCACAGTAAGCTTGCGGATTTGCGTGCCGCGGAATCCTTGCTTCCGCAGGCCGTCTCCTGCTACCGCAACTAACTGAAAGCACATGCAGTTTTTCATTAGTCTAAAGAAAAACTCGTATGTGTCGGAGTTGGGAAGGAAGCCGCATCAAGTGAGAAGGACTTAAAAGATCATGAGGCGCATCCTGACAGCATCGTGCGTCGTCGCGGTAATCGCCGCGATGAGCCTGACTGCCAAAGCTGACGAGTTTTATGTTGGCGATGCCGTGACCAAGAACGATCTTGAAATCGTCCCGCACTACCTCCTCGGCATTGAAATGGCGCCAATGCCGAAAGGCATGGCGATGGGCGCCAACGCCGTTCATATCGAAGTCGACGTCCACGCCGCCAAAGGCGAGAAGCACGGTTTCAAGGACGGCGAGTGGATTCCGTACCTGACGATTTCATACACCATCGAAAAAGTCGGCAGCTCGTTCAAAGCGAGCGGCAAGCTTTCGGCCATGACCGCCGGAGACGGGCCGCATTATGCCAGCAACGTTGCGCTCGCGGGCGACGGCGACTATCGCCTGACCTATCATTTCGAGCCGCCGTCGCAGGCGGGCTTCCTGCGCCACGTGGACAAGGCGACCGGCGTGCCGGATTGGTGGCCGCCCTTCTCGGAGAGCTGGACGTTTCATTTCCCGAGCAAAAAAGCCGCCGACTAAAATCATCGAGCGCCGCGCAAGACTTTAGCCGGGCGATTTGGTCTTGGCGCGCAAATGTTCGACGAACTGCCGCGCGTAGAGTGGCAACTCGCTTAGTTTCCGGACGCAAATTGTCAGATCGCGCACCGCCCAGGCATCGCTGAGCGGCACCGCCGCGATTTGCATGGTCTTGGCGACGCGCCGCGCGGTCGTCTCCGGCACAATGCCGATGCCGACCCGGCATTCCACCAGCCGGCACACCGCGTCGAAGCTGCGCAGCTGTACCCGCAAGCGCAGCGGCCGCCCGATCCGCACCGCCTTGCTGGCAAGAAAGCGCTGCAAGGCGCTGGCGCGGTCCAACCCGACGAAGTCCTGATCGAGCACGTCCGCGAAACTGATTTTCGTCCGCCGCGCCAGCGGGTCGGACTTTGCCACCGCGAGCACGAACCGATCGCGGCGGAATGGATAGGTCTCCAGCGTGCCGGTATCGACCGTGCCGGCGACAATGCCGAGATCGGCGACATCTTCGGCCAAGAGGCCGACGATCTCGTCGCTCAGTCGCTCTTCCAGATCGACGCTGACATTCGGATGCGCGGCGAGAAACGAGCTGAGCGCCTCCGGCAGGAATTCGGTCAAGGCGTTAGTGTTGGACAGCACCCGTATTTGGCCGGCGAGCCCGCCGCCGTAAGCGCTGAGGTCTTCGTGCAGGCGCTCGGCCTGGTGGAGTATGCCGCGCGCATGCTGCAGCAGCGTGCGGCCGGCTTGCGTCGGCACCACGCCCTGGCGTCCGCGCGTCAACAACTTAACGCCGAGAGCATCTTCCATGCGCCGGATGCGGGTCGAGGCGGCGGCGAGCGCGAGATGCGCGCGTTCGGCGCCGCGGGTGATGCTGCCGGCATCGGCGACGTGACGGAAAAGACTTAAGTCGGCGAGGTCGAAGCGCATGTTCGTTATCCTTCGTATTTAGCGAAGGTAGGGTTTAGATAATGCCAATTGTCAGTAGTATAAATAGCACTATCTTTCGCGTTTAGCGAAGCTACAGCAAGATTGCCGCTTTCCGCCCGCTGCATTGCGGCTCATGCATGGATTGGTTAGGAACGTCGCCCGGGCTCGGCGCGTCATCGAGCGGACTGGATGGGTGTAATGGCCGAAACCAACGCTCCCTCGGCGCGGCCGCTGTCGCCGCACCTGCAAATCTACCGGCCGATGCTGACGATGATGATGTCCATCGTCCATCGCATCACCGGCGTGGCGCTCTATTTCGGCATGATCATTGTCGCCTGGTGGTTCCTCGCTGCTGCGTCTGGCCCCGCCGGCTACGCCAAGTTCGAATGGTTCGCCGGCTCGATCATCGGACGGCTCATTCTGTTTGGCTACACTTGGGCGCTCATCCATCACGCGCTTGGCGGCGTGCGCCACCTGATCTGGGATACCGGGCACGGCTTCGGCCCGAACGAGCGCGAGTGGCTCGCCGCCGCCAACCTGATCGGCTCGATCGCAATCACGGTGATCCTGTGGGTCATCGCGCTTTTGGCGCTGGGAGGATCGCGATGAGCGAGGCCCCGGCAAAGCACTTTCGCACGCCGCTGGCGCGCGTGCGCGGCCGTGGCGCAGCGCGTTCGGGGACCGAAAGCTTCCGGCTGCAACGGCTCACCGCGGTCGCCAATATCCCGTTGGTCGTCGCCGGTGTGGTTATCGTCATCATGCTGCTTGGCCGCAACCAGGCCGCCGTCGCCCAGATCCTCGGCCTGCCGCTGGTCGGCATCATCATGCTGCTATTCGTCGTGTCGATTACGGTCCACATGCGGATCGGCATGCAGGTCGTGATCGAGGATTACGTGCACGACGAATTTGCGAAACTGATTATGATCATGGCCAACACGTTTTTCTGCGTCGCCGTGGCGATGGCCTCGATCTATGGTCTTCTCAAACTTTCATTTGGATTGTGAGCATGGCGAATAACGGAGCCAACGGTGGCGGCGCGGCGCCGGCCGTCAACGGCCGCGCTTATCCGATAGAGGACCACGCCTACGACGTGGTGATTGTCGGCGCCGGCGGCGCCGGCTTGCGCGCCGTCGTCGGCTGCAGCGAAGCCGGCCTGCGCACCGCCTGCATCACCAAGGTGTTTCCGACGCGCTCCCACACCGTGGCGGCGCAGGGCGGCATTGCGGCGGCGCTCGGCAATATGGGCGAGGACGATTGGCGCTGGCACATGTACGACACGGTCAAGGGCTCCGACTGGCTCGGCGACCAGGACGCCATCGAATATCTGTGCCGCAACGCGCCGGAAGCGGTCTACGAGCTGGAACATTGGGGCCTGCCGTTCTCGCGCCGCGAGGAAGACGGCAAGATCTATCAGCGCCCGTTCGGCGGCATGACCACGCATTACGGCAAGGGCACCGCGCAGCGCACCTGCGCCGCCGCCGACCGCACCGGCCACGCCATGCTGCACACCATGTACGGCCAGGCGCTGCGCCATTCGGCGGAATTCTTCATCGAATATTTCGCCATCGACCTGATCATGGACGACGACGGCCGCTGCCGCGGCGTGGTCGCGCTCAATCTCGACGACGGCACCATCCATCGCTTTTCCGCGCAGATGA
>DAIUEQ010000060.1:7263-16682 GCA_036845025.1 Xanthobacteraceae bacterium | reverse complement strand
CCGGCCTTGATGCGCGCCAAATGTGTCGTTGCCGCCGGCAGCATTCGCTCGGCGAAAAAGCGGCCGGTAGCAAGCTTCGCCGCCATGCGTTCGCTTGAGCCGTTTCCTGCTTCGACGATTTTGGCTTTCGCCGCCTCAGCGATCAAGCACCACATGTAACCGAGTGCGACCAGGCCAAAGAGATGCATGTAATCGGTCGAGCCCGCGCCGGCATTCTCGGGATTGCCGAGGGCGTTTTGCACGAACCACATGGTGGCCTGCTGTAACTCGCCAAGTGCTTGCGCGAGCGGTTTGACGTAAGGGGCCAGCTCGGCATCGCCGCCATGATCTTTGATATAAGCCGACACCTCGGCAAAGAAGGCCTGCAAGGCACGGCCACCGTCGCGCGGCAGCTTACGGCCGACGAGATCCAAGGCCTGAACGCCGTTGGCGCCCTCGTAAATCATGGCGATGCGGGAATCGCGCACGAATTGCTCCATGCCGTGCTCGGCGATGTAGCCATGACCGCCGAAGATCTGTTGCGCCATCACCGTGTTGGCGAAGCCTTGGTCGGTGAGCACGCCTTTGATCACCGGGGTCATCAGACCCATGTGATCGTCGGCCGCCTGGCGTTCTTTGGCGTCGCCGGAGCGATGGGCGACGTCGCTGCGCAGCGACGTCCATAATACCAATGCGCGTGCGGCTTCATTGAAGGCGCGCATGGTCATCAGCATGCGCCGCACGTCAGGCTGCACGATGATCGGATCGGCCGGCTTGTCCTTGAACTTCGGCCCGGTCAGCGCCCGGCCGGCGAGCCGCTCCTTCGCGTAAGCGGCGGCGTTCTGATAGGCGACTTCGGACAGCGCAAGCCCCTGTACGCCGACACCGAGCCGCGCTTCGTTCATCATCACGAACATGGCGTTGAGACCGCGGTTCGGCTCGGCGACGAGCCAGCCGGTGGCGCCGTCATAATTCATCACGCAGGTTGAATTGCCGTGAATGCCCATTTTCTCTTCGATCGAACCGCAAGAGACCGCATTGCGGGAGCCCAGCGCGCCATCTTTCCCGGCGAGGAATTTCGGCACGATGAAGAGCGATATGCCCTTGGTCCCTTCCGGCGCTCCTTCGATGCGTGCGAGCACGAGGTGGATGATATTTTCCGCGAGATCGTGCTCACCGGCGGAGATAAAGATTTTGGTGCCGGTGATTTTGTAGCTGCCGTCGGGCTGGATCGCGGCGCGGCTGCGCACAAGCCCAAGATCGGTTCCGCATTGCGGTTCGGTCAAGTTCATCGTGCCGGTCCATTGACCGCTGATGAGTTTCGGAAGGTAGAGTGCTTTCTGCTCGGGCGTCCCGTGAACGGTGATCGCGGCGGCCGCTCCCTGAGTGAGGCCAGGATACATGGCGAAAGCCATGTTCGCCGAACAGAGAAATTCGCCGATCGACTGAGTCAGCGCCATCGGTAGGCCCTGACCGCCGAAGTCCTCCGGCGCTGATGCGCCGATCCAGCCGCCCTCTGTCAGCCGTTTATAAGCGTCCTTGAATCCAGTTGGAGTAGTGACGCTTCCATCTTCACGCCGGTGGCAGCCTTCCTTGTCGCCGACACGGTTCAGCGGAGTCAGCACATCTTCGCAGAATTTCGCAGCTTCGCCGAGCACGGCTTCGAGGAGGTCAGGCGTGGCGTCGGCGAAGCCAGGCAAATTATTGTAGCGCTCGACGTGAAAGACGTCGTTCAGCAGAAACATGACGTCGTCGACAGGAGCCTTGTAGGTCGCCATAAGCGCGTGTCCTCCCCCCTGACGCAACCGGCCCGGCTCAAGGGTATAATGTTGCGGCTTTGCGTCAACGGTCGGTAGAGCCGCGGATGAGCGAATCAGCGCAAACGAGCCTCGCGAGCGAACACCCCATCCGCCCGCGACAAGAGGTTACCGCAAAGTTAACAGGGGCCCGCCGATAATGCTCCCGGGACGCCATTTTTGGTGAACAAGCGGTGACCGACCGCGGGCGTTCTTAACCGGTTATTTACCGTAATCCTGAAAAGTCCCGTTTCAGAACAGTAAGGCGTCAGTTCCGCATTGCCGTTCCGCGAGCTTCGGCTTGCATGAAGGGGCACATCCAATTTCTCAGGCATCAATTTGGGCGTGAGCATGAAATCGGGCGGTCCATGGAATCTCAGAGGTCTCCGTCCAGCAGCCCGTGCGGCCGCCCGCGACGCCGCGCGCCGCTCCGGAATGTCGGTCGGCGAGTGGCTCAACACAGTGATTCGTCCGGCCGAGGAGCGCGAAACCGAATCTCGACGCTCTGCCCCGCCTGATCGTATGGAAGGCGGTCATGAGCCGCGTCCGGGGCGCAAGCTGCCGCAACGCCCCGCGGGGCGGGACGAACGTGGATATAACCGCGATCAGGCGCAGGAATGGGAGCGCCACTCCGCACGGCGGGCACCCGATCATCCCGAGCCGCGAGGCTCATCCTTTTCGGAACCACAGGAGTCGTGGGAGCGCGGTTTCGGCGATGAGGACATAAGCCGCCGGCGTGATTCGCAGGCTTTGCGGCGCCGCCCATCGGAAGCGCCGAAGGGACACGGCGCCGAAAGCTTCAGAGACGAACCCGAGCGTGACCGCGAGCAATATTACGAACGGCCGGACTTGCCGCGAGAGCGGGCGCGAAATGAACCGCGACGACCGGACGCCCGGGAAGATCAACGCGATCGGGAACGAAGCCGGTTGCGAACCGGCCCGTCGCGGGAGTGGGGGCAGCAACAGTTTGAAGAATCGCGCGCCGTCGAGCGAGAGCTGCCGCGCGAACGCTACCGTGATCCGCTACCTCGCCCCGACCCGGCACGACAGAACGCCCGGGATGAAGACTGGCGCGATACCTCGCAAGGTCACAGACCTGATCGCGACGATGAACGCTACCGTGAAGCGTCCAGGCCACTCAGACCGCACAACGAGGACGAGTCCTGGCGAGACGAGTCTCGACCAGAACGGTCCTGGCAAGAAGATTCTCGGCAGCGCGAGTTTTCCGATGATGTTGGCGAAAACAGTCGCCAGCCCGAAAACAGCCGAAGCCATCCCAGTCGAGAGCCGGATGCGGATCGATTCGAGGACTTGAACCTCAACGAAGGTGCTCACTATCGCAGACTCGACCGCAAAGCTCCCAGGCTGGCTCCCGAACGTGAGCCGGAGCAGTCATGGCAAACCTTTTCCGAGGAAGAGACAGACCGTTATTTAAGCGAACCGTCGCGCGAGGATGATAGCGAGAGCGAGGACGCTGATCGTTCGAATTTCGACCACCAGCCCGGCCGCGCGCCGCGTCGCCGCCCGGCATTCGAGTCCGAAGAACCGTTTGAAACGCTTCCGCGTGAAGGTCGCGGCACTACGCCCGGCCGGTACGCTTCCGAGCCGGACTATCGGCCCGAAGCCGAGCGAAGCGAAACGGAAGCGTTGAACGCGCGTCGGGCGAAGGCCGGGCGTTTGCGCGGCTGGCAGTCGGCGGATCAATGGGAGGAGCGTTTCCCGAACGAGCGCGATGAGCCCGTGCCTTCCCGCGGCGGCTCGCGAGGCGCCGGCGATTCAGAAAGTCTTCCGCCGCGACGCATGCGTTCCGGCAGTCGAGAGGAACATGGTCAGCGCCGTGATACCAGGCCGCAACGACAAGGCGGCTCGGACGACGAACAGTGGCCACCTGAACAGGATACATCTCAAGACGAGAGCATTGGCATGGGCGGGCCCTATCGCGACCTTAGCGCCGCAGCGCGAACGCCGGCTTCGCCAAGCCGCGGACGGCGGCGCGAAGGCATCTCTTCTGCAGCAGGCGCTGACGACCCTCGGGATGCTGCAGTCGACAAAGCAATTGCCGAAATCACAGTGCGCCAGCGCGCGCTCGACGAGGCAGCGGCCGCCGAAATAGCCGCGCGATTGCGCCGCGCCGAAGTTCGGGCCGCCCAGCAGCAGGCGTCCGCGGAAACGGCGGCGCAATGGACGCCGGCACCGGCGCCCCGTCCGTCAGCCGACATTATTCCGAATAGTGGCGCTCTCGCCTCGCACCGAGCTGAGGTGGCGCCGTCCGAGCCAAGAGTAGAACCGCGGCCGCTCGATCGGCCGCCGCAAGCTGCTGTCGCTTCCCCGGCATCGCCGCGCGTGGAAGATTCAGGTGCGCAGCAAAAAGCGGCCGACGATCGCTTGGTCGCCGAGATCACCGCGAGAATGCGGGCGCTGGAAAACGCGGCCGATAAAAAAGCCGAACGCCAAATGGCGGTCGGTGAGTCTCTATCGCAGCGGTCGCTCATCGACGATGTGGCGGCCGATATTCTGGCGGAAAAGATCGAACGCGATAGGGCCGGCGAAGGCACGTTCAGTCTTGAGCCGGCACGGCCTGATTCGTCTAATCAACGCCGTTCGCCCGTTCGTGACGAAGGCCGGAAAAACTCTTCGGCGCCAGGGTTGGATATTGCCGACCTCGAACGCCAGCTGCGCCACCTCAACGCCCGAATTGACGCGCTGCGACCGACCGGCGATCTCAACGTCACGATTGACGGCCTCCGCCGCGAGCTTTCCGACATCGGCCGAGCGTTTACCGAAGCTTTGCCGCGGCGCGCGTTGGAATCGCTTGAGCTTGAGATCAAGACTCTGGGGCACCGGCTCGATGCCGGTCGCGAGAGTGGACGCGATTCGACCGCGCTTGCCGAAATCGAACGTGGATTGGCGGAAGTACACGCGGGCTTACGTGGCCTTACGCCGGCCGAAGAATTAGTCGAGTTCGGTGACGCGGTAGCGGTGCTGACCCAAAAAGTCGACGTGATTGTCGCCAGGAACGATACCGCGGCAATCGCGCAGCTGCAGACCACGATCGGCGATTTGCGGCTCGCGGTGTCGCGGGTTGCTTCCGACGAAGCTTTGAACACGGTTGCCGAAGAGGTGCGCGTGCTTTCGGCGAAGGTCGACACCTTTGCCAAAGACGCACCGGCGGCGCTCGAACAACTTCACACGGCGATGGTCGATCTACGCCACGCAGTGTCGGGGGCTGCTTCCGACGATGCCATGAGCACGGTCGCCGACGAGGTCCGGCTGCTGTCGTCCAAGGTCGATAGCCTCGGCGATATCGCCAAGGGCGATCCGGGGGCGATGGAGCAACTTCACATCGCGATCAGCAACTTGCGCCACGCCGTTTCGCGTGTCGCTTCCGACGACGCGGTGAGCAGGCTTGGCGAAGAAGTGCACTTGCTGTCGGCGAGAATGGACGATCTCGCCCACAACACCGCCGACAATCGAACATTACTGCAAGTCGAAAGTCGCATCGATGCACTGACGACCGCGATCCATGCTTCGACGAAAAACGGTCAAGCTGTACCGCGCGAACTCGAGAAGCTGTTAGCCGCGCTCGTTGACAAGTTGGAATTGTCACAGCTCACGCAAACCGATCACACCGCGCTGACGCATCTCGAAGATCGCATCGCCATGCTGATGCAGCGGCTCGATGCGTCCGACGCGCGGTTGGGATTGCTCGAAGGCGTGGAACGCGGATTGGCTGATCTCCTGGTTTACATCAAACAATTGCGCGCCGGCGGGGTGAGCGTGGATTCCGCGTCGGGTAGAGTTGTGCCGGGCGGCGCCATCGATCACCAATTCGCGGAAATCAAAGACAGCGAACGGCGCACCCAGGATTCGATCGAGGCGGTCCAGGGTACCGTTGAACACGTCGTCGATCGCCTTGCGCGCATTGAAAGCGACATGCGCGTCCATCGTAGCTGGAGCGATCCTGAAGAGCCGTTAGGCGCGCAAATCCCGGAATTCGCGCCCTCCTTGTCGCCGGCCCAAGAACCTGAAGTGCCGACACAGGCGGATAAGGCCGCAGAGATCGAGCCCGCCGCCGATCGGTACGGCATCGCCCGCACGCCGATCGATCCTGATCTACCTCCCGATCACCCGCTTGAGCCGGGGTTCGCACCGGGACGCACGCGCCGACCGATGACACCGGTCGAGCGACTTGCGGCATTGGACTCAGCGGCGCCGGCCAAGCCCCCAGTCATCCCCGATCCGTCCGGCGGCAAGGCAGATTTCATCGCCGCCGCGCGCCGCGCCGCCCAAGCCGCCGCGTCGACGTCGCCGAACGACAGATCCGGCGTAATCACCGGCACCGCTGTCCCGAGCGGCTCAAAGAAACTTTCGGACCGGCTGCGCACCTTGTTTGTCGCCGCTGCCGTCGTAGCCATCGTCGTCGGCGGTTTCCGGGTCGTATCACAGATGCTCGACCACGGCAGTCCGCCGCCGGAAGCGCAGACTACATCGCCGCGTGTCTTGACGGAGCCTACGCCGGGCTCCCCCATGCCGTTGACGCCCGCCGAACCAGGGAAACAGCCGGGGGCACCTGGGAGATCGTCGGACGCAAATACAACGAACATGTCGAAGACGGTTGCGGCTTCGGGTTCAGATACGGAGCAGAATGTTGCGTCGGCTCCGGCAGTTCGGCAGACGCTTTTAAATCCGCCCGGCAACTTCGCCATTAACTCCGGCACACTTCCGGATATCGCCGACGGCGCCGGCAAAAATGCGTCGGGAGTTTTTTCGGGCTCGGATGTGACCGGCTCGTTGCCGCCGGCGCCCGGGTCGGGAAATTCCACAACGCCGCTCGCGGACGAAAAGTTGCCGTTGGCTATCGGCGGTCCCGGCCTCCGTATGGCGGCTTTAGCGGGAGATCCGGCCGCAGCTTACGAGGTGGGGGTACGTTTCGCCGATGGGCGCAACGTTCCGCAAAACAACGAGGAAGCAGCCCGCTGGCTGGAAATCGCAGCTAAAAAAGGTTTCGTGCCTGCGCAGTTCCGGCTCGGAACGTTCTACGAAAAAGGCGTCGGCACAAAGAAGGACTTGCCTCAGGCAGTCTCGCTCTATCGCGGAGCAGCGGACAAAGGTCACGGCAAGGCCATGCATAATCTTGCCGTCCTTTATGCCGAGGGCGCCTCCGGCGCACCTGATTATCGCTCAGCGTCGCAGTGGTTCCGCAAGGCCGCCGAGCTTGGCGTTACGGACAGCCAGTACAATCTGGCCATCCTCTATGCACGCGGCGTCGGCGTCGAACAGAGCTTCGCCGAGGCCTACAAATGGTTCTTCCTCGCCGCCAAGCAGGGCGACAAGGACGCAGCGCAGAAGCGCGATGAGGTCGCTAGCCGTCTTGACCAACAGGCCCTGGCGGCAGCGAAGTCGGCTGCGGAACAATGGACTGCCCAGCCGCAACCCGCCGAAGCCGTCGCGGTCAAAGCGTCCGATGCTTGGGACCCGCCCGCCAAGGGGACCTCCGCGCTGAAGCAGAAATCACATTCTGCCGAGAAGATCCCGGCGCCCGACGTCATGAAGGTCAACTGACCTCAGTCGCCGGCATGCTGGCAGCGCTGCGTGTCGCGACCTCTCGTGCCGACGTTCGCTCATGCGGAGAGAAAATAATTAACCGCGCTCATGGCGCCGGGCCGCCGCGCTATCCGGAATCGATCAAATCTGCGGGCCGGACGCGCATAAACGGTATGCCGATCAGCGTCGCGCGCGTAGAAGGAGCCTGATCGGGGTATATCCGTGGAAATTTATCTTCCCATCGCCGACATGCCGGTCAACATTTTCCTCGTGCTGGCGATGGGGCTGGCGGTCGGATTTATTTCCGGCATGTTTGGTGTCGGCGGCGGCTTTCTCATGACGCCGCTTCTAATCTTTATCGGCGTGCAGCCGGCGGTGGCGGTCGCGAGCGTCACCACGCATGTGGCTGCATCGTCCTTCTCCGGAGCCATCACCTATTGGCGGCGCAACGCCATCGACGTCGTTTTGGCGCTGACGTTGCTCGCCGGCGGCATTCTCGGCAGCTTTGGCGGGGTCGCGCTGTTCACTTGGCTGCGCACGCTGGATCAGCTCGATCTGGTGATCGGCCTTTCCTACGTGATCCTGCTCGGCGTCGTCGGCGCGTTGATGGTTGGCGAAAGCGCGCGAGCCATCATCCGGAGCCGGCAAGGAAAGCGCATCGAATTACGCCGTCCAGGCAGCCATACCTGGATCCATGGGCTGCCGCTGAAACTGCGGTTCAAGCGCTCAAAAATCTACGTGTCGGCCATTCCGGTTTTAGCAATCGGTTTCATCATCGGCTTCATCGGCGCCGTCATGGGAATCGGCGGCGGCTTTTTGCTTGTCCCGATGCTCATTTATTTGCTGCGGGTTCCGACCGCGACGGTCATTGGCACGTCCATGGTGCTGACATTCCTGACCATGATCTCGGCGACGGTGCTGCATGCGGCGACCAACCACTTGGTCGACGCCGTGCTGGCGCTGATTTTGATGGCTGGAGGGGCTGCGGGAGCCCAGTTCGGTGCGCATGCCGGCCAGCGCATCAGAGGAGAGTGGCTCCGCATGCTGCTGGGTTTGCTGGTGCTCGCGGTCGGGCTGCGGTTTGCGTCGCAAATCGTGTTGCGGCCCGACGACCTGTATTCCATCCGATTTCTGGGCGGTGCGCCATGATGCGACTGCCGCTGGCCGCGCTCGTCGTTGTTGTCCTTCTCGCCAGCGCCGGCCCAGCGATCTGTGCCGAACGCCTTGTCGTCTCGCTGACCAATCATCGGGTGATGATCACGTCGAGTTATACCGGCGTCGAATTGGTTTTGTTCGGATCGGTAGAGCGCGATGCAACGGCGGCATCGCGCGCCGCGCCTTACGATATTGTCGCCACGATTACCGGGCCGCGCGAGCCGGTGCGGGCGCGCCGCAAGGCGCGCGTGCTCGGCATTTGGGTGAACACCGAATCGCGGACGTTTGTCGATCCCCCGTCATACCTGGCGGTATTGGCCAGCCGGCCGCTTGACGCCATTGCCAGTCCCGAAATTCGGCGGCGGTTGCAACTCGGGATTGGCAACATTCCGTTCCCGGAGCTCGTTCACAATGACGTCGGCGAGGTCAGCAACGATCCGTTTCGCGCGGCGCTGATACGGCTGATGCGTGACCAGACCCTGTATAGCGAGAAGCCGAACGCCGTGACTTTTTTGGCACCGACATTGTTTCGCGCCTCGCTCTCGCTGCCGGCGCAAGTCCCGATCGGCAACTATGCGGTCGACGTGAAGCTGTTTGCCGAGGGTGCGCTGATCGCGGAAACTGATTCGGCGTTTGAGATCGTCAAGGTCGGCTTCGAACAGTTCGTTGTCAGCGAAAGCCGCGAGCATGGTCTGCTCTACGGAATGGCGACCGCGGCCATGGCGTTGCTAACCGGCTGGATTGCAAGCATCGCATTCCGGCGCGACTAGAGCATGATCCCGAAAAGGGGATGCCGGCTTTCGGAAAAGATCGTGCTCAACGATAAACCTAATCCGGAAAGCACCGCGCCGCCGAAAGCGCGTAGACCCGCTGCTCGCCGAGCATCAGAGCGGAGTAGGCGAGGGTGCCGAACAGCCCGAAAAATGCGCCATCCCGTATGTTCAG
>DAIUEQ010000060.1:0-7163 GCA_036845025.1 Xanthobacteraceae bacterium | reverse complement strand
CGGAGTAGGCGAGGGTGCCGAACAGCCCGAAAAATGCGCCATCCCGTATGTTCAGCCCGCCGGCATAGGCCCCGAAAGCGGGCATGACGAGGCGGCGGCCGTCGCTGGTGAAGCAGCGCCGGCTGACTGAGCGGCCTCTCTGGCTCAGTCGCGCGACCGGATGCAGATGACCGGCCACCTCGCCATCGGCGACGCCTGCCAAGGGCAAATGACGAAAAATCAGCGGGCCCACGGCGAGCGATGCGGCAAAGCTGCCGCCGAGGTCGCGCGGCAACTCGGCGTCGTGGTTGCCCGCGATCCAGATCCAGTCGCGTCCGCCTCGCAGCGTGCGCAGCGTGGTTTCGTCAACAGACGACATGCGCCGAGGACCGTCGCCGTCGTGAAAGCTGTCGCCGAGAGCGACGACTGAGCGCGGCGCGTAGCGCAGCAGCACGCCGGCGAGCCGCGCCAGCGTCGACGCCGTGTCGTAGGGCGGCAGCAGCACGCCGCGTTTGGCAAACGCGGAGCCCTTTTCCAAATGCAGATCGGCTACGACGAGCATCCGCTCGTCCGGCCAATACAGCGCCCCCGACGGATCGGCGACGATTTCGGCGCCGGCGAGCGCGAACGTGTGCTCCTCGTCTCGCTGCGCAGCAAGGTGCGCCGATCTCACTGCGTCGCCTCCTTCACCAATTCCGCCTCCGCTTCCGCGAGGAGGGATTCCGTCGCCTCGCCGTAAACTGCCTCCCGCCCGATCTCCAGCATGACCGGTACCGCAAGTGGCGACACATGATCGAGCGCTTTATGAACGATTCGCCCCCTTATACGCGAGAGCATGTCGGCAAGCCGGCGCACGTCGAGCAGGCCGGTCGCGGCGTCGGCGCGCGCCGCCCGCAGGAGAATGTGATCGGGCTGGTGGCTGCGCAGAACGTCATAAACAAGATCGGTCGAGATGGTCACCTGCCTGCGGGTTTTTTCCTGGCCGGGGAAACGCCGTTCGATCAGGCCGGCGATGATGGCGCAATTGCGAAAGGTGCGCTTCATCAAGGCCGATTCCGCGAGCCAGGCCTCGAGGTCGTCGCCGAGCATGTCCTCATCGAATAGCTCGGCCAACGAAAACCCGCCGCGGTCAATACGCTGCGCCACGTCGCCAAGGCCCCAGACCGCAAGAGCATATTCGTTGGCAACGAATCCAAGCGGCCGCAACCGCGCTCTTTCGAGCCGTCGCGTCAGCAGCATGCCCAGCGTTTGGTGCGCCAAACGCCCTTCGAACGGGTAGCAAAGCAAGTAGTGCTTGTTGGCGCGCGGGAATGTTTCGACCAAAAGCTCGGCCGAACCCGGCATCTGTGAGCGCCACGCCTGGATTTCGAGCCATTCGCGAACCTGTTGCGGCAGTTCCCGCCATTCTTGCGGGTGGGCGACAAGGTTTCGCACCCGTGCCGCGAGATACGTCGACAGCGGGAATTTTCCGCCCTCATAGGCCGGCACTTTCGGGTCTTCCGCAGCGGAGCGGGACACATAGACCGCGTCCTCGACAATCGCTTCGTATTTGAGGATTTCTCCCGCGAACACGAAGGTGTCGCCGGGCACCATGGTCTCGACGAAATATTCCTCCACATGTCCGAGCAGCCGGCCGCCGCGCGGCATCACTTTGGACGCACGCGACCGCACCAGCCGGACTTTCAGCATGTCGGCCTCGACAATGGTGCCGATATTGAGGCGATAACGCTGCGCCACGTTCTGGTTGGCGATGCGCCAGCGCCGGTCTTTATCCTGCCGGATGCGAGCAAATCGGTCGTAAGCCTTAAGCGCATAGCCGCCGGTGGCGACGAAATCGACCACGGCGTCGAAATCCTCGCGCGTCAGTCCGGAATAGGGCGCGGCCGTCGTCACCTCGGCGTAAAGCTCGTCGGCAAAGAACGGACCGCCGCAAGCGCAGCCAAGGACGTGTTGCGCCAATACGTCGAGCGCGCCGACGCGCAACGGGGGAGTGTCCTGCGCACCCTCGGCGATTGCGTCGAGCGCGGCGCGGCATTCGAGCACTTCGAACCGATTGGCGGGCACCAGCACGCCCTTCGAGGGCTCATCCATGCGATGATTGGCGCGGCCGATGCGCTGGAGAATGCGCGATGCCCCTTTCGGCGCTCCGACATTGATGACGAGATCGACGTCGCCCCAGTCGACGCCGAGATCGAGCGAGGAGGTGCAGACGACCGCGCGCAACAGGCCGGCCGCCATTGCGCCTTCCACCTTCCGGCGCTGCGCTACGTCAAGTGAGCCATGATGCAGGGCGATCGCGAGATTGCCCTCGTTGATGCGCCACAGCTGCTGAAATACGGCCTCGGCCTGGCTGCGCGTATTGACGAATACCAGCGCGGTGCGATGGGTCTCGATCAGACGGTATATTTCATCGAGCGCATGGCGGGCCGAATGTCCGGCCCACGGCAACCGTTCGCGCGTGTCGAGCATGCTGACATTCGGCGGGGCGCCGGCCGCGGCGAAAATGATGTCGGCACGCGCCGCGCTGACATCGCCGCGCTGCGGCACCATGAAGCGGGCGAGTTCTTCCGGCTCCGCCACCGTCGCCGACAGGCCGACACTTGTCATATCTGGCGCAAGGCGGAACAGGCGTGCAAGACCGAGCGAGAGCAGGTCGCCGCGCTTTGAGATTACCAGCGCGTGCAGTTCGTCGAGAATGACGCGCTTGAGCGAGCCGAACAAATACGGGGCGTCGGCGGACGCCAACAGCAGCGCCAATTGTTCAGGCGTCGTCAGCAAAATCTCCGGCGGATCGCGGCGCTGGCGTTGCCGCTTGGAGATAGGGGTGTCACCGGTTCGCGTCTCGATGCGGATCGGCAACCCCATCTCCGCGACGGGCCGTTCCAGATTGCGGGCGATATCCACGGCCAGCGCCTTGAGCGGCGAGATATAGAGAGTGTGCAGGCCGCCTTCGCGCCGTACGGCGTGGCCGGTGGAGATCAGTCGCGACGGTGATTTTGCTCCCGCGGCGCGCGGAGGGTCATGCAGACCGCTCAACTCCACCAAAGTGGGCAAGAAGCCGGCGAGCGTCTTGCCGCCGCCGGTAGGCGCGATCAGGAGGACGGAGCGGCCGGCGTGTGCCTCGGCGAGGAGCTCGAGCTGATGCGCGCGCGGCGTCCAGCCGCGTCCGGCAAACCAGCGGGCGAAGCGGTCGGGAAGTAGGGCGGTGCGCTCGAGAACGGTCATGCGCTGGAACCAGGCGGCGGTTGCGGCACGCCCGACTTTTGGGCCACGACGACGAGACTCTCAACCGGCCGGCCCTTCTCGCTGCGCACTGAAGTGTCCGCAAGGTACGGAACTGAAAATCCGGCGGCGCCGAGTAACGCCTGTAGGTGCGCCTCCGCATACGCGTAACGAAGCGTTGGCAATAGCTTTACGCCCGCGCCGGCATGGCTTTCGGCAGTGAAAGCGAACAGGCCTCCCGGCGTGCTAAGCCGCGCCACTGCGGTGAAGATTGGCGACAGCTCATTTAAATAAACGAAAACATCTGCGGCAATGACGAGATTGTATTTCGTTTCGCCGCGCGCCTCCTGTTGAAGAAAATCGACAAGGTCGGCGCTTTCGAGACGATCGTAGAGATTTTTTTCTGCGGCTTTGGCGACCATCGCTTCTGAAAGATCGACGCCGGTCAGCCGACCGCAAACCGGACGAAACGCGGCGCCGGCAAGTCCGGTCCCGCAACCAAGGTCGAGCACAGCGTCGAAGCGAAAGGGCCGCGCGGTCGCGCTCATCACGCGCTCGACCGCTTCGCGCAAAATGGCCGGTCCGCGATAGGCCAGATGGTCGGTGAGCGAAGTATCGTAACGGGCGGCATATTGATCGAACAACCGCCGGACATAGGCGTGCGTCATCGCCGGCGTGGCTTCGCCTGTGCCGAGACGGGCGAGCTGCAATCGCGCCCCGTGATAGTCCTCAGGATCGAGTTCCCGTGTCTGCTCGAAGGCGAGCGCCGCGCCGGCTTGATCGCCCAAATGATCGCGGATGGCCCCTAGCGCGAACCAGGCGGTAGCAAAGCCGGGCGCCAGTTCCACCGTCTGCGCTAAAATGTCCGCCGCGCCGGCAAAATCGCCTTTCGCGGCGCAATCAAGCGCCCACTTGTAACGCCGGTCGGCGACGAGATCGCCGGAAGAAACAAACAGCGGGCCGGTCTGGCTCATCGCTCGCGTCCATCAAAGCAATGCCTATTTATCACTGGCGATGCGTCCTGAAGACATCCTCATGCCGACGCCGGTCGGCACATTTTGTAAGCTCGGTTCCTTCCATATCGATCCGACCCGGCCGGTAGAGCGCGCGCTGATCACCCACGCGCATTCCGACCACGCGCGGCCCGGTCACGGCGCGGTCTTGGCGACACAGGAAACGCTCGACCTGATGCGTTTGCGATACGGCGACAATTTCACGGGTGCGATGCAGGCCGCGCGCTACGGTGAAAGTGTGAGCGTGGGCGAGGTAAAAGTGACGCTGCATCCGGCCGGCCACGTGCTCGGCTCGGCGCAAGCGCTGGTCGAAGCTGATGGGCTGCGCGTGGTGGCTTCCGGCGATTACAAGAACGTGGCCGATCCGACCTGCGCGCCATTCGAGCTCGTGCCGTGCGATCTTTTCATTACCGAAGCGACGTTTGCGTTGCCGGTCTTCCGGCACGGCGACCCGCGTCTGGAGATCGCCAAACTGCTCCACTCGCTGGCGTTGTTTCCCGAACGCGCCCATCTCATCGGCGCCTATTCGCTCGGCAAAGCGCAGCGTGTGATCGCGCTGCTTCGCCAGCATGGTTATGACGCACCAATCTATCTGCACGGCGCCATGGAGCGGATCACGCAATATTATGCAAGCCGCGGCATTGCGCTCGGCGAATTACGCGTGGTCCGTGGCGCCGCCAAGTCCGAATTGGCCGGAACAATTACGCTCTGCCCGCCGTCGGCATTGAGCGACCTTTGGACGCGGCGGTTTCCGGATCCGCTCACCGCGATGGCATCGGGATGGATGCGCATCCGGGCGCGAGCTCGGCAATATGGCGTAGCGCTGCCGCTGGTAATTTCCGATCACGCCGATTGGGACGGGCTCACCACGACGGTGGCCGCAACCGGTGCCGCTGAAATCTGGGTGACGCACGGCCAGGAAGACGCGCTGGTGCACTGGTGTGGGACGCGCGGTCTGAAAGCGCGGCCGTTGGATATCGTCGGCTACGGCGATGAAGACGAGGAAGGTCTCAGCAGCGGAGCGGCTGAGCGGCAAGATGGAGAAGCTGGAGGCCCCGATGACGCCGCGCCCGAGCCGCAATCGGAGTTGGCGCCGGGCATGCCGAACGGCGACGCCGACAAGACATGAACCGCTTCGCCGAACTCCTCGATCGTCTCACTTACGAGCCGGCACGAAACGCCAAGCTTCGGCTGATGACGGATTATTTTCGCTCGACGTCCGACCCCGAGCGCGGCTGGGCGCTGGCGGCGCTGACCGGCGAACTGACTTTTCCGTATGCCAAGTCCGGCCTCATCCGTAATTTGATCGCCGAGCGCACTGATCCGCTGTTGTTCGAACTCTCGTACGATTATGTCGGCGATCTTTCGGAGACCGTGGCGCTGATGTGGCCGGCTCCAAGCGCAGCGGTGTCCGCCGATCAGGGTCGCGAAGAGATATCGCTCACGACCGTTGTCGAGATACTGGCAAGGCTCGGCAAAGCCGAGCTGCCGTCGCGCTTGGCGCGCTGGCTCGATGCGCTTGATGAAACCGGACGCTGGGCGTTGATCAAACTGGTCACGGGGGCCTTGCGGATCGGCGTGTCGGCGCGGCTGGCGAAGTCTGCGCTGGCGGCGCTTAACGGCACCGATCCCCAGGACATCGAAATGCTCTGGCCGGGATTGGAGCCGCCCTACATTGATCTTTTTGCATGGTTGGAAGGCCGCGGCGAAAAACCTGCAAGCGGAGAGCCCGCGCCATTCCGCCCGCCAATGCTCGCGCACGCCATCGATGAACCCGATTTTGCCGCGCTCGATCCGACCGCTTTCATGGCCGAGTGGAAATGGGACGGCATTCGCATCCAGGCGGCCGCGGCCGAACACGACGGCAAATTGGTGGCAAGGCTTTATTCGCGCACCGGCGAGGACATTTCCCGGGGCTTTCCGGATTTGCTCGACGCGATACATCTTCCCGGCGCCATCGACGGCGAACTTCTGATCATGCGTGATCACCGTGTGCAATCGTTCAATGTGTTGCAGCAGCGGCTCAATCGCAAAAGCGTCACGGAAAAACTGATGGCCGAATTCCCGGCGCATCTACGTGCCTATGATTTGCTCGCTGACGGCGAAGAAGATTTGCGGGCGCTGCCGTTCGCGACGCGGCGAATTCGCCTTGAGCAATTCATCTCTCGGCTCAACGAGCCGCGCATCGACCTGTCGCCGCTTGTTCCGTTTACGACCTGGGCCGATCTGGCGCAGGCGCGGACCAATCCGGCGACGGCCGGAATAGGGGCCGACGCCGATGCGGTCGAAGGCGTGATGATCAAGCTGCGCGAGGCGCCGTATGTGCCCGGCCGGCCAAAGGGCCCATGGTGGAAATGGAAACGCGATCCCTTCGTGGTCGACGCGGTGCTGATGTACGCCCAGCGCGGGCACGGCAAACGCTCATCCTACTATTCGGATTACACGTTCGGCGTCTGGACGCGCGGCGAGCAAGGCGACGAACTCGTCCCGGTCGGCAAAGCCTATTTCGGATTCACCGACGAAGAGTTGCTGCAGATCGACCGCTTCGTGCGAAGGAATACGACCGACCGGTTTGGTCCGGTGCGGGAAGTCGTCCACGAGCAAGACAAGGGCTTGGTGCTGGAGGTCGCGTTCGAAGGGCTGCAACGCTCGACCCGGCACAAGTCCGGCTTGGCGATGCGCTTTCCACGCATCAGCCGCCTGCGCTGGGACAAGCCGCCGGCGGAAGCGGACCGGTTGGAACGGCTCGAGGCCATTTTGGCGCAGATCGAACCGGCGGCGGCACGGTAGTTATTGCGGCTTTGATTCCGAGGTCGGCGCTTTTGTCACGTCCTCCAGCGGCCAGCGGGGACGCGGCGCGGTGCTCAAGGGATCGGCCAACCCGGCCGCGAGCCGTTCGGCGCCGGCCCAGGCGATCATTGCGCCGTTGTCGGTGCACAAAGCCGGCGG
>DAIUEQ010000059.1:0-16711 GCA_036845025.1 Xanthobacteraceae bacterium | reverse complement strand
TGACGACGGCCGCCACCTGATCGTCGGTCATGAAATAGCCGACCGGCGGCATGCCGCGGAGTCCATGGAGCACAACAGTCACCGGATATCTGCCGGCGGCAAGATTTTGGTTGCCGGCAAGCGCGGGATAGGTTCCGGCGCCAGTCGCTCCCTTGCCGTCCGACATGTGGCAAGCCTGGCAGACACTCGCGTAAAGTTCTTCGCCTGTCGTCTCGCCGAAGCGGAAGCCCGCACTGGGTACGCGATCGGGCGGAGCGGATGGCCCACTCTGCGCTAGCGCCACGCCGGCGGCGAACATAAGCGATGCGGCGACGATCGCGGCGCCGGTGCGCAGCGAAATAGGCAATGTTCGTGCTGCACCCTTCAACGGCGTCGCCTTACATCTTGACCACGCGCTCATGTAGCCGGGCGACGGCATCGAGCGAGGAGAGGATTGCGCCCTCCTGCCAGGCAGGCAGGTAGGACGCGTGTTCGCCGGCGAGTACGATCCTGCCGTCTATCTGGCAGAGGTCGTCGTAGTGCTGCGCCCGCGCCTCGTCCGTCCAATAGCCGGCGCAGCCGAGCGTGAACGGCACGCGGTGCCAAGCGATGGCAACACCGTTTTCGAATTCTCCCTTGTATTGCGGATGAATCCGCGACCCGAAATCTACCGCGCGCGCAATGCGCTCGGCCGGCGGCAACGCGGCGAACTCGTAGGCGCTTGCGCCCTCGAAAATGTAGGCTCCTAGCAGCACGCCACGGCCGCTGCGGTTAAGGTCCGAGCTCGGGTAGGCGATCTGCCGGATCGGCAGGTCGGTGAAGCTGATGCCGCCGTAGATCGCTTCATCTTCCTCCCAAAAGCGGCGCTTGAATTGCAGCCCGATCTTGACCGCCGACGCATAGGGCACGGCGTCAATCGCCGCTTTCATTTGCGCCCCAACGTTCAGTGGAATTTGGCTAAGAATCGAGAGCGGAATGGTACAGACGCACCAGTCGGCCTTAACGGTCTGGACGGCCGCTGGGTCTTTGCTGTCCAGGTAACTGACTGTCACGCCGCCGGAGTCCTGGGCGATGTTCACAACCTTGGCGCCGTAGTGAATGAGATCGCCCATCTCGCGGGCGAACGCCTTGCCGATCATGTCCATGCCGCCGACCGGCTGAAACATCGTCGTCTGAAACAGGTGCGCGGCAAAGTTTTGCAAGTATCGCCAAAGCCGCGATTTGAGGATTTCCGACAGTGGGATGGTCTCGCCCGCAACCGGAGCTGCGCTTAAGCCCCCGCCGGGCCCTTTGGCATAGCCGCGAAACTCGGCAGTCTCGAGATCCGCCTTGTAGGCATAATTCTGATCGAGCGCGCCCCAGGATTTGAGCGACGCAAGCAGCATTTCGCGGTCTTCGGTCGAGACCGCTTCGTCGAGCTTGCCTTGCGTCGTGACCTTGGCGAGCAATTCCGCGATATTCCCGCGAAAATCCGTCTCGATGTCGCGGATGCGCTGCGGTCTACCGCCGAACGCGCCCGACGCGTGCAGCAGAGCATTGTGATTGAGCTCGACGAACGGCTCGAGCGCAACGTTGAGGCGCTTGCAATAATCGAGCACCGCTCGGTGGTGATAGGGAATCCGCCACGGCCCCGGGTTGAAGTACTGCCCTTCTGCGAACTCGCAACGCTGCGCAAAATCGCCGAGCTCGGTATAGACATCACCGCCGCGCAGCGTCCAGTTGCGGCCACCGGGACGGTGATTGTATTCAAGCACCTTCACCTTGTAGCCGGCCTTGCGTAACTCCAGGGCGGCCGTCATGCCGGCAAGGCCCGCGCCAAGGACGAGGACGGACGCGTCTTTGACGTCGCCTGAAAGTTCTATCGGACCCTTGTAGGCGGAATCCGCAGCGAGCCCGAGGCTGGTCATGGCGTTGTACATCGCCGCGCTGCCGGCAATCGTCCCGATCAACGCCAGAAGTTCGCGCTTTGTGACGATCGCCGTGCTGCCGTTCTGCATCAGGGCCGTAACTCCTAAGATGTTAGCAAGGTAGATACGCCGCCGCGGCATGGATAGGGCGAAATCACGATGGATTGTGCGATCCGGCCCATTGATTTCACGATGGTCCGGTCCGAAGGGCCGTTAAGTGTGTCGCAAGCGCTATAACGGGAAACGCGGCGAGGCGAGCATCGGCCGCACAGATCATGAGCACGAATTCAGCTGCGCGCAAATATTGGATCGCGGTCGCTTCCGCCGAACGCGTGCGGCGCGGACGCGGCGAAGGATTCATGCAGATCAACCACGGCAAGGCCGCGCCGCTCAAACGCGTCAAGCCCGACGATCGGGTGGTCTTTTATTCGCCGGCGCTTACGCTCGGCAAGCAATGAAGGCGGCGATCTAGCCGTGCGAGCTTTCTCTAGGCCGCCTGGCTTGCTTGTTCGGTGTGCAGCTTCAATTCGACCGGCACGGGATCGCGTAGAATGTCGAGCACCGGACAATGCGCGTCGACGACTTCCTTCAGTTTGGCGAGGTCCGAAGCCGGCGCGCTACTCTTGAGATTGACAACGCCGCGGACATTGGTGAAGCCGGCACGGACGCCATCCTTTATCGCGTAAAATCCGCGCAGATCGAGCGATGCTTCAAGCTTGACGGAGACGCCATCGAGCGGGATGCCGAGCGCGGTCGCATGAACCCGGTAGGTGATTTCCTGGCATGTAGCGAGCGCTGCCAAGACGAGCTCGACCGGGTTCGGCCCTGCGTCCGTTCCGCCGAGGCTCGGCGGTTCATCAACGGTCAAGGAAAACTGTCGGATTTTCGTTTCGCTTTGCAGTCCCTCGACTTGGTGCGAGTCGGCAGAAATGGTTGCGACCGCACGGGTAGGGTTGTCGCGCAGATGGGCTTGGGTCGAAATGATAATGTCCTTAAGCGCCATGGCTACTCTCCGTAAGCTTGAACAATCGGATTAATCTTCAAGGCTCATAGTAGCCGGGCTCGGCCAAAAACTCTTTAGTCTTTTGATCAGTAAGCAGAGCAATTCCTTTCTTGGCCTGCGCCGAAAGTAGCAATCTTACCGCGCGCAAAGAAATCGGCGCCGGAAGCGATCCCGGCACCGTCAATCCTTCGATGAAGTTCTATTTGTTCGGTTGACTGGGCTGCCAGCAGCACCCCGGAGGTGCGTCAGACCTTGAGCGCCGGCGGCCTGAATTTGATCAGCAACTCTTGCTGATGCATTCGGCGTGAGCCGCCTGTGCAATGGTGACCGCGTCGATGACTGTGCCGGCGGCGAGGGCGAAGGCCAGGGCGGCGATGACAAAGAGCTTGCTCATGACCGTAACTCCATCTGTTGGATTCACCATATTGCAAAGTGGCGCCGGAGGTGTGACGGCGATCACGCAATTGCACATTTGGTAGGCCGAGATCGGTGGCGACGGGGCGGCCCTTCCCGGCGCTTTTCCGGTATTTTCGCGCAGACTATTTCCGGGCAATATTCCAGCCGCGGACACGCGGACACAGCGGGGGGGGTATCGATGCTCAACGAAGAAACCGACCGGCAAATCGACAACACGCGGGCGCGCGTCACCCGGCACAAAATGGCGCCCGGCGCGAGTACGGGATTTCACCGGCACGACTATGACTATGTGATTGTTCCGGTCACCGACGGACGCATGCGGATTGTCGAAGGTGGCCGTGAATCGGTGAGCGAGCTTTCGGCTGGCATATCCTACTTCCGTCCGGCCGGCGTCGAGCATGATGTGATCAACGGCGGCGATCGGGATTTGATTTTTGTCGAGATCGAATTCCTGCCTTAAGCTTGGGGCGGCAATGGCTGAAGACAGTGAGGAGGGCAAGTCGTCATGAGCGCACGAAAGCTGGTGGCGGGCGCGGCGCAGATGGGGCCGATCGCGCGGTCGGAGACGCGGGCGCAATGCGTGAGCCGGCACAAAGAGCTTCTGCGCCAAGCCAAAAGCCGGGGTTGCGATTTGGTGGTCTTTCCCGAGCTCGCTTTCACCACTTTCTTTCCACGCTGGTTTTTCGCCGAGCAGAGCGAGGTCGATTGTTTCTTCGAAACCGAGATGCCCGGCCCGGAGACCATCGGCCTGTTCGACGAGGCCAAGCGGCTCGGCATCGCTTTCTGCATCGGCTACGCCGAACTCATCGAGGAGGGTGGCCGGAAACACCGTTTCAACACGTCAATTCTGGTCGACAACTCGGGCCGCATTGTCGGCAAATACCGCAAGGTGCACCTGCCCGGGCACGCCGATCACCGGCCGCAGCGACGCTTTCAGCATCTGGAAAAGCGCTACTTCGAGCCGGGCAACCTGGGATTCCCGGTTTGGCGCGCATTGGGCGGCGTCATGGGCATGTGCATCTGCAATGACCGGCGCTGGCCGGAGACTTACCGCGTCATGGGTCTCCAAGGTGTCGAAATGGTCATGCTCGGCTACAACACGCCGAACGATCATACCGGTCACGCCGACATCGACGGCTTAAGTCTGTTCCACAACCACCTTTCGATGCAGGCCGGCGCCTATCAGAACTCCACCTTCGTCGTCGGCGCAGCCAAATGCGGATGCGAGGAAGGCTCCAACATGATCGGACAGAGCGTCATTATCGCTCCGTCCGGAGAGATCCTCGCCATGGCGTCGACGCTTGGCGACGAACTCATCACGGCGGATTGCGATCTGGAAATGGGCCGGCGTTATCGCGAAACGATTTTTGATTTTGCCCGGCATCGCGAACCGCAGCATTACCGGTTAATTGTCGAGCGCAAGGGCGCGATCGCGCCGCCGGTGAACGAACCGGAGCTCGAGCCGGCGGCAGGCGGCAGATAAAGGATCTGCAACAGCGGCGGCGTTCGCGCGTTACGCCACTCCCGCCTTTGCCAGTTCCGGCGCGCCGAGCCGCGCGAACGCGCTCAGCGAGCGCTCGATGGCTTCGCGCGAAAGCCCTCTGACAATGAACACAATCCGCGAACTATGGTCGTCGTCAGGCCATTGCGGCAGATGCTCGGGCGGGTGGACAAGGTGCTGGACGCCATGGACCACCACCGGGCCAGGGCTCGTCGACACGTTCAACATTCCCTTCACCCGCAATACATCGGTGCCGTGGCTGTGCAGCAGCATGGTCAACCAAATGCCGAAAGCCGTCCAATCCAGCGGCTGCGCAAAGCGCAGGCAGAAGGCATGGATCTCGGCGTCGTGCCGGTTGACGTCGGCATGCTGATGCTGATGCGCCCCGGCGGCTGTTGTCTCGGTCTCAACCGCAAGCCATCGGCGCACTTCCTCGGCCCGGCCGGCAAGATCATAGAGATCGCGCGTGAGCAGCGAATCCGGATGGACCAGGACGTTTGGCGCTATTTCCAATTGCGGTGCCGCCGGATTGAGTCGAGTCAGTCGGCGGCGTAATTCGGCAATCTCGCTTGGGTCGGCAATATCGGTCTTGGTGATGACAACGCGGTCGGCCACCGCCGCCTGCTTGGCCGATTCAGGCTGGCGCTCGAGGTGCAGAAGTCCGTTGACCGCGTCGACCGTAGTCACGACGTTGCCGAGCCGGAAATGATAACGGAGCACAGGTTCGGCCATGACCGTCGAGAGGATCGGCACGGGATCGGCGAGCCCGGTGGTCTCGACTACCAGCCGGCGGAACGGCTGGACTTCGCCCTTCTCCCGGCGTGTGTAGAGCTTGCGCATGGCCATGCTCAGATCGCCGCGAATGGTGCAGCACAGACAACCGCTCTGCAGCAGGACGATCTCATCGTCGAGGCGCTGCAACAGGTGATGATCCAGCCCGACTTCGCCGAATTCATTGACCAGCACGGCGGTGTCGGCGAGCGCGGGGGAAGCCAGCAGTCGGCGTAACAACGAAGTCTTGCCGCTGCCAAGGAAGCCGGTGATGACGTTGACCGGGATGGAGTTTGTCGGATCGGTCACGCGGCTTAATCAGTCCGTTCCAGCCGTTCGATCCGCGCGATCACCGACGGATCGAGTGGGTCGCAGGCGCGCCCCAAAATGCGGTCGGCGGCTTGCCAAACCTGAGAGAGGTTGTCCACGAATTCGGTGCGGCCGGTGCGGTTCGACAATTGAAATTGCGCGCCCTGCCAGTCCCGGAGCGAAAGCCCGAACTGGCCAAGCACCGCATTGACGACCTGCACGCGGTGCAAGCGCTGTGCGCGGCGCGTCCCCAGCCGATTGAGTGAGGGCATGGAGGAGGCTTCCGTCCAATCACCCTCGGCGCCGAGAACTCCGCACAGACTGCACATGACTATTCTCTTATATCAAAACTTGAGGACGATTTTCCCGAAATGCTTTCCTTCTCGCATGTAGTCGATCGCAGCGACGGCGTCGGTCCAGGGAAATACCCTATCGATGACCGGATGCATGTTGTTCGCCTCGATCGCGCGGTTCATCGCCTCGAACGATTCTCTCGATCCGACCGGAATGCCGCGCACCGTGGCGCGATGATAGAGGATTTCGAGTGGATTGATCGCGCCCTGCTTACTGCCGATATAGCCGACCATATTGATTTGGCCGCCGATGCGAATCGCTTGCAGCGACTGCAAGAAGCTTTCGGGTCCCCCGACCTCGATCACATGGTCGACCCCGCGTCCGCCATTGAGCGCGCGCACCTCGGGATGCCAGACCGGCGTTTTCACGTAGTTGATCGTATGGGTGGCACCGAGCGATTTGGCGCGTTCGAGCTTTGCATCGCTGCTTGAAGTGACGATGGTGCGTGCACCAAACATCGCGGCGAATTGCAGGCCGAAGAGAGAAACGCCGCCGGTACCTTGAATGAGGACCGAGTCGCCGGCTTCGAGGCGGCTCTCCGTCACCAGCGATTGCCAGGAAGTCAAGGCGGCGCAGGGTAGGGTGGCGGCTTCTTCATTGGTCAGATTCGGGGGCGCGTGAACAATACCCTGCTGGTCGAGACATACGTATTCGGCCAACATCCCGTCGACCGAGCCGCCGAGTTGAGGCGTGCCCTCCTCGTAGCGGCCTGCGATCCAACTTTGGTGGAAGGTGCCGAGGACACGATCGCCGACCTTGGCGCGCGTGACGCCTTCGCCTACGGCAACCACTTCACCGACTCCGTCCGACGTCGGCACGAGCGGCAATGGAAATTTAAAGGGATAAGTGCCGAGTACCATGTCCATGTCGCGGTAATTGAGCGAGACGGCGGACATCCGGATCACAACTTCGCCATGTCGCGGCGTCGGCACCGGCCTTTCGATCAGTTTGAGATGATCGAGGCCAAACTCCCCAACAATCGCCATTACCCGCATTGCTATTACGTCTCCGTCACCGTCACCGCGCAAACATTACTTCAAAATCGGCACGCGTTGTGACCTACCGGCTTTGTGCCCTCGTACGCCGCGGCCGCTCGGACCACGTCATACTCGCGGAGCGCTCGGCCAACGAGCTGAATTCCGACCGGCATGCCGTCGCTCGAAATCCCTGCGCACACTGTCGCCGCTGGCTGGCCGGTGAGGTTGAACGGATAGGTGTAACAAACCCACGAGACCAGATTGCGATCTTTGAGGCTTGGAGGGATGTTCACGCCCGCATCCAAAGAAGGCACTGGCAAGACCGGTGACAACAAAAGATCGTAGTTTTCGAAGAACGCCCGGGTTTTGTCGCGGAAGGCGTAGCGATCAAACACTTTCTCGTAGTAGCCGCGCATATCTTGGGAGAGCGCGGCGTCGAGCACCTCGGCTACTGCCGGATCAAGGAGGTCACGCTGCGTTTGCACGACCTGGCGAAGCCGGGTGCCGACGCCCGCGTAGAATTCCGCGGTCCATAGATCGGCCGGGTCTTTGTCGAAAACCTGTTCGACCTGTTCGACCGAACAACCGAGCTGCTCAAACGTGCGCGCGGCGGCCGTCACGATCTCAGCCACTTCCGGATTGGGACGGGCATAGCCGAGCGTGAGGCTGAACGCGATGCGCAACCCGGAGACGCCCGCACGGCACGCTTCCACAAGGTTTGGCATGGCTTGCGACACGCTGAAAGGATCGCGCGGGTCGTAGCCTCCGATCGCCGTGAGCAAGAGCGCGGCGTCGGCAACGTTTCGCGCGATCGGTCCGACATGAGCAAGCGTTGGCGTCGCCGAAACCGGCCACACCGGCACCCGTCCGAAATGAGCTTTGATGCCGGCAAGTCCGGTGAAACAGCATGGAATGCGGATCGAGCCGCCGCCGTCGGTGCCGAGCGCAAACGGTGTAATGCCCGCGGCGACGGACGCCGCCGCGCCGGCGCTCGACCCGCCCGGCGTCTTGCCGAGATTCCAGGGATTGCGCGTTATTCCGGTGAGCGGACTATCCCCGACCGGCTTGCAGCCGAATTCGCTGGTCGTGGTCTTGCCGATCAGAATGGCGCCAGCCGCTTGAGCGCGCTCCACGGCAGGCGCGTCGACCATGCCGACATTTTTTGCCATCGCGCGCGAGCCCGACGCATAGGCCACGCCGGCGACCGCCATGAGGTCCTTGGCCGAGAACGGAATGCCGTGCAGCGGGCCCAGTGGCAGCCCCCGCATGATGGCGTCCTCGGCCGCCTTGGCTGCCTGCAGAGCGCGCTCCGGCAGCAGGACGAAAAAGGCGTTCAAGGTCTTTTGCGTCGCTTCCGCTTTTGCCAAAGCTCGCTGGGTCAACTCGACCGGCGATACGTCCTTGCTGACAATCCGGCGCCGCAGCTCCGCCGCTGTCGCATAGTCAAGCTCGGCGCCGTCCGGACTTGTCATAGGGGACTGAGAAGAGATAAGGCCGCGACGTTGAACCGACCCGTCAGTTGTTGACGATGGCAAAAGCGCGCACCGGGGAACCTGAGCCGCCTTTGAACTTCAACGGCACGCCGAAGAACTGAAACTCGCCCTTGCCGAGCAGCTCTTCGAGATTCACCAGCCACTCCCAGTGACTGATGCCGAGTTTGCGGCACAGCCGATGTTGCGAGAACACATTGTCGCTGGGCCGGTCGGTTGACGGACCTTCCACGCCATGCATGCGCGAGCCGTGGTCGTAGAGCCACTGGGTAGCTTCGGTCGTCAGTTGCGGATTCTTCCAGACCGAATCGAGGGTCGGATAGGTGCGTTTGTGAAATCCCGAACACAGCAACACGATATGGCCATCCACCTTCACGCCCGCTTTCTTCTCGGCCTCGACCATATGCGCTTCAGTGATGTCGCCAAGATCCGGGATATGGCGCAGATCGAAGCACACCGCCTTGCCCATGAATAATTCGAGCGGCATCTCATCGACCGGCAAGCCGGTCGGACTGACATGGCGAAACGCGTCGACATGCGTCCCGACGTGATCGAGGCTGGCGATGAAATTTGTTTGGAAGGTCATGGCGTCGCCCGGCACGCCCAGATTGAAGGCCTTCGAGGTTTCGTGGCTCAAATGCGTGGTGATCACCGGCCGCTGAAATAGTTTATGCGCCGGCATATTGTCTTCGATGAGCAGACTGAGATCGACAACGCGCTGGGCCACTTAGCGTCTCCTTGAGGTGCGGTTTAAAGGATCGTTGCTCGCCCGGATGAGTGCGCTTGATCCTCTATCTTTTCGCGTGCGCCTGCAAGGCGCGCCAGTGTGGCGATCGTTTCAGGAAAGAGCGTCAGCGACCCACGCGAGCAAGCCGCCGTCGGCGAAGCGAGGCGCGATCAGGGATAGGCCAATCGGGCAGTTTTCCATCATGCCGAGAGGAAGCGAGATTTGCGGAAGGCTCGCGAGGCCGGCGATGCACAATAGGGCGAAGGCCCGCGCGCGAAACGTTTCCAGCTCCGCCGTGGGGGTTTGTAGCTTTGGTGCGATGCCGGGCGCCGCAGGCAGGCACAAGAGCGCGTCGCCGCCAAGCAGCGAATCCATCCGACGCGCGATTTCCTCGCGTTTGCCCTTCATCCGTTCGACTTCCGCCGCATCGATGGTGCGCGTCCACCGGAAACGCTCCGCGATGCCGGGCCCGAAACTTGGGTCGTGTTTATCGATCCAGGCGCTATGCCGGCGGCGGATTTCATCGCCTTGCAGGATGCGAAAAACTTGCGGCCCTGATGCTGTGTCGCCGCCGTATATTTCGACGTTATGGCAGTCTGAGAATGCGCCTTTAATCCGAGCTACCGCGCCAGCCAAAGCCTTACCCACCTCGGGCCCCGCGAATGCGAAGGCGTCCTGCGCGATCAACAAACGCCTGGGCGCGAAGTCGGATGCTCGCGGCAACAGCACTTTGCCGACTCGCCGCATTGTTTTTGGATCGCGAGCAAACCATCCAACGGTGTCAAAGCTCTTCGCCAGATCGACGATGCCATCAACCGGAACAAGACCGTGGGTGGTGCGGATGCCATAGATGCCGCAAAAACTTGCCGGCAGGCGCACCGAGCCGCCGCAGTCGGTGCCGAGCGCAAAGTCAACGAGACCGCCGGCGACCGCGACCGCCGATCCGCTCGACGAACCACCGGGTATTCGCCCGGGCGCGTTCGGATTGACCGGCGTGCCGTAGTGCACGTTTTCGCCGTTCAGGCTGTAGGCCATTTCGTCGGTATGGGTCTTGCCGGCCATGCGAGCGCCGGCGGCGAGCAGGCGCTCGACCGACGAAGCGCTGCGCGCTGCGGGCTCATGGGTTTCGAGCCACACCGGGTTGCCGTTGCCGGTACGCTGACCGGCAATGTCGAACACGTCTTTGACCGCGAATGTCAGGCCGGAGAGTGGACCGGCAAGCGCGCCGTCGAGTTCGATATCGGTGTGGCGGCAAAACGCGTTGTACGGATCGCGCAGGTTCATTGCGGGCGATGCAGGGTCGGCGCTTGCCGCGACACCGTCTTGCGACCGCGCTTGAAGGCATAGAGCACAGGCGTCAGCTCGGCGACCGCCATTTCCGGGCTTTGCGAATCCAGCACCACCAGATCGGCGGATTTTCCGACCGCAAGGCCGTAATCTTCGAGCCGCATCATTTCGGCCGGACGCCGCGTGACCATGTTGAAGCACTCGCGCATGTCGGCTTGTTTCCCGACCTGACAAATGTTTGCGTAAAAATTCGCCATACGGATCTGCGAGCAGTCGCCGAACGGTGTGAACGGATTGAGGATATTGTTGCTCGACAGCGAGCAATTGACGCCGTGCCGCAGAAGTTTGTGCGCCGGCACGACGCCGCGGGTCACGTTGTGATCGTGCGTATGATGGCGGCCCATCAAATAAAGATCGGTCGACGGCAAAACCGTAAGAGCAACTCCGGCATCCGCGAGACGCTTCGCCATGGCGTCAAATTCCGCCATGGCCAGACTGGTCGCCCTGGTGACATGGCCGATCGCGACGCGTCCGCCATACTGAAATTCTTCGGCGCGACGGCAGACATAATCGAGCGTCATGCCTTCAGCGGTCGGGCCGAAATCGAGATGAAAATCGATGTCGATGTCGTAATCGCGCGCCAACTCGAAAATGCGATCGATCTGACCTTGGGGATTGGAATCGACGTATGGCGCGCCGCCGATGGCGCGGCAGCCGCCGTCGAGACCTTGGACGAGAAGTTCGTCGGTGCCCGGATTATTAAGAAGACCCTCCTGCGGGAACACGCAGATCTGTAAATCAATCGCCCAGGCATATTCCTTGATTAGCGGCAACACGCCCTCGAGCGAACGCAAGCCCACGCCGGGGTCGACTTCGAGATGCGTGCGCATATGCGTGGTGCCTTGAAGGATCGCCTTTTCCAACGTCCGCGACGCTCGCGCGTGCACGTCGTCGGGTGTGAAGCCGCGCTTGGCCTTGGCGGCCTCGGCGATGGCCTCGTCGAGGTCGCCCTTTTGCGACTGAACGCGATCGAGGATGCAGGATTTGTCGAGATGGATGTGGGTCTCGACAAAGCCGGGCGAGACCAGGCGGCCGGCAAGATCAATGGTTTCGCCTTCGGCCGCGAGTTTCGGCTCGATGGCGGCAATGCGGCCCGCCGCAATGCCGATGTCGGTCAGCTGCTGCTCGGCGCCGACTCGTCGGGCATTTCTGAGAATGAGATCCATGATCTGCCTTACACGGCTGCGGTCCGCCGGCATCGTTTGGATCGCAGGACGCGACTCCAAACAAAAGACCGCTCACAACATTGAAGGGAGCACCCGGTCAGGAGGGCGGTGGCCATCCATGAACGTGCGGATGTTGATGATAACCTTTTCGCCCATGTCGACGCGGCCTTCGATAGTCGCCGATCCGAGATGGGGCAGCAGCACCACTTTGCCGGCGCGCGCGAGCTTGACGAGCTTGGGATTGACCGCGGGCTCATGCTCGAAAACGTCGAGGCCGGCGCCGGCAAGATCACCCGCCTCGATCAACCGCGCCAACGCATTCTCGTCGATGACCTCGCCGCGCGCGGTGTTGACGATGTAAGCCTCCGGCTGCATCACCTTCAGCCGCCGCGCCGAAAGAAGATGGTAGGTCGCGGGCGTGTGCGGGCAGTTGACGGACACGATGTCCATTCGCACCAGCATCTGATCGAGGCTCTCCCAGTAGGTGGCGTTGAGCTCTTCCTCGATGTGCGGGGCCGCGCGGCGGCGATTATGATAGTGAATCTGCAAACCGAACGCCTTGGCGCGGCGGGCGACGGCTTGGCCGATGCGGCCCATGCCGACAATGCCGAGCCGTTTGCCCCAGATGCGGTGACCGAGCATCCAAGTCGGGCTCCAACCCGTCCAGTCTTTATCGCGCGTGAGCACCTGCGAGCCCTCGGCGAGCCGCCGCGGCACGGCGAGGATGAGCGCCATAGTCATGTCGGCGGTATCCTCGGTCAGGACGCCTGGCGTGTTGGTCACGGTGATGCCGCGCTGTAGTGCGGTGGCGACGTCGATATTGTCCACGCCGTTGCCGAAATTGGCGATGAGTTTGAGCTTTTCTCCGGATTGGCTCAGCACCGAGCGATCGATCTCGTCGGTCACCGTCGGGACAATCACGTCAGCTATTCTAACTGCCTCGACGAGCTCGGCTTGGCTCATCGGTTTGTCGTCGAGATTAAGCCGCGTCTCGAACAACTCGCGCATGCGCGTTTCCACGCTGTCCGGCAGCTTGCGGGTCACCACAACCAGCGGCTTCTTGCCCGATGCCATACGCCGTCCCTCGCGCCAGACTTCTTTTGCGCAGCCTGATTTTCAAGAAACTTGGTTTCCGATCAAGCCCGGCCGGGGGTTCCGGCCGCTTCCACACATTCGCTATTCAGGTCTCGTTAACCGGCCTCGCCGACACTGAACGGCCGAGAGGCGGCACATCGTTTCTCTCTAGCAGATGGCCGCGCTCTCATAAAGCGCGTGGGGTCTCTGGGGTTCTCGCGCTTTCTCGAAACGGTGGGGCGTATCGCGGTGACAGTGCGTTTTTCTGGCAGTTTGCCATTCGCCCAGTTCCGGTCGGCAAGCGCGGCGCTTCTGACGCAGGTCTTAGCAGTGGTCGCGGGGCTCTCACTGCTCATTCTGGCCGGCGCTCCGGCGCGCGCCGGCAACGATGCGACGAACAGCCTGCCGGTGCCTCGGTTTGTCAGCCTTAAGACCGACAGAGTGAATGTCCGCGGCGGCCCGGATAAGGACCATGACGTCACCTTCATTTACACCCGGATCGGTTGGCCGGTGGAGATAACAGCGGAATTCGAAAACTGGCGGCGAATCCGCGACTCCGACGGATCGGAAGGCTGGGTTTATCACTCGATGTTGTCGGGCAAGCGCATGGCGGTGGTGCGCCTCAAGGCCAGCGCCGATTTAGCGGCGCTGCATGCTAAGCCCGATGCGCAAAGTACGGTGACCGCGAGGCTGCAATCGGGCGTGCTCGGCACCGTAAAGCAATGCACCGGGATATGGTGCCGCGTCGTGGGCGAAGGCTTCGATGGCTGGGTCGAACAGAGCCGGCTGTGGGGCGTCTATCCGGATGAGAAGATCGACTAGTTTCTATCCACGCACGGAGGGCGAGCCGGGTGCTTTGCGCTTGCGCCGCAGCCTTACGACCACATCGATGCGCGCGATTTCGTAACCCTCGGGTGGCACCGGCGCCTTTCCGACCACCACGTCAGACGCGGGAATGTCCAAAAGGTCGTTGGCATCCTCGACGAAAAAGTGGTGATGCTCGGTATTGTTGGTGTCGAAATAGGCCTTCGATCCGTCGATCGCGACTTGGCGCAAAAGGCCTACGTCGGTGAACTGGTGGAGCGTGTTGTAAACGGTGGCAAGCGACACCGGCACTTTGGCGTGATTTGCTTCTTCGTAGAGCATTTCAGCGGTGACGTGACGGTCGCCCTTGGCGAACAGGATCCAGCCGAGTGCCATGCGCTGCCGTGTCGGCCGCAATCCCACCTTGCGCAGCTTCGCCTTCACGTCATGCCATGGGCAACCGGTAAGATCGCCGCGGCCGTGAGTATGCTGCGGCGTTCCCAGCGGGGCGGCAGGCGCGGGCGGCACGGGCGGACGCGGTTGGGTCATTGTCGTCACCTAAGGCGGTAAACCGAAGCCACAAAGCCAGATTGTTACATTTGAAATCATTATACGCCCCCCAGCGTTTCGTGCAACCGGTACGACCGAGAGCCCGAAGGCGTGCCTCGCAGTGCGGGATCTGGCCCAAAGGGGCTGCGGCTTTGCCACGATTAACCCATATGTTAGGAACTTGACGGGCTTGCCGGGGGCGGAGACGGAGCATGCAGGAGCGCCGTTCGAACTTTGAGTATGAGGACCTCCTGGCGTGCGGGCGCGGTGAGCTGTTTGTCAAAGGTCCACAGCTTCCATTGCCGCCGATGCTGATGTTCGACCGCATCTCGGAAATTGCCGAGGTCGGCGGCGAATATGGCAAGGGTCTGGTACGGGCCGTGCTCGATTTGAAGCCCGATTTGTGGTTCTTCCCCTGCCATTTTAAGGGCGATCCGGTGATGCCGGGCTGCCTCGGTCTCGACGCGCTTTGGCAACTGCTCGGGTTCTTTCTCGGCTGGCTCGGCGCGCCGGGCAAAGGCCGCGCACTCGGCATGGGCGAACTCAAATTCTCCGGCCAAGTGCTTCCGAGCATGAAGAACGTGGTCTATGGGCTCGACATCAAACGGGTCATGCGCTCGAAGCTCGTGCTCGGCATCGCCGACGGCTGGCTGTCGGCGGATGGGACGATTATGTTCCGCGCGCTTGACCTCAAAGTCGGGCTGTTCCACGACGCGGCGCCGCAGCCGAGCAACGGCTGATCGGGCGAAGGCCCGCGGCAGATTGGCTTGACGAGGCGAAGATGCGACGTGTCGTCGTCACCGGAATGGGTATTGTCTCATCGATCGGCAACAATACCCAGGAAGTGCTGGCCTCGTTGCGCGAGGCAAAGTCGGGCGTAGTGCGCGCCGAGAAATACGCCGAACTTGGTTTCCGCTCGCAAGTCCACGGCGCACCGACGCTGGACGCTGGCGAAGCGGTCGACCGTCGCGCCATGCGTTTTCTCGGCGGCGGCGCCGCCTGGAATCACGTCGCCATGGAGCAGGCGATCCGCGACTCCGGACTTGAAGCGAACGAGATTTCCAACGAACGCACCGGGATTGTCATGGGAGCGGGAGGGCCGTCGACTCGCTCTATCGTTGAGGCCGCCGATATCACGCGCAGCAAGGGACCGAAGCGGGTCGGCCCGTTCGGCGTGCCAAAATCGATGTCCTCCTCGCCGTCCGCGTCGTTGGCAACCTGGTTCAAAATCAAGGGGCTCAGCTATTCGATTTCGTCGGCGTGCGCCACCTCGAATCATTGCATCGGCAACAGTTACGAGCTGATCCAGAACAACAAACAGGATTTGGTTTTTGCCGGCGGCTGCGAGGAGCTCGACTGGACGCTGAGCGTTTTATTCGACGCCATGGGTGCGCTGTCCTCGAAGTTCAACGACACGCCGGCCAAGGCCTCGCGCGCCTACGATGCCGATCGCGACGGCTTTGTCATCAGCGGCGGCGCCGGTGTGCTGGTGCTCGAAGAACTTGAGCACGCCAAGGCGCGCGGCGCCAGAATCTACGGCGAGGTCGCCGGCTACGGCGCGACGTCGGACGGCGCCGACATGGTGGCGCCGTCGGGCGAAGGCGCGGGACGCTGCATGCGCATGGCGCTCAAGGACCTGAAGCCGCGCGTCGATTACATCAATCCGCACGCGACCTCGACGCCGATCGGCGATCTCAAGGAGATCGAAGCCATTCGCGAAGTGTTCGGCGCCGGCGATAAATGCCCGCCGATTTCTGCCACCAAATCGCTCACCGGGCACTCGCAAGGAGCGACCGGGGTGCACGAGGCCATCTATTCGCTTTTGATGATGAATAACGGCTTTATCTGCGAGAGCGCCAATATCGAAAACCTCGATCCGGCGTTCGCCGACATGCCAATCGTGCGCGAGCGCCGCGACAACGTCACCCTCGGATGCGTGCTGTCCAACTCATTCGGGTTCGGCGGCACCAATGCGTCCATCGCTTTCAAGCGGCTGGACGTGTGACGCATGCCTGAACTCATGCACGGCAAGCGCGGCTTGGTCATGGGGGTCGCCAACGATCACTCGATTGCCTGGGGCGTCGCCCGGACGCTGGCGGCGAACGGCGCCAAGCTTGCCTTTACTTATCAAGGCGAGTCGCTGGGCAAGCGGGTAAAGCCGCTGGCGGCTTCGGTCGGCGCCGATCTGGTGATGCCTTGTGATGTCGAGGACATCGCTTCGGTCGATGCCGTGTTCGCCGAGATCGCGCGCGATTGGGGCAGCCTCGACTTTCTGGTTCACGCCATCGCGTTTTCCGACCGCACCCAGCTCACCGGCCGCTACGCCGATGTCAGCC
>DAIUEQ010000058.1:12422-16771 GCA_036845025.1 Xanthobacteraceae bacterium | reverse complement strand
CGATTAAGCTTCGCCGATCTCGCGCAAAATTTCATCCGTGTGCTCGCCGAGCCGCGGCGAAGGGTGTTCCGCCGCCATCGGGGCGCCGTCGATCATGATCGGGGTGCGCACGCCGGGAATGGCGCCGCCTTTGGCGGCCGCGCTCGGGCGCGAAATGCGCATGCCGCGGTGAACGACTTGCGGATCGGAAAACACTTGATCGAGGTCGTTGATCGGACCCGCCGGTACGCCGACCGCTTCGAGTTTTTCCAAAAGCTCCGCGCGCTTGAATTTTTTGGTTAAGGCCGCGATGCGCCCGACTAATTCGGCGCGCCGCGACAGCCGGCCCTTATTTTCTTTGTACTCGGGATCGTTGGCGAGTTCGGGTGCGCCCAACACGCCGCATACTTTAACGAATTGGTTGTCGCTCGCCGAAGCAATGATGACTTCACCGTCAGCGACCGGAAATACCTGGTAGGGAACGATGTTCGGATGCGCATTGCCGATGCGGTCCGGGACCTTGCCGGACACGAGGTAATTAAGCGCCTGGTTGGCCAGCGTGCCGACGGTGGTATCGACCAGCGCGGTATCGACCAAGCCGCCGCGCCCGGTTTTTTCTCGCCGCGCCAGCGCCGCGAGAATGCCGACCGCGGAATAGACGCCGGTGAATAGGTCCGAGGCCGGCACGCCAATGCGCATCGGCTCGCCGTCGGCCGAGCCGGTAAGGCCCATATAACCGCCCATGCCTTGCGCCATGAGGTCGTAGCCCGCCCGCGACGCGTAAGGGCCGTCCTGGCCAAAGCCGGTGACCGAGCAATAGATCAGCCGCGGGTTGTCGGGTGCGAGGCTTTTGTAATCGAGCCCGAACTTGGCCAAGCCGCCGACCTTGAAATTCTCGATCAGCACGTCGGAACGCGCGGCGAGTTTCTTGACAATGCGGCGGCCGTCGTCGCTCTCGAAATCGAGTTCGATCGAACGCTTGCCGCGATTGGTGCCGTGAAAATAGGCGGCGCCGAGATGGCCGCCGGCGGCGGCCTCGACGAATGGCGGTCCCCAGGTGCGGGTGTCATCGCCGGCGCCTTTGCGCTCGACCTTGATCACGTCGGCGCCGAGATCGGCGAGGATTTGGCCCGCCCACGGCCCGGCGAGGATACGGGCAAGCTCAAGCACGCGCAGACCGTGCAATGGACCCGGCATTGACGCTCCTCGGTTAGTCGCAGCACCGGCCGCGTAAATCTTAACTGACAAAGCAGGATGGTTTTGTCTAGGCGCTGCCGATGCGGCAAGCTTGTCATCGTAGCCTTCGGCCATTAGCTGTTTGTTGCCGGGCAAATGACGGGATCGTAGTGGCGGTGAATACCTCCTTCTTCAGCGACATGCTGCAAAGCATCGCCGAGAGAAGCCGCGCGCTGATCGGGCGCGACCGGCGCGAAGGCGCGCGACGTCCGGACGGGTTGGGCGACCTCTGTGAGGCACTGTTGTCCGGCCGCGGCGAGGCTTCGGGCGTTGCCCTCGCCGATCAGATTCTCGCCGAATATTCGGCGTTGACCACCGGGCCGCGCATCGCCTTTTTCGAGACGCTAGCGAGAACCTTCGGGCACGATCGCGCGCGCATCGAAGCCGCCATCGCCGCGTGGCGGCAGACGCCGACCGCTAAAACGGCTGGCGAACTACACGAGGCCAGCGAGCCGCGGCGGCTTGAGCTTTTCCGCCGGCTTAATCTTGCGCCCGGCGGCACCGCCGCGCTGGTGCACATGCGCGAGCAGCTCATGGACGCGATGGACCATCGCGAGGATCTCGCCGAGATCGACGCCGACTTTATTCATTTGTTCTCGTCCTGGTTCAATCGCGGCTTCCTGGTACTGCGGCGGATCGACTGGTCGACGCCGGCCATGATCCTGGAAAAGATCATCCGCTACGAAGCCGTGCATCAGATTCGCGACTGGGACGATTTGCGCCGCCGCATCGATCTGCCGGATCGGCGCTGCTATGCCTTCTTTCATCCGGCGCTGGTCGATGAGCCGCTGATTTTCGTCGAGATCGCACTGACGCGTGAGATCGCCGGCGCAATCGCGCCAATACTCGCCGACAAACGCGAGATCGTCGAACCCGACAAGGCGACGACCGCGGTGTTTTACTCGATCACCAATTGCCAGCGCGGGCTTGCCGGCGTGAGCTTCGGCGCGTTCCTGATCAAGCAGGTGGTCGAAGAAGTCTCGCGCGAGATGCCGCGTATTTCCACTTTCGTCACCTTGTCCCCGGCGCCGAATTTCGCGGCCTGGCTCAAGCGCGAGCGTGGCAACGAAGTATCGCTTGCGCTCGACGCCGAGGATCGCGATGTGCTGAGCGCGCTCGACAATCCCGATTGGTGGCGCGATCCGCCGGCGTTGGCGCGAATGCGCGAGCCGTTTTTCCGCGCCGCGGCGTGGTATTACCTGCGCGCCCGCAACGGCCGGGGTTTACCGGTGGATGCGGTAGCGCGGTTTCATCTTGGCAACGGTGCGCGGCTTGAGCGGCTTGACTGGCCCGGCGATGTGTCCGAACGGGCGCTGGCGCAGTCGTATGGCTTGATGGTCAATTACCTCTATGATCTAGACTACATCGAGCAGAACCACGAGGCTTACGCGCAACAACACGCGGTCGTTGCCGCAAGCGCGATCGGCCGGCTCGTCCGCACGCCGATACGCGAAATCGTCCCGGTTTCGGGATAGACTGCCGTCATTCTTGCTACGATGATGACGGTTGAATGTGACTGTCCGGACGCATAGCCCGACGCCAGCCGACGCGCAGGACGACCCCGCGCTCGCGATTGGCTTCGACTTGAAGAAATTGTCCACCGAATTTCTCGCCGACCCCTACCCGACCTATCGTGCGCTGCGCCAGTTCGATCCGGTACACCGCATGCCGGACGGCTCTTATTTTTTGACGCGTTATGACGATTGCCTGAGCGTTTACCGCGACACCGAGACCTGGAGTTCGGACAAAAAGATCGATTTTCGGCCGAACTTCGCGGCCAGCCCGTTGTACGAGCATCACACGACCAGCCTCGTGTTCAACGATCCGCCGTACCACACCCGTGTCCGCAAACTGTTGGCGCCGGCATTCACGCCGCGCGCGCTGCGGGCGCTGCAAGACCGCATCGAGAATCTGGTCGATCGATTGCTCGATGTGGCGGCCGAAAAAGGCGAGATCGATGTAATTGCGGATTTTGCCTCCGCCATACCGGTGCAGTTGATCGGCGATATGCTCGGTATCCCGCACAATGAGCGCGAACCGCTGCGCGCATGGTCGCTTGCCATCCTCGGTGCGCTCGAGCCGGTTCTCAGCCGGCAGCAATTCGACACCGGCGTCACCGCGGTGGCGGAGTTCAAGGACTATTTGGATGGCATTATCTCGGATCGGTTGCGAGCCGGGCACAACGATCCGGCGGAGATTCTCGGTAAACTTATTGATGCGAGCGACTATGTCGGGCAAGCGAACGACGACGAACATCTCAGCAAGCTTGAACTGATCCACAATTGCATTTTTCTTCTCAACGCCGGTCACGAGACGACGACCAACCTCATCGGCAACGCCGTCGATCTTCTGATTCGCCATCCGGCTGCGATGGGTGATTTGCGCGATCACCCGAATGCGATCGAGACGGCGGTCGAGGAATTTTTGCGGATGGAAAGTTCGAACCAGCTTGGCAATCGCCGGGCCGCCACGGACGCGGTGCTGGGCGACATTTCCATCAAGGCCGGAAGCTATTTGCATATCTGCATCGGCGCGGCCAATCGCGATCCGGGGCAATTCACCGATCCCGATCGCCTCGACATCCACCGACAGCCGAATCGGCATCTCGCCTTCGGCACCGGCATTCACGCCTGTGCCGGCATGTCGCTGGCGCGCATGGAGGCGCAAGTGGCCGTGAGCCGGTTGCTCCAGCGCTTTAGCCGCATCGAACCCTCGGCCGCGCCGGTGCGGGGCGGCCGGGCGCGGTTCCGCGGCTTTATCTCTTATCCGGTACGTCTGGGCGCGTGAGCATGCAGCGCGCCCGGGAGTGACGAGGAACGCAAATGCCCAACCTGCTCGGCATTCTGGAAACCGCGCTTTACGTCGACGAATTCGAGCGCGCCTGCGCATTCTATGAACAAGTGCTCGGGCTCAACAGCATCTATCGCGATACGCGGCTTTGCGCTTACGACGTCGGCGGCCGCGGCGTGCTGCTGTTGTTCTTGCGCGGCGCATCGCTCGAAACCATGCACATGCCGGGCGGCACCATCCCGCCGCACGACGGTCACGGCCCCGTCCATATGGCCCTTTCGGTCGCCGCCGATCAAGCCCGGCGTCGTCCGAATCGACGAGGTTCAACATCGACGCGAACTCTG
>DAIUEQ010000058.1:0-12412 GCA_036845025.1 Xanthobacteraceae bacterium | reverse complement strand
CGCCTGGGAGACGCTGCTCAAAGACGCCGATGTTGAAATTGAAGGTCGCACCAGATGGCCGCGTGGCGGCGAAAGCATCTACTTCCGCGACCCCGATGGGCATTTGCTCGAACTCGCGACGCCGGGCCTGTGGCCGGGCTATTAAGATGCTCTTGCAAGTGTGCGCAATTCTTTGGCCGCTGACGTCACTGTGAAAGTCGGAACTGGCTCAATGTGCGGCGAGCAGCGGACAGTTCGTCTCGTTTAGCGGGCGAGGCGACGAATCCTGAATCGACATCTCCTGAACCACGTTAGCGTAATCCCAGGGCTTTTTGCTTTCGTTCGGAGCCTTGACCTCGAGCAGCAGGCGCTGGCGTAACACGCTGCCATTCTCGCGCAGCTTGCCGTTCACCGTCATGAAATCGTCGATCGGCGTCTCACGCATCTTGGCCATGACGGGGCCGCTCTCGGTGCCGCCCACGGCGGCCACGGCCTTGAAGTAATGCATGAGGAAGGTGTAGTCGCCGGCCTGAAGGTGGGTCGGCATTTTTTTCATTTCTTCGAAGAATCGCGCCGCCCACGCGCGTGTCGCGTCGGTTCGGTCCCAATAAAACGGGCTGACAAAACGGACGCCTTGGCTCACATCGAGCCCCAGCGCGTGAACGTCGGTGATGAAGAAAACCGGCGCGGCCAGCGCAACGCCGCTTTGCACCAACCCAAACTCGTGCGCCTGCTTGATCGTGTCGATGGTGTCGGCGCCGCCATTGGCTATACCGATCGCCTTGGCTTTCGAGCTTTGCGCTGCCAGCAGGAAGGAAGCGAAATCGCGGCTGTTGACCGGATGCCGGACTGAACCGAGCACCGTGCCGCCGCCGGATTTGACGAAGTCGGTCATCGCACTTTCGATCGCGTGGCCGCCGGCGTAGTCGACGGTGATGAAGAACCAAGTGTCCTTGCCGGTTTTTAGGAGACCCTGCGTGACACCCTTCGAGTATGTGTAGCTGTCCATTGCCCATTGCACGCCGGTCTTGGAGCAAAGCTTCTCGGTAAGCTGCGAGGTGCCAGCCGTGCTCATCGTGATCTTCCCCTTCTCAGCCGCAAGTTGCCACACGGCAATTCCAATGGCGGAGTTGGTAAGATCGATGATGGTGTCAACGCCCTCCGTTTCAAACCACTTGCGGGCAATCGTCGATCCGATGTCGACCTTGCTCTGATGATCGGCGGAGACAATTTCGATCTTCAGCGCCGGATAGAGTTGCGCCGCGTCTTTCGCTGCGAGCTTTGCTGCCAGAACTGCGCCAGGCCCGGAGGCATCCGCAAACCAACCGCTCATGTCGGTGAGTACGCCGACTTTAACGGGGATTTCCGCGGCCGACGCGGCGACCGAGCAAACCATGCTGAGAGAAAGTGCCGCGCAGACAGCAAGCAACCTTGTCGGCATTGAACGACCTCCCTTTGTCCGGACAAGCTTCTTCGGCATGCGCACAATATCAGGACTGGGCTTGTGGCGTCCGGCGATTCAGCCACTTTCGCATGGAATTGGTCAACTTGACTCCAAATCAAATCGGCTGAAATGTCCTGGCCTTTCACTCAACGTCTTCCAGGGGAGACCTTTCGGCGTGCTTGTCCGAACGATCGGCAGCTTTCACGTTGGCGGCCGAGTTGTCGAGCTGAGGGGACTCGCTTCGCGCACAAACACGCTTGTTCCAGGATCGCCGCCAGTGCTGGTCGATCCGAACGGCGATTTTCATGTCGGGCAGATGTATATCCAGTTTGTCCGATTGGTTCGGCCCCGGGCGACTCTCCCGCTCGTGCTCATGCACGGCGGTCACGTCACCGGCGCGTGCTGGGAAACGACGCCGGACGGCCGGCCAGGCTGGCAATCGAAGTTTCTGGAAGCTGGTTTTGACGTGATGGTGTGCGACACCGTCGAACGCGGACGGGCCGGATGGTCCCGCTTCCCGGAAATATTTAAGAGCGAGCCGTTCTTTCGTTCGACGCGGGAGGCCTTCGTGCTTTTCCGGATCGGGGCGGTCGAAGACTATTCAACCAATCCGGCACTGCGTCGGGCCTTTGCCGGACAACGGTTTCCGCTCGCGGCGCTCGACAATTTCGCGATGCAGATGGTCCCGCGATGGAATGGCAATGAGCCGCTGATTGAGGCAGCCTACGACGCGGCACTGCAACGGATCGGGCCTTGCTTGCTTTTGGCTCACAGCCAAGGTGGCGGCTTCGCTTTCGGCGCGGCTTTGCGCAATCCTGATCTCGTGCGGGCCCTTATTGTCATCGAGCCAGGCGGAGCGCCCCATCCGTCCGCCGAAACGGTAGAGAGTTTGCGCCGCATTCCGATGCTGTTTGTTTGGGGCGACTACATAGATCGCGTGCCGTTCTGGGCAGCGGTTAAGCCTTCCGTCCGAGTTACCTGCGACGCGCTTGCGGCGGCGGGCGGCAATGTAGAATGGATCGACTTGCCGACGCGCGGGATTCGCGGGAACTCGCATTTCATCATGATGGACGACAATTCGGACGCGATCGCCGATCTGGTCATCGATTGGTGCGACCGCCAAAAGTTACGTGCGCCCGGCGATGCCGTGTAAACGGAGGAAAGCGTAATGGCTCTTTTTGACATCGCTGGCGATGCAGCACGTGCCTTCACCGTCCTGCGGGGCGGCGGCATCGCCATTGTTCCGAACGACATCGGCTATTCCGCGCTCGGCGGATCAAAGGCGGCGCTCGAAAGGATTTTCGTCACCAAAAAGCGCCCACCACAAAAGCTCAATGCCATGGTCGCTAATAAAGCCATTCATCGCGAACTGCACGCGTGCAGCGCCCGCGGCCGTGAGATTGTCGAGGCCATTGTGGGCGATTACGACCTGCCGCTTGGCTGCATCGCTCCCTACCGACCGGATCATCCCATGCTGCGCCGCGTCGATCCTGAAACTCTCGCCGCCTCTAGCTTCGGCGGCACGCTGGTCATGTTGCTCAATGCCGGCCGTTTTCACGCCGCGTTGACGGCGCTCAGTGCCGAAGCGTCCTTTCCGCTGTTTGGATCGTCGGCCAACGTGACGCAAACCGGAACCAAATTCCGTGTCGAAGACATCGAGCCCGAAATCAAAGCCATTGCCGACGTGATTATCGATCACGGCATGCAGCGGTTCCACCGCTACGCTGCATCATCGACGCTGTTAAATGTCGAGACGCTGGAAGTCGTGCGCGTCGGATCGTGCTTTGAGGATATCGCTTACATTTTGCGGCGCCACTTTGGAGTCGAGTTGCAGCCGCGTCCGCAGAATTGATAACGGAGCCAATCCGATGGATCTTGGTTTGACCGACTGCAAAGCTTTTGTTGCCGGCGCCAGCAAGGGGCTGGGTAAAGCCTGCGCCGCCGCCTTGGCCGGGGAGGGCGCGCGCGTTTTCATCTGCTCGCGCAACGCGGAAGAGATCAAACAGGCCGCAGCAGAAATCGGCGCGGCTGGGTTCGCAGCCGCCGACGTGTCGCGGCCGGCCGACGTCGAGCGCGTCGTCGCGGCGGCGATCGCGGAATTGGGCGGTCTCGATATTCTGGTCACCAACGCCGGCGGTCCACCGGCCGGCGCATTCGAGAAAGCGGCCGACGCCGATTGGGAGACCGGCTACCAGCTCACCTTGATGAGTGCGGTGCGTCTCGTTCGTGCAGCGCTGCCGGCGCTGAAAGCGTCGGGGCGCGGCCGCGTTGTCAATCTTACCGGTTACGGCGTGAAAGAGCCGATGACCGATCTGGTCGTTTCAGACGCGGTTCGCGCCGGCGTGACGGTGATGGCAAAAACGATTGCATCCGATCTGGCGCCGTTCGGCATCACCGTCAACAATATCGCCCCGGGGCCGATCAAGACCGATCGCCTGACGGCCATTCATGCCGCGCGCGCCCAGCGCCAGGGCATCACGCTTGAAGAACAATTGCAGCGCTTCAGCCAGACCATTCCGGTCAAGCGCGTCGGCGAGCCAAGTGAAATCGGCGATCTCTGCGCGTATCTCTGCTCGCTGCAGGCCGGCTATCTCACCGGACAGTCGATCGTTGTCGACGGCGGCATCAATCGATCGATCTAGTGGAGCGGATTTGACATTCGCTACTCACCGGGCCGCGAACTCGCGAAGCGAATGTTAGAATCAGGCCATTAGCGCACGCCCCGACCCGATGCGGAAGTCAGGCGGCCCGTTCCGCCGCGCCGTGCGACACAGTTTGATCCGTCAGCAATCTATGGGCGTCGGTCTCGCGATGAATTTCGGAATTGGCGTGATCGATGCCCTCAACGGTGATCGCGAACGTGCCGCTTTCGGTTTTTCGTATCCAGCCCTTTTCCTTCAGATACCAGAGGTGAAACTGCAGATGTTCCGCTGGACAGCCCAGCATGCGCTCCAGCGTCAACTCGCCGATGCCCGGATTGGCGACGTCTTGCCGGCGTCTGACCTGAAAGATCGACAGGATCTTGTTCTGAATGTCGGCGTCCGGCTCGACGGCTTTTTTGTCGCTCGCTTCCTTGAGCAATTTCCAGCGGATGCCTGACTGGTGTTTGTGTTTGATGTCGTATTGCGCGCGTTTACCCGGATCGTTGAGTGTATCATGGGCCTCCATGATGACATCGAAACGCGCACGATCGCCGGTTTCGTGGTTATCGGGATGGTAAAGCTGAGCGAAATAGCGAAACATCCGCTCTATCGTTCCCGCGTTGGCGTTCGGGCTGATTTCCAGGATTTCGTAGTAGTCGACGAAGTTAGAAGGTTCCATCGTATGCCGCCATGTGGCCCATCACAGGGCCAGTGTGTGACGCAACCTCTTAAGGCTTTCTTGTCATTTCGCGGCCCTTCGCCCTGCGGAACGCCTACGAGAAACCCCCTATTAGGGGAACAATTTCCACCGGGCAGCGGTTGGACGGTTTCTCGGCTTGGCGAGCACAGCCTCTAGGTTCGCGTCTAGAATTGAACGACGGTGCGAATGGCGCGCCCGCTGCGCAAATCGTCAAAGCCGCGATTGATGTCCTCAAGACCGACGCGGCCGGTGATCAACTCATCAAGCTTTAAACGGCCGTCGAGATAGGCGGCCGCAAGCATCGGAAAATCGTGCTGCGGCTGCGCCCCGCCGTAGCTCGATCGCCGGAAGCGCTTCTCGCCCATCAGCGAGCCCCAACGAAAGCTAACATCATTGGCGACGTCTATCTTGCCGAGCCAGATCACTTGTCCGCCGGCGCGCACCGCCTCGGCGCTCCCGCGAAACGTGATTTCACTGCCGGCGGCTTCCAGCACCACATCGGCACCGCGGCCGTTGGTCAGGGAGCGGGCAAATTCGATTGGATCTTCGCGCGTGGCATTCACAGTGTGCCGGGCGCCGAGCTTACGCGCGAGCGCAAGCTTCCGATCATCCAGATCGACCGCGATCACGGCGGCTGCGCCAGCCAGCACCGCACCCTGCACGGCCGCTAACCCCACCGCGCCGCAACCCAAAACCATGACGATGTCGCCATCGGCGATATCGGCGACGTTAAGCGCGGCGCCGACACCCGTCATGACTCCGCAGCCAATCAAACAGGCGCGATCGAACGGAATGTCTTTGGAAACGACGATCGCCTGCTGCGCCGGTACCACGCAAACTTCGGCGAAGGCGCCGAGAAACATCAGATGCGTCAACGCGGCGCCATTATCGAGCCGGGCTTTGGAACGTCCGTCGAAATGCCGTCCCTTCAGTCCCTCGCTCAAATAGGTGTCGCACAGAATCGGTTGACCGCGATCGCACTGAAAGCAATGGCCGCAATGCGGGTTCCACGATAGAATCACATGGTCGCCGACTTTGGGCGTATCGACCTCGGCTCCGACTTGTTCGACCACACCGGCTGCCTCGTGCCCCAGGATCATTGGCAGCGGATAGCGCAACGCGCCGCCGATCACCTCGAGATCGGTGTGGCAAAGGCCAGCGGCGCGGACGCGCACGACTACGTCGTGCGGAGCGGGGTTGCTGACCGACACGTGCTCGATGACAAGCGGCGTTCCGGCCTGGTGCAGCACTGCCGCGCGGTGTTTCGAGCTCATGGGGCACTTTCCGGCAGAACGCATATCAATTAAACGAACCACCGGGGCGTGCTAATCGCCGAAGCGGTAAACGCCGCGTGAGGTGCGGTTTGCAGCTGGAAAATGCTCACGCATGATGGAAGCGCGGGACGCCAATCGACGGCGTCCCGCGGATTTTTTCGTGCGTGGCTAAAATCGGACCGCGGCGGCTGACGCCTGACCTGCTCAATGTATGGCGTGGTAAGTACGCTCGATCCAGGCTCCCCCGGCGCGGCCGGTTTGAATCATCGTCTTACCGGGCTCGTTTGTTATTTCCTGAGCTTCATTGGCCGTGACTGTCTTCGCCACTGCACCCTTCGAATCGGCAATAAAGGAGTGAACCTCATCGAGTGAAGGCAAAGCATTGTTGCTCGAATGGTCGGCAGCGATCGCTTCATCGGCTCCAGCTCGCAACGATTGGGCCCACATTTTTCGGAATAATTCGTTCGACGAGTAGATTTGCGCGCTGTCGATTCTGCCGTCTACGGCCAGCACGTACCCTATCACGTCGTTATCTTCCATGCCGTGCGATTGCAGTGCGGTAACGAAACCATCTTCCGCAGCTTGAAGATGCTTGTCGTCCAGCGTCAGTGCCAAGCTGGTCGGCGATCGCGGATTGGAGACGCTCGCCCGCAATCGGCGCGATAATTCCACCTGCATACGATCAGCCTCCGACCAGGTTTGCGCCTGTGCCTGTGAAACTTCTGCCGACAAGCGCTCCAAGGCTTGTTTGGTGGACCTGGCCTCCGCTGCGCTGACCTGCGGCGCGTTGGTCGTTTGGGAAGGATCCGTAGGGGCGCCGCCCGGGTTGGCGGCGATCAACGCCCCGAAGTAGGCGCTGATCGCTCCCGACAAAAATTGTTTCGCCGTGCCCGGCGGTACACTGCGGCCGCCGGCACTCAGGGTATCGTGGTTCTCGCCCGCCCGCGCCGACCAGCGCCCTCTTTCTATGCAGAAAGCGACGATCGGCGTGGGCCCCGAATGCGGCGGCAAAATAGCGCTCACGCCCACCACGCGATCCTGATCGCCGCCTTTCACGACTTCTCCGGCTTGAAGAAAGATCTCGGTGTCGCCGCGATTTTCCACAATCAGCTGATTGACCTTCCTCGTCTCGGTCACGCCGATAAGGTTGTTGTCCGCTGCTTCCCGGAGCGTCTTCGGCACCGGGTCAGCTTGGGAGGGGCCGTGGACAAAATATACGGCGAGGTTTTCATGCGCGAACGGCCCGCTGATTTTGTAATCCTCGGCGCAGCTCGCGCTTTCAGAAATTACAAAAACAAAAATGCCGAGAAAAGCGATTGAGATCAGCCGCATCGCATTCGCGATCATTGTATCGACCTCGTTGGTTGTCGGGGTTTCCGGTCGTTGTTTGCTCAAGATTTCGCGCACGCGCGGCCCCCGGTGCCGGATCTTCGTCCGGACCGCTGCGTTTACGTTCCCCGCGAGGGGGTCGTCGTTGACCAATTGCTCAAACAGCCAGGTAGCGCCGGCATAGTGCTTTGGGGGGAGCACCATGCCGGCTCGCCGTCGGTCGCAAGCGGTTGCCTCAATGAGACTATGCGCTGCAAGTCGGTGGATTCGGACATGCGCATTAAAAAAAATGCAGTGTCAGATCTTTTGTTCGTTGCGACAATCGGGCGCCGCCCTAAATCAGACATATAGGCGCAACAAATATCCACCTTCGGTACTTCATAATTTAGTTGACGCGCGCGACTGCGATGACGACGCTTTCAATTGCAGCCGAAGATGAGCCCCAAGCGGCAAGACTGTCGCGATCAGAGGTTATCGAGGCAATTCGGACGCTGACCGAGGCCGAGAAAATAACTCTGCTGAAGATTGCCAAGATTTATTCCCGAACGACGTCCTTCGGTCACGATGACTTGTTCCAAGAGGCCGTATGCCGTCTTATCGGGGGCAGCCGAGCGCTACCAAGAGAAGCGCCGTTCCTCTCGGTTCTCGTCGGCGTCATGCGAAGCATTGCGTGGCAATGGAGGAGCGAGGCGCATGAGAGTGTGGACGAGTTGCCGGATCCTCGGTGTGCTGAGACCAGCGCGATAGCCTCGATCGATGCCGTCAAGACGGTCGATTTTTTCGCTGACGACCCAATCGCTCAGAAGATCGTCGTCGCAATGATGGATGGCGCGAGAGGCGAGGAGCTACAGCATTTGAGCGGGCTCAGCAAAGTGGAATACGAGACCAAGCGCAGGAAAATTCGGCGACGTTTCGAGAAATTGGCGGACTGAGGAAGCTATCGTGGTTGCGAACTTCAGACCGGACGCACTTTCCCGCTTAGCCGATGCGCTGAGCGAAGATGTGCTGAACACGCCCGCCGAGGAATTGTTGGCCGAGGCGGCAGAGGATGCTCAAAGCCCTCGCGCGCTGGTAAGCGAGTTCGACGCAAATTTGCGCCGCGGCGCGAGGCGCGCAAGCCGGCGGCGTCTTGTGGAGCGATTACGACGCATAGGTCGGGGCTTTTTATGGCCGGTTGCGCCATTGGCGACGGCGCCGGTAGTGGCCGTCGCCGTCGCCTTTATCGCCGGCGCTCACTACTTCGACGGCGCGCTCCGGTCGACGGCGCCGGTAGGGCCGCCGGCCACCAGTGCGGTCTATGAAAGTTCAAAGCAACCGGCTGTCGCGGCCGAAGAGCCGAAGGTCGCCACGCAAGCCGTGGCCTCGACACCTGCGCCCGCTCCCCCGTCGCCCCGTTTGGAAGAAAACACCCAGCAGCGAGCGACTTCGGTATCGCCGCTGTTGTCTGAGAGTACGCCGGCGAATGACATGCTTGGCCGGGCGGCCGGTACTGCTGCGCCTGCGCCGCGGGCGAGTGAAGCGGAGAGCGTTCCGGCGCAACTGGCGATCGCCGATAGACTTTTAGGCGGTACCAGCGCCGGTGACCGATCACAGGCGTTCACCATTTTTAAGCGCGTCGCCGAAGAGCACTGGAATGATCCGGCGGACGGCCCGCACGCACAGGAGACGGCAGAAGCGATTGTAGCGCTCGCGAGATTTTATCTTTCCGGAAGTCCGCCGGGGACTTCAACTTTGACTGCATCCGGATATGCTGAAACCGCGAGCTCTCCGACTGCCGCTACAGCGCGCGCACCCGGAGGCTCGATCACGCGAGATCCGCGCCAGGCGAGTACCCTGCTGGAGCATGCCGCAACGCATTTCGCCAATTCAGACGCGCAATACGAGTTGGGCCGGCTTTATCGCGACGGCGACGGCGTGGCGAAAGACCCTAAAGTGGCGGCCCGCTGGTTCGCGGCGGCGGCCACCAAAGGTCAGTCGAGCGCACAAGCCTCCCTTGGAATTATGCTGGTCGAAGGCCGAGGCGTTGCGCGAGATGTGGCTCGGGGCTTGTCTTGGCTGACGCTCGCCAACAAGGCCGCCGGTCCGAAGGAGCCCTGGATCAAAGAGGCCTACGCCAAGACCGTTGCGCGCGCCAGCGAAAGCGATGTGAAAGTGGCGCACGCTTACGCTGACAGTTGGCTGCGCGATCATCCCGTCGCGGGCGCGCGGTGAGTCCGCGCCACCGCGATGGTGCGGGTTTAGATTAACAATCGTATCTGGTTTTCGACTTGGAGAGGCCGTCGTCGCCGGCGTTAGGATTTGCCGTAAACCGGAACGATGCCGCCGCGGGTGACGCGGTTGTCCGGTGAAGCAAGAAACAGGATGGTCGCCGCGACTTCCTCGACTTTCGGCCATAAGTCAAAATTGGCCTTCGGCATGGCGGTGCGATTGGCCGGCGTGTCCATGGTTGAAGGCGCGACCGCATTCACCAAAATGCCGTCCTTGACGACCTCTTCGGCCAAAGCCGCCGTCAAGGCGGCGACCGCCGCCTTGCTTGCCGCATAGGCGACCATGCCGGCACCGCTTCGCCATTCCAGCGCTGGGCGGGCGGCGACATTGACAATGCGGCCGCCGTTGTCGCCGAAAGCTTGCACCGCGGCGCGGCAGCACAACAGGCAGCTCAAGAAGTTCGTGTGAATTTGCTGGTGCAGCGTTTCGACATTCGCGTCGCGCAGCGGTCCGGCGGCGAAGCCGCCGGCGAGGTGAATGGAGGCCCACAGTTGCGGGATCGCGCCATAAAGCCGCGACACCGCCGGCTCCTCGGCGAGGTTGCCGGCGACGGTTAGCGTGACTTTCTTCTGGTCGCGAAGCGGAGATCGCTTCGCTTCGGCTTCGTCGCGGCAAGGCACGTGACAAAAGGCGCCAGCTTCGAGAAGCGCCGTGACGACGGCGCCGCCCAACGCGCCGGTACCCCCGGTGATGACGACATGCCGATCGCGAAAATCCATGGCGCAAATCCTTGGCGAAAACGGTCGGCGCAAACGGTTCGTGCTGCCGCGGGGAGCGTCGCGCACAACGGCGGCAAACGCAATGCTCCGACTAGTGGTTGAGAGCGACTCGCGTTACAAGACTGGCTCCTAAGCTTTCCCACCGGCGGCTGGACGCGGAGATGAGCAGCGTCGAAACGAAGCAGGTTTTTGCGCCGGTGACCGAACCAAGCTTGCGTCCGCTGCTGCGCATTGAATCGCTGACCAAGCGATTTGGCCGTTCGGCCGTCGTCGATCAGCTTTCGCTCGATATCTATGAGGGCGAGTTTTTCGCGCTGCTTGGCCCTTCGGGTTGCGGCAAGACGACGTTGCTGCGTTTGATCGCGGGCTTCGAGCGGCCCAATGCCGGCCGCATCGTGCTTGACGAAATCGATCTTGCGGCAATCCCGGCCTATCGGCGGCCGGTGAATATGATGTTCCAGAGCTATGCGCTGTTTCCACACCTTAACGTCCAGGCCAATGTCGCGTTCGGACTGAAGCAGGAGGGTTTGCCGCGGCGCGAAATCGCCTACCGCGTCGCTCACATTTTGGCGCTGGTCAAACTCGAGGGATTGGCCAAGCGCCGTCCGCACGAGCTTTCCGGCGGACAGCGCCAGCGCGTTGCGTTGGCGCGCTCGCTGGTCAAGCGCCCGCGCGTGCTTTTGCTCGACGAGCCCATGGCCGCGCTCGATAAGAAGCTTCGGCGCGAGACCCAAGCCGAATTGGTTGCGCTGCAGAAGGAGCTCGGGCTGACCTTCATCATCGTCACCCACGACCAGAGCGAAGCCATGACGGTCGCTAGCCGCATCGGCGTCATGGATCAGGGCCGGCTGGTTCAGGTCGGCCCGGCGCCGGAAATTTACGAGCAACCGAAGTCGCGCTGGGTTGCCGATTTCGTCGGCGAGGTGAACTTGTTTGAAGGCCGGCTGGGCGACGACCGCCGCAGCGTCGAGAATACGGCGGCCGGAACCTTGCGCACCGCGCTCAACCCGGATGCGACGCCGGGCGCGGCCGTAGGGGTCGCGGTGCGGCCGGAAAAAATCCGCGTCGGCCGCGAGCCGCCGCTGCCGGCGCCGGAAAATTGTACGACCGGCAAGGTCGTTGAGGTCGGTTATCTCGGTGACACTTCGATCTACAAAGTACGCGTTGGCGAGAGTTGCGTCATCAAGGCGGTACTCGCCAATGTCGGCGGTGGCGGCTACCGCGTCGCGGCCGTTGGCGAGGAGGTGTGGGTGAGCTTTCCCGCCGACGCCGCAATCGTGCTGACGCAATGACGGCGGCGGCGATCACGGCGGATGACACCGCGGCCGCACCGGTCCAGGCGCCGCGGTGGCGAAAGCTGGTGGTGCGGATTCCGTACGTCTGGCTTGTCGTCTTCTTTCTTATCCCGTTTCTGATCGTCCTTAAGATCAGCCTGTCGCAAACGGCGCTGGCCCAGCCGCCCTACGTGCCGGTGTTCGACTTGGCGGCCGGCTGGAGCGGATTGGTCGGATTTTTCACCGGGCTCTCGTTCGACAATTACCGCTTGCTCGCCTCCGATCCGCTTTACGTTTTGTCCTACGTCAAGAGCGTGGAGATCGCTGCTTTCTCGACACTGATCCTGCTGGTGATCGGTTATCCGCTCGCCTACGCGATCGCGCACACGCCGCGGCGCTGGCAAGCGGTTTTGGTGCTGCTCACCATCCTGCCGTTCTGGACCTCGCTGCTCATTCGCATTTACGCCTGGATGAACATTTTGCAGCACGACGGTCCGCTCAATCAGGTACTGTTGGCGCTTGGGATTGTGCAAGCGCCGCCGGTGTGGCTCTCGACCGAAACCGCGATCTATATCGGCGTAGTCTATTCTTATCTGCCGTTCATGGTGTTGCCGCTCTACGCTTCGCTGGAGAAAATGGACCAAGCCGTGATCGAAGCGGCGGCCGATCTCGGCGCTCCGCGCTGGAAGATTTTCTGGCTGATCACCTTGCCGCTGTCGTCCGCCGGTATGGTTGCGGGCGTACTGCTGTGTTTCATCCCCATCGTCGGCGAATTCGTTATTC
>DAIUEQ010000057.1:0-16841 GCA_036845025.1 Xanthobacteraceae bacterium | reverse complement strand
GATCGCGTGGCGCCAGCGGTCGCGCTGCCACGTGCTGGGCTGCGACTGCGTGCGGCGCACGCGCATGGTGGGGAATCGGATTGGCCGGCGATGCCGCCATCGCGGCGCTGGCCGAAAATGCGAACGCAGCGGCGACAATCGCGGTGGTTATGCTTGATCTCATGGCACACTCCTCTTTGTTTCTATGAGCCGAGAAGGTCCTTAACGGCTAAGAGGCTAGGCGCGCCTGCCTTTCCACCGCGTGGCCAAACCATTAATTCGTGGACATGTTTTTTTGGCCGGACGCCATCCATCGGGCCGAAGCTCGGCGCCACTCGCTGGCAAAAAATAAAACTTGTCGCGAGTTTTAGGTAACGCGGCTACGCACATCGTCGCAATTCTTTCACGATCAACCACGAAACCGTGAATGTCGGCATACAGACTCACTTGGGTCATAGGGCTGCCACAGACTCCCTCTACGCCGCCTCCCAGGGAGCGGTGAGACAGGAGGGAGTCATGGTCCAGCAATTCGATCGCGCGGCACGCACACGCACCTACGATAAAAACGCCTGTCCGCAGTGCGATGCTTGGCTGCTTGCGCCGGATTGGTCGGAACACATCAACGAGCGTTCCGTGCGCCATAACTGGTCGTGCACCGACTGCGGCTATGGCTTCGAGACGACGGTATTTTTCCCGGTATTGGAAAAGGCAGTCGCCTAACCGGGCAGCGTCTAAACCGCGTCATGGCTCCGGCGGATAGCAATGCCGCCGCCCGTTGAAATCCTCGACCAATTTTCCGTCATCGCACAGATAGCTTGGTCCTATGGGCGATTTTCCATGGCCGCCGGGAATATCCAGCACGTAACCGGGCTGGCATAGGCCCGAGTAGTGGCCGCGCAGCGCGCGCATCAAAGCCTGACCTTCGGCGATGGTCGTGCGCAAATGCGCGGTGCCCGGAGCGAGATCGGCGTGATGAAGGTAATATGGCTTGATGCGGCACTCGACCAGCGCCCGCATCAGCGCGCCGAGCGTCTCCACATCGTCGTTGACGCCGCGTAACAGCACCGATTGCGACAGCATCGGGATTCCGGCGTCGACCAAGCGCGCACAGGCGGCGCGGGCTTCCGCCGTCAGTTCGCGCGGATGATTGATATGCACGACCACGAAGGTCGCCTTGTTTTGCGCGCGTAGCGCCCGCACGAGTGCAGCCGAAATGCGCTCGGGCGCAACAACTGGCACCCTCGTGTGTATGCGGATCACTTTGACATGGCCGATAGCGGTGAGCCGCGCGGCTAAATCCTTGAGGCGGCGCGCCGAAAGAATGAGTGGATCGCCGCCGCTCAAAATCACTTCCCAGATTTGCGGATTGTCGCGGATGTAGTCGACCGCCGCGGCAAGCGCGGCCGGCGAGAGCCCTCCCCGGCCCGGTCCGACCATTTCGCGCCGGAAACAGAACCGGCAATAGACCGCACAGGCGTTGACGGCCTTTAACAGCACCCGATCGGGATAGCGATGGACGATACCCTCGATAGGACTGTGGGCATTGTCGCCGATCGGATCGCCGCGCTCCTGCGGCGAGGTTTCGAGTTCGCGGATGTCCGGCACAAATTGCCTGGCGATCGGATCGTGCGGATCCGACGGGTCGATCAAATCGGCCATGGCCGGCGTAATGGCGACGGCATAACGCGCAGCGATTTTTTCGAGCTCCGCCAAGCGCGCATCCGGCAACAGCGCGCCCTCGCAAAGGCCAGCAAGACCAAGTTTCGTTGTGTTTATCATGACAACTTTTCCGGCATGGGATTCCACAACACCTGCTCGATGCGCTTGGCGCCAGTCGCCAGCATGACCAGACGATCAAGCCCGAGTGCAATGCCGCAAGCCTCCGGCATGGCCGAAAGCGCGGCAAGAAAATCCTCGTCCAGCGGATAACGTTCGCCGTAAATTCGCTCTTTCTCCGCCATTTCCCATTCGAGCCGGCGTCGCTGTTCGGCCGCGTCGTTGAGTTCGCCGAATCCGTTGGCGATCTCGACGCCGCAAACGTAAAGCTCGAAACGCTCGGCGATACGCGGATCGGCCGTCGAAGTTTTCGAGAGCGCTGCGTGCGCGGCCGGATATTGGTCGAGAATGGTGGCGCGGCCGATGCCGAGCCGGCTCTCGACCCGTTCCACCAGCACGCGGCTAAAAATGTCGCCCCAAGTGTCGTCCGCGGCAATGCGCACGCCGGACGCGCTGGCGGCCTCGGCTAATGCAGCGCGGTCGCCGCCGCCGGGATGGAGCGTCGCCACGAGATCAATCCCGGCAAACCGCGCAAAGGCCTCCGCCACGCTCATTCGCTCCGGCTCCGCGAATGGATCCGCCGACCGGCCGCGGAAGGAAAACTGCCTCGTTCCGGCAGCCTTTGCCGCCTCGGCAAGGACAGCCGCGCAGTCGGACATAAGCGTCGTATACGGCTCGCCTACGCGATACCATTCGACCAGAGTGAATTCCGGGTGGTGCAGCGCGCCCCGCTCGCGGTTGCGGAAAACCTTGGCGAATTCGACGATCCTGGGCTCGCCTGCCGCCAAAAGTTTCTTGCAGGCAAATTCGGGCGACGTGCGCAGGTAACGGGCGGACAATCCACCGTCCGGCGCCGAAAGCGTCGTGGCGAATGCATGCAAGTGGGTCTCGTTGCCGGGCGACGCCTGCACTATGCCGGTTTCGACTTCGATGAAGCTCCGTTGGGCAAACCAGGCCCGCAACGCCGCAATAATCCGCGTCCGACCCAGCAAAAACGGCCGGCGGCCGGCATGGACATGCGTAGCCCATACGGGCGAAGCGGCGGGCGAGTTGGCGGACATTATCCTTGTACTAGCAGGGTCGAGGAAATAGCTGGCGATCTAGCCCAAGATCGCTATGTTGCGGCCTGTTTCTAAACCACAACATCGAGGAACCTGTGAAAGTCATCGCCAGCTCGCTGCGAAAAGGCAATATCGTGGAGGTCGACGGCAAGCTCGGCGTCATCGTCACCACAGAGAGCATTCATCCCGGCAAAGGAACACCGGTCACGCAAATGGACGTACGGCGGATTGCCGATGGCGTGAAGCTCTCCCTGCGTTTTAAGACCACGGAGCAGGTCGAGCGCGCCTTTGTCGAGGACCACAAGCACCAATTCCTCTATCAAGACGGCGACGGCTACCATTTCATGAATATGGAAAATTACGATCAGGTGGCCGTACCGCCCGATATCATCGGTGATCAGTCGGCGTATTTGCAGCCGGAAATGGAAGTCACGCTGAGCCTGCATGAGGGTGTGCCGGTTGCGATCGAATTACCGCCCCGCGCCACGCTGGAAGTGACAGAAACCGAGCCCGCAATCAAAAGCCAGACCGCAGCCTCCTCCTACAAGCCTGCCGTCCTCTCCAACGGCGTGCGCACTATGGTGCCGCCATTCGTCACCACCGGGACCAGGATCGTGGTCAATACCGCTGACGGCAGCTACATCGAGCGGGCGAAGGACTAACTGTCGCCTTCCGAAACAATCGTCAGCGGGGCTGGAAGACGGTGACCATGGCGTCGAACGCCGGCACCGGCACCGATGCCACGGCGCGAAATCTTGCATCCTGTTTGATCGCGTCAATCCGCCCCGCGAGGGCGTCGTAGCCGGGGTCCGGTATTTCACCGGATCGCGCGTCGATGGCGACGATAAAGTCGACCGCGGTTTGCATCAGCCATATTGCGGTCGCGTCGCGATACTGCTCGCGAGACCAGGCCGGCTCCTCCGCCGGAGCGTATGTTTTCGCCGCACAGCGACAGTCTTCGCGCAATGTCCATCCATAAAAGTTGTTTTCGGCCAGCGTCGTAAGAAAACCAACCTTTCTTCCGCCATGGACATAGGGAAGGTACGCCTTGGCGAAATCAAGGTCGGTCGGCTCGCCGGGCCGGGGATGTGACGCCGCGGCATAGGCCATATCGCCCCAGCCATAGCGGCTTTCGCTCGCCACAATACCCGCAACCGCGGCCGCGGCGATACCGACGCGCGCAAATGTTCCAAAACGCGCCGTAAGCAACGACAGGATGAGGGCGCCGCCGGTCCCCGCGAGAATCCATACCGAGAAAATCCAGCTGGCCTGGAATCTCCATTCTTGGTTTGGATGCAAGATCACAGCCGCCGCCGACAGGACGGCCAGGAGCAGTACGGCACGCGCGCCAACTTCCAGCCGTCTGAGACCGACGACGGTCACAGCCGCCAGGGCCAGTACCAATATGGCGATCCACGGCGCGACGTGAAAGCCTTGGGAAAAACCGAGCCATTGCCACGAGAAGGCATGCAGAGGACGAAACGAAAATGGCTTTTGGCCCCAATTGGCGCCAACAAACCAAAAGACATCGACAATGCGCTTCGGAATTAAGAAAAAAACGCCGATAGGAAAAAGATGCCAGTAAAACACGCGGCGTCCGGCAAATCCCAAGGCAACATCGAAAGGCTCGCGGTATTTTCGCCACAGCAGGACGGCGCGAATAAATAACAGCGCCCAAATAATCGTCGCCACATCTTTCCATGTATCTCGAACCACGACGTGAACGCCAAACAAATCAACGGTGGTCAGATCACTGGCGCGAATGACGATATCAAGAACGACAAGAGCGGCGGCTGCGATAATGAATGGATCGCAGAGTACGGCGCGCATCATATCCGGCGCAGCCGTGGCGGCGTGAGTGCGCATCCACCGCAGCCAGCCCGATAAATCCCCGGAGACGTAAGCGATCGCCAGCGTCAGCGCGATCATTAGCCAGTAGTTGTACTTTTCGAAAAACAGCACGGTTAAGCCGATCGCCAGCGCGCCCCACCAACGCTCGCTCTGGGCGGAAGTTTTTCCTTGAGCACGAATATAAGCGTAGAGGCAAAAGGCGGTCAGTGCTGCGCCGGGTGCTTCCAACATGACGTCGGCGCCGAGCAGCCTGAAAGCGGGACTTGCCAACGCAAACGTGACCGCCAGTGCGCCGGCAACGTTTCCGGTCCACTGATCGAAAAATAGGCGGCGTGCAATCAAAAAAACCAGCACCGCCACGCACGTCCAGCTAACGACATCGAGCAGGATTGCGAGCTTCAAATCCATGCCATCGAGGATCATAACCACCGCGAGCGACAGGTCAGCGGCAGGCGGCCAAATATGAGGGTGAAGAAGGAGCGTTAAAAATGTCGAGACATCGAAATCTTGCATTGCCACGGCCAATTGAAGTGCGGCGTCGAAATGGACGTTACGGTCTTGCAATAGGCCGTGCCAAAGCTCTCCCGGATTTGCCGCATATTCGACCAGCATCGAAGCCGCGAATACCACGGCGACGACGAGAACAACGACGACCGGGATCGTGTCGCTGGCTTCGCTTCGCAGCGAGATTTGCGACGACAAAGTTGAATCGCTATCAGAAAGGTCAGGATCCGAGCCGGAATGGCGGAGCGAGAAAACCATCAGCGATCAACCACCGTTGTGGCAGCCGCATTGTGACCAGCAAATTCCAGAAAATGCCACTGACGACCACATTGAGGTCAATGCCGCAGAGCAGGATAGCCAATGTCAGCGGCAACGTGCAATTAGTCAAAAAACACCGAGCGCTACGTCGAAGCTCGCGGGATTGCTATGACCCGATGCGACGCCCACATTGGACGCCGCAATCCCGGCTTTTCGCCGCATTTAAACGGGGCGGAAACCCTTAGAGTGAAGGCACCCGCTGTTATGCTCTATGCGAGACCGGTGAAATCAAGCGGCATATGCGCCGCCGGCAACGCCACGCGCAACGTTCGGCGGCGCGCCGGCATTATCGGGATTTGAATATGTGGGCTGCCGAAGCACTGAAGGACTGGCATGATTTCTATGTGCTGGTAGGAACGGCCGCCGCGACCTTGCTGGCCTTGCTGTTCGTCGCCGTCTCGCTCGGCGCCGGTTACTTGACCGAAGAACGCCAGTCGGCGACCCGCACCTTCATGAGCCCGATCGTCGTGCATTTCGCCAGCGTGTTCTTTTTGTCGGCGGTCGCGTTGTTTCCATCGCATCAAGCCAGATTTTTCGCGGCGTTGATCGGCGCCACGGCTTTGATTGGCGCAAGCATCTCGACTTACATCACCATCCAGGTCGTGCGCACTGACCTGACGAATTATCTGGAGGATTATTTCGCCTACGGCGTGTTGCCCGGCATCGGCTACTTGGCGCTGCTAGCGGCAGCCGTGTCGATCTATCTAGGAAAGGACTTCGGGCTGAATGCGCTTGCCGGGGCGCTTTTGCTATTGACCCTTGTCAACATCCGTAACGCCTGGGATCTGACGCTCGCGATGGCGCGCCGGCGTCGCGGCGAGGATTAGGAAAGCGCTGGGCGTTCGACCAGTTGCCGGCCGTTAGGCTTTTTGATCTCCGTCAAGACCCCGATGCCGCGATAAGAAGGGTAACCGAGCGTGGCCGCCCGAGCCGGGGGCTAATCTCCGTCTCATGGCGCGGCTTTTAAGACTTACGGTGACGGTTGTGCGACTCCGGGTGATGTCGATGATTAAACTCCAGCAAAGTCTGACATATGGCGATAAACGTTCCATAGGTCAGTGCGACGTCCGGCATGTCTTTGAGGATATCCAACGATTCATCGATCGCCGTGTGGTTCTCGCTGGTGGCGCGCGAACTCATGTGCATCAGACCACCAATGAGCTGAAACAGGCCGTGCAGCGTTGCCGGCGCGCCCTCCGGCGCAATGCTGGTCAGAAGCTTCATTTTTTTGATGAGCTCTGGGTCTTTCACAATTCCGATCAGCTCGAGGACCTGAATCTCCATCTGCACGGTTAGCGGAGTGCCGGCCGGCATAATACCGTTCAACAACCCGATCATCATTTTCGATTCGGTGTTCATGGGCGATCGTCTCCTCACAACAGGCCGAGAAGACCGCTAATCGGACCGGCTACCGTATTGAGAAGTCCACTGACCACTCCGCCGAGCCCGCTATTGGAGCTGCCGCCGCTGCTTGATTGCTGAGTGGTTTGCGCAGGCGGAGGTGGCGGGGGCGGCGGTGATGGGGTGGACGTGTGCGTCGGCGCGGATGGCACGGACGGAGGAGCTGAAGCAGCAGGCGCGCTCGTTGTCGTCGCGTGCTGTGGCGGCGTCACCCCCATGGTTACCCACCACGGCGGCACCAAATATGGGCAGCAACACTTCTCGCACATGCTCCGTCCCCTCTCCGTTGAACCGTAGGCCGCGATTTCGGCTGGAGGTCCGGCATTCGTAAAGCTTGCGAAACGAAACAGGGCTTTTGGTATTTTTGCTGCGAGCGCGCGAAGGCGCGTTTCTCCGCAGCGCTATTTTTGTCAGCGCTGCGTCTCGTTGAGCAGTTGCATATCACCTCTATCCAAGCGCGCTATCCCCAACTTGGGGGGGATCGCGGTCACTTCGCGATCTCTCGTTCGTCCCCCTCAAATGGGGGAGTGACGCCGCTGTTTCCGGCCGCCATGTTGTTTGCCCATTGGCGGACCATCAAGAATTTCGGTGCTGTAACGTATGGAGTACAAGCGATTTGTCGTGCGGGCATTTGAGCAAGAACCGGGTAAATGGCGCGCCAGCATTCGGCGGGCCGACGGCAAGCCGGTGAAAATCATTGGCGGAGAAAAACTTGAACAAGGCAATATGAGCGGCGGCGAACGCACGGCCGCCGCCGCTCTTCTCAACGCGATGGCCGCAATTGATGCCGGAACGTCCGCACGCGGCCGGGTGGGGACCGAAAAATTTTGGCGCCGTCGCGGGCAGTTTGCCCGAGACCGTCGGGGCTAAGCCGCGACGGCGATGCCCAAGCCGGCGCGCTACGCGCCCGCTTAATTGCTGCTGGGACTGTTTTCCGACATTGGCAATACCGAGGTCGCGGCGCGTTGCGGCGGCAATTCCGGCACATCCGGTAATCGATTGCGACCGGTGCGAAAAGGCGATCGGCGCGGCAGCCGGTCAGTGGCGCTTACGCCGATTTCGCGGGCGACCGCCGATGCCAAGCGGTCGTCCTTCAGCTTTTCCCACACGCGGCACACGATCGTTTCGGAAATGTGGTGCAGCCCAAGATAAACCGGACTGCCGTATCTTGCCGTCGAGCCCAGAATCTCAACCTCACATCCGATCCGCCGGTAAAGCCGCAGCTTGGAAGCATCGAAATTGCCGATGATCGATTCAATCCCCGCCCGCATGGCGACGTCGCCCAACGCCGCTATCAAGACCCTGGAAGTAAAGACGATTGCTTCGATTCCACTCGCGAGCACGGTCTCGGCGAGACAGAACCGGCTGCATTCCCAAATGGTCGGAGCGCTAAGATGCACGGCATCGGGCAGCGTGTCTGAAAACACATCGGCCGCAAGCGTCGGGCCCGTCGTGGGCAGGAGGCGCAAGCTTCCTTTCACTTCGCTGCGAAGATCGTCGGTGTAAATGATATAGACCGGCGATGCATCGTCGTAGCGGTCGCGTTCCTGGCCATCGACGACCTGCACATCCCATTTAAGCCGGTCGTGGAAGAAACGGGCCCGCTGGCGAAACATTTTCTCCAGCAAGGTCGCATGCCGGTGCGCGTTCGATCTTTCGACAACGACAATCACTCGCCGACTCCCTCAAATGATCAGCGGTTCGAGCCGCAAACGCCTCACGCACGAAATGGCAGGCTTGATGTCGCAGCAATGCGAGCCGAAAAGTTCGGCTGAAAATTTATGAAATACTGCGAGTTACGAACTGATTGAAAAAACGGATTGCAATTTATGTGCTCGTCATATGACGAGCAGCCCAAGCTTGACCGCCTTGGTGACGGCCTGCGCCGAGGTGACACAATCCAGCTTGTAATGAACGGATTTCACGTAATCGCGGGTGGTGTGCGGAGAAATGCTCAAGATCGTGGCGATTGCGGTCGTGTCTTTGCCAAGCGCGATCCAGCGCAAACACTCAAGCTCCCGCGGTGTCAGGCGCGGCCGATCTTCGCCAAAAAGCTCAAGCACGACACGGCCATGCAGCCGGTTGGCGATTTGGATCAGGGCCGACTGCGTGATCGCTAAAAACTCGGCCCATTCTTCTGCGGAGCGCGAAAACGAGACTGCAAACAACCCGCGATGCCCGTGCTTGGTCGAGACCGGGATAGAGTAGCCATGCGGACCGACGCCGTGCGCGGCCGCATCGGCCAAAAACGCCGCTTCGCCAGCATCGCCGGCTTCAAGTTCGCGCCATTCGAACGGCAGCGTACGCCGGAAGCCCTCGCGAAGGATTGGATCGACGTCGGCGTATCCCATCCCTAGGTAGCGGGCCAGCCATGACGCCGGATAGGTCAATCGAATGTAAGGATCGGTGGACGGACTGCCGCCAAACTTGGAGGTGTAATAGACCAGATGATCGATGTTGAGAAAATCGCGAAGCTCAGTGACGACCGTTTGTATTTCGGTCTTTCTTTCAATGATTGAATACGCCTCGGTGAGCCATTTTTCGTCGCGAAGTTCGCCCGCCATCACCCCACCGAGATCTGCGGCCGGTGCGGAACGAATTTCTCGGCTCTCGTCGCCATTAGGCATCGGACGGCCCTGAACGTGCATACCGTCAAACCAAGCTTGATCGAATGGCAAATATCGCCCGCCGTCCCCAACGCCAGTTTCCGCGTTTGGGCGGTTGAAGTCAAACTTCGGGACTTGGCTTACTTCGGATTTAGCTTATTCCGGACTTGGCCGATTATGGATGCCGCGCCTTTGGCGTGCCGCGCAGAGAATGTTTAGAAAAATGCCAACGTCCGAATTTCAATGCTTTCGCGCGGCCGAGCGTTAGGCGGCGAGGTCGGATCGTTGAATGCGGTGTGCGCGGTCCAGCGGGCGCGGCCGTCCTTTTCTGAATCGAACACCTTGAACACGATCGCTTCGTCGCGCCGCATCCGCGGAAACCAGAACCATTTGTGGTTCGGATTAAAGGTGATGGCGTAGGTCTGGCCCACGCGGTGCTGGTAGCGGCGCTCGGAAATCACCAGATCGTTGTCCGAAACGCTGCGCGCGTCACAAATCGCCAGTGGAAAGCTTTCGACTGGAAGGCGGATCGGACGCCATACCTGGATAACGGCGAAACGCCGCTTGAGCAGCGCCTCGGCTTCGTCGGGGAGAATATCACGGACCCGCTGCGGCGCCGACCATTCGGTGTAATCGTTATGCACGCGCGGCACCACTTCGCGGATCTTGCGTTCCTCGCGCACTGCGTCGTCGGCGGTTCGTAGCGTGTGATCGAAGATGACGACGCGCTTGGCGCCGCTTTCGGCTTTCACCAGCGCTTCCATCTCCGGATAGTAGGTGCGGCGCACCTCGGCATCGTCGAAAAAGTCGACAACCTTGGTGTCGTGCGGAACGAAGCGGAAGCCTTCACGCTCGAGCTTAAAATCCTTGGCGAAGGGGCGACCGTTACGCAGCACGACCCGGTGTGGGTCGGGCTTGCCGCCGCGCGTATCTGCCGTTCCGCCGGGGCCGGCTTCGGTGACGATTTTCTCGCCGGTATTGATGAGGTAATTCAGGGTCGCTTCGATCTGCGGAATGGTTTCCGGTAGCGCTGGCCGCTCAAGAACCTCATTCATGTCCGCTCCTTCGCGCATTGCGCGACTGGGTTTTGGCGTATCGATAACATAAACCGCGGTCGTTACGGCCGTAAGAGGCGGCGTTCATCCGCTTCGTCAATTCCGCCATGCGCCCCAGACGGGCGCAACCATGGCGCGTTCTCTGAAAGCCTATTGCGCTGATTTTCATTGCTATCGAAACGCATTTGCGAAGAAAAAATTCCCTTGTCGAAAGCCCGTTGCGAAAGAGATCGCTTGGCAGCGCGACGGTTCGCGTCGATATTGCGGTGTTTTATTGTGAATATGAGCGGTACGGATTTTGGCCAAGCGCCGCAATAGTCGCTTCTTTCTCGGCCTGATGCTCGCAGGAGCGCTGGTGGCCGGGTGGCCCGTTGCCGCCTGGGCGGCCAATTGCAAGCCTAATCACTTCCGGCCGACGGCGTTCCTACGCACGATGGGGCGCTGCAACTTTGATCCCGCGACGTTGAGCTTTAATGGCACGCCGGTCGACCAGGCCAGATGCCTGATGCGGGGCGTCGATGCCTCGCGAAATCTTGGCCCCGAGCTTGAAAGCCTGCCGCCCGGGCTGGCTAGCCGCGTCGGCGCCGACACCGGGCTGCCGCGCCGAGAGCTCCTGAGCGCCTTCTTATCGAGACAAGGCCTCGAATGGGATTTTGCCGCCTATCTGTGGCAACCGTTATCACGGGCCAAGGACAACGATCCGGACGCGCCGATGGCGCGCTATTTCGTCATCCACGACACCAGCGGCCCGAATTATGGGTCACGTTCGTTTCCCGCCGACATCGACGACACTTCGCGCATCAACGACCTCACCCATTTCGAGTGCTCGGACGGGCACGGCAAAGCCCATGTCGTCGTCAACCGGGTCGGCGGAATGCTGCTCAACCACGAACTGGCAACCCCTTGGCGCGAGACCAAATTCGAACTTGGGGGGAATTTTTCCGGCGCGCTGAAAGGGCTGTTCCTGCACACCGAGTTGGTTCAGCCGCGCCGCAGCTCATCGCGCCGTGGACGCGATGACGCGCTTGCCCCCAATCCCGGCTTCACCGCCGCGCAATATGACCGTCTGGCGCTGCTTTACACCATCGCCAGCGTACGCGCCGGGCGTTGGCTCGTTCCGGCTTTTCACGCCGCCCTCGACGCCGACATCCGCAACGGCCACGACGATCCATTGAATTTCAACGTTGAAAGCTTTGCCGCAAGCCTCGACCGCCTTGTCGCCGCCGTGCAAGAACCCGTACCGCCGCAGAGCGCGGAGCAATCCGCCGCACCGGCGATCCCGCCGTCCCCGGCCTATTCCCGAACCATTACCGCTCCGTCCGCGCTCGCTGCTATTGTCGAGCCGGACGTGCGAGCGCCGGGTGCACCCGCGCCCGCGATTGAAGCTCTGCAGCAAGCCGCGCGTGAGAGCGGGAGCACGGGTGAAGACAAAGGTGAGGGCAAACCCGACACAAGCGACGCCGCCGGCGCTCCGCATTGCCAGACGCTCTTCTTTAAAGGCCATCGCCGGCGCCTTTGCCGGCCTGATGTTGCCGAGCACGGGCGGCGCTCAATCGTCCGGGCGGTTGCCTTTCGACCAGTGGATCGCCGAGTTTGGCACCAAAGCTACGGCGCATGGAATCACGGAGGAAACTTACGCCCGCACCATGCGCGGTTTGCGCCCTGATCCGACCGGGCTCGATGCGATCCGCAGCCAGCCCGAATTCACCGAACAACTCTGGCAGTACCTCAATCGGCGCGTCTCCGACTGGCGCGTCATCACCGGCAGGCAAAAAGCGAGCGATTACGACGCGCTCCTTGGGCGCATCGAACGCGATTTCGGCGTCGAGCGCGGCGTTGTGCTGGCGGTATGGGGAATTGAATCGAGCTACGGCGATCCGGTCGTCCAGGAACGTTACATGCGTCCGGTCTTTCCCTCGCTGGCGACGCTCGCTTGGGCCGAGCCGCATCGCCGCAGCTATTGGGAACAGGAACTGATCAACGCGCTCACGATCGTCCAAAATGGCTGGAGTACACCCGCCGAGATGGTCGGCTCCTGGGCCGGCGCGATGGGCCACACGCAGTGGATGCCGGAAGTCTGGCTTCATCTCGGCATCGATTATCGCCATGACGGCAAGATTTCTCCGTTCGGGCCGCCCGACGACGCGCTAGCGACGACGGCCAAGTTTTTTGTCGAGCGCGGCAAATACCGGCGCGGCGAGCATTGGGGCTATGAGGTGCGGCTACCGTCCGGCGCTGGCCATGCGGCGCACAGTTACGCGGAATGGCTCAAACTCGGCGCCGTCCGCGCCGACGGCGAGCCGCTGCCGGATACGAAAACAAAGGCGCGGCCGTGGACACCGGTCCCCGGCGGCCCCGCCTTCCTGCTCGGACCGAATTTTTCTGCCGTACACAGTTACAATCCGTCGATGAATTACACGCTCGCTTTGCTGCATCTCAGCGACCGCATCGTGGGCGGTGGCGAATTCGCCCAGAAGTTTCCCGGGAGCGAACGCGCCCCGACGCTAGCCGAGGTGCAGGAAATTCAGCAGCGGCTTACCGCGCGCGGTTTCGACACCGGCGGCACGGACGGCCGTGCCGGCAGCGACACAATGGTAGCGGTGCGCAACTTCCAGCGGCAAAGCGGCATCGATCCGCCCGACGGCTATGCAGGCGTGGGGCTTCTGGCCCGCTTGCGCCAGGGCTCGTGATCCGGTTCGATCAATGCTATCGCTGCCCCGCCAAGGAGCCCGTGAATGTCCCCCTCGCCGTCCGCGAGCGCGAAACCCACAAATAAATCGCTTGCCGCCGATGCGTCGATAGCCGCGCTCGAACGTCCGCGGCCGGCCGGCGTCAACGCGCCTGCCTTCGGCAGCGACGTTGTTGCCGAGACGCTGCGCGCGCTCGACATTCCCTATATTGCAGTCACTCCCGGTGCGAGCTATCGCGGCCTGCACGACAGCATTGTCAATTATCTCGGCAATGCCACGCCGCAAATGCTGCTTTGCGTGCACGAGGAAGCCGCGGTCGCGATCGCGCACGGCTACGCCAAGGTGACCGGTACGGCGTTGGCCGCAGCGGTGCATTCCAACGTCGGGCTGCAGCACGCCACCATGGCGATGTTCAACGCCTGGTGCGACCGCATGCCAGTGCTGGTGCTCGGCGCTACCGGACCGGTGGATGCTGTCAAGCGCCGGCCGTGGATCGACTGGATCCACACTGCGCGCGATCAGGGCGCACTGGTGCGCGAATACACCAAATGGGATGACCAGCCGGCTTCGCCCGGCGCCGCGCGCGAAGCGCTGCTGCGCGGCACTTGGATCGCCAATACCGCGCCGCAAGGACCGGTCTACATCAACCTTGACGCCGAAATGCAGGAAGCCAAGCTCGCCGAGCCGCTGCCGGCGATCGACGCGGCGCGCTATATGCCGCCGATCGCGACCGCGGCGACGGCGGAGTCGCTGCGCGAAGCCGCGGCGCTGCTGAAATCGGCCAAGGAGGTCGTGATTTTGGCCGGACGCGCCTCGCGTCGCGAGGAACCCTGGCAGGCGCGCGTTGCGCTTGCCGAAGCGCTCAACGCCAGCGTCGTCACCGATCTAAAAATTGGCGCGAGCTTTCCGACCGATCATCCCTTGCATGCCGGCGCGCCGCGCGACGTGACGCTCGAGACCGTACCGGCACTGCGCACCGCCGACGTGATCTTGAGTCTCGATTGGGTCGATCTCGCCGGTGCATTGCGCGGCCTGGGCCTCGCGCCGTCTGCCAAGATCATCCAAGTCTCGCTCGATCACCGCATCCATAACGGCTGGAGCATGGATTACCAGGCGCTGCCGCCGGTCGACCTTTTTCTCTCCGCCGATCCCGATCTCGTCGTGCCGGAGCTGGTGCGCGAAATCGGCGGCGCGCGGCCGCGCGTCGCCAAGGAGCGGCCGGCGCCTCCACCTGATCGCGAGCCGCCCGGCTTTACCAACGAGCACATTGCGCGGGCGCTCCACAAAGTTCTTGGCGATCGGCCGACGAGCCTGACCCATCTGCCGCTGTCGTGGGAAGACCGCTGGTGGACCTTCCGCCATCCCCTCGATTTTCTCGGCTCCGATGGCGGTGGCGGTGTCGGCGGCGGTCCGGGTATTTCAGTCGGTGCGGCGCTGGCGCTGAAGAATTCCGGCCGGCTGCCGGTCGCGATTTGCGGCGACGGCGATTACCTCATGGGCGTCACCGCGATCTGGACCGCGGTGCACTACAAAATCCCAGTCCTGTTCGTCATCGCCAATAATCGCTCGTTCTACAACGACGAACTGCACCAGGAGCGCATGGCGCGCATGCGAACCCGCCCGGTTGAAAACAAATGGATCGGCCAACGCATGGCCGACCCGGAAATCGACCTCGCCGCCATGGGCCGCGCGCAAGGCGCGCAAGGTTTTGGGCCGGTCGGCGATCCCGAGAAGCTTGCCGCGGCGCTGAAAGAGGCGATTGCGGTTGTTGATTCCGGCGGAGTTGCCGTGGTCGATGTGCGCGTCGAGCCCGGTTATAACGCTGCCATGACCGCGGCCATGACGCGGGCAAAAAACTAAAAGTGGAGGAACGCCGATGAATACCGCAGTCCCGCTCAAATCGCTCAAAGCCGAGCCGCTGCGTCTGCCTGACCATCGCGACGCGTTTTACGGTGGCGCCTGGCACGCGCCGAAATCCGGCCGCCACGTCGACTCGATCAATCCGGGCACCGGCGAGTCGCTCGGTGGCGTCGCCGATTGTGGCGCCGAGGACATCGATGCCGCCGTCGGCGCGGCGAAGAAGGCTTTCGACGGTTGGCGCAACACGCCACCGCTGGAGCGGGCGCGGCTCCTTAAGCGCGTCGCCAATGTGCTGCGCGAACGCGCCGACGAACTGGCGCTGATCGACGCCGCCGATTGCGGTAATCCGGTCAGCGAGATGGTCATGGATGCGACCATTGCCGCCGCGATGATCGATTTTTACGCCGGCTTCGTCACCGAGATGAAGGGCTCTTCAATTCCGATGGGTCCGGGCGTGGTCAATTTTTCGGTGCGGGAGCCGCGCGGCGTCGTCGGCCGTATCATTCCGTTCAATCATCCGTTCATGTTCTGCGCCGGCAAGGCGGGCGCGCCGCTGGCCACGGGCAACACCGTGGTCATGAAGCCGCCGGAACAGGCGCCATTGTCGTCGCTGCGTCTTGCCGAGCTTATCGGCGATATTCTCCCGCCGGGAGTTTTCAATGTCGTGCCGGGCGGGCGCGAAGCAGGCTCCGCGCTGACGACGCACAAGGACGTCGCCATGATTGCGCTGATCGGCTCGGTGCCGACCGGCCGCGCGGTCATGAAAGCCGCTGCCGATACGCTCAAACCGGTGATGCTCGAGCTCGGCGGTAAGAACGCGCTGATCGCGTTCCCCGACGCCGATCCAGAAGATGTCGCCGGCGGCGTGGTCGGCGGCATGAACTTCACGTGGTGCGGCCAATCCTGCGGCTCGACCAGCCGGGCCTTCGTGCACGAAAAGATCTACGACGCCGTGCTGGAAAAGGTGAAAGCCAAAATCGCCCACTTCAAGCCGGGCATCGCCACCGATCGCTCGACGACCATGGGGTCGATCATTTCCAAGTCGCAATACGAGCGCATCCTCGGCTTCATCGAATCCGGTAAGCAGGAAGGCGCGCGGCTGTTTCACGGGGGCGGCAAGCCGGCCGACCCAAGCCTCGCCAAGGGCTTCTTCATCGAGCCGACGGTGTTCGCCGACGTGCAGCCCAATATGCGCATCGCCCGCGAGGAGATCTTCGGCCCGGTGCTGTCGATCTTCAAATGGAGCGACGAAGCCAAAATGCTCGAAGAGGTGAATGCCGTCGAATACGGCCTCACCGCGTCGATCTGGACCAACGATTTGTCGACCGCGCACCGCACCGCCGGCGCCGTGCAAGCGGGCTTCGTGTGGATCAACGAAGTCTCCAAGCATTTCCTCGGCGCGCCGTTCGGAGGCTATAAGCAATCCGGGATCGGCCGCGAGGAATGCTTCGAAGAAATGCTCGCTTACACGCAGGAAAAGAACATTCACGTGAAGCTGCGGCCGGCGAAGTAGTCTTTATCCTTCCCCGCATGCGGGAAAGGCGGAGCAAGGGCAAGCCGGTGGGGGCAAGCATTTGCTTGTCGCAGCAAACTTGCCCCCTCCACCACGCTTCGTGTGGTCCCCCCCGCTTCGCAGGGAGGAATCACCGAAATCAAAACACGTAAAACTGCCGCAGCGCCCACCAGACTTGATACAGAATGCCGGCGCTCGCGAACGCCGCGTGATAGGGGCGCCACCGC
>DAIUEQ010000056.1:0-17113 GCA_036845025.1 Xanthobacteraceae bacterium | reverse complement strand
CGCCGCCGCCCCGGCATGTATATCGGCGGCACCGACGAGAAGGCGCTGCATCACCTGTTCGCCGAGGTGATCGACAACGCCATGGACGAGGCGCTGGCCGGCCACGCCGACTGGATCGAAGTCGAGATGGAGGTCGGCGGCTTCATCACCGTCACCGACAATGGCCGCGGCATCCCGGTCGATCGGCATCCGAAATTCAAGGACAAGTCGGCGCTCGAAGTGATCATGTGCACGCTGCACGCCGGCGGCAAATTCGACTCCAAGGTCTACGAGACTTCCGGCGGTCTGCATGGCGTCGGCGTCTCGGTCGCCAACGCTCTCTCCGAACGCATGGAGGTCGAGGTCGCGCGCGGCCAAAAGCTCTATCGCATGGCGTTCGAGCGCGGCAAACCGAAGAGCAAATTGCAGGACGCCGGTAAGGCGCCGAACCGCCGCGGCACCAAGGTGCGCTTCCGGCCCGATCCGGAAATTTTCGGCGCCAAGGCGCATTTCAAGCCGGAGCGCGTGTTCAAGATGACACGCTCGAAGGCTTATTTGTTCGGCGGCGTCGAAATCCGCTGGTCGTGCGCCAAGGAGCTATTGCGCGGCGCCGATGGCGTGCCCGAAGAGGCGACATTTCACTTCGCCGACGGACTTAAGGATTATCTGTCGGAAACGCTCGCCGAGGCAACGCTGGTTCATCCCGACATTTTCACCGGCTCGGCCGGCAAGGTCGGCGCTCATGGCGGCGGGCAATGGGCGGTCGCCTGGACCGCCGACACCGACGGCTTCATCAACTCGTATTGCAACACCATTCCGACGCCGGACGGCGGCACGCATGAATCCGGCCTGCGCACCGCGCTGCTTCGCGGCTTGAAAGACCACGCCGAGCGCATCGGCCAAGGCAAACGCGCCGCGCCCGTGACCTCCGACGACGTGATGACCGGTGCCGGCGCGATGCTCTCGGTCTTCATCCGCGAGCCGGAATTCCAGGGCCAGACCAAAGACCGGCTCGCCACCGCCGAAGCGCAAAAGATTGTCGAGCAGGCGATCAAAGACCCGTTCGACCATTGGCTCGCCGGCAATCCGACGCAGGCCAACAAGCTCCTCGATTACGTGGTCGAACGTGCCGAAGAGCGCCTTCGCCGCCGCGCCGAAAAAGAGATCGCCCGCAAGGGCGCGGTGCGTAAGCTCCGCCTCCCCGGCAAGCTCGCCGACTGCACCAACACCGCTGCCGAGGGCGCGGAATTATTCGTGGTCGAAGGCGATTCCGCCGGCGGCTCGGCCAAACAGGCGCGCGACCGCGCCGTGCAAGCGATCCTGCCGCTGCGCGGCAAGATCCTCAACGTCGCCTCCGCCGGCAAGGACAAGCTGGCGCAGAACCAGCAGCTCGCCGACTTGATCCAGGCACTCGGCTCCGGCTCCGGCGCGCATTACCGCGACGAGGATTTGCGCTACGGCAAAATCATCATCATGACCGACGCCGACGTGGACGGCGCCCACATCGCGTCGCTGCTCATTACCTTCTTCTATCGCGAGATGCGTCCCCTGATCGACAACGGCCACCTCTATCTCGCAGTGCCGCCGCTCTATCGGCTGAGCCACGGCGGCAAGATTTTTTACGCGCGCAACGACAAGCACCGCGACGAAATCATGAAGAAGGAGTTTCACGCCAACGCCAAGGTGGAAGTGAGCCGCTTCAAGGGGCTGGGCGAGATGATGGCGGCGCAACTCAAAGAAACCACCATGGATCCGAAGAAGCGCACGCTGCTCCGCGTCGTGCTGCTCGAAGATGCGAAGAAAGATACCGAGAAATCCGTCGAGCGGCTGATGGGCACCAAGCCCGAAGCGCGCTTTGCCTTCATCCAGGAACGCGCCGAGTTCGCGGATGAGAAGGCGCTGGACGTTTAACTTCTTCGCTCGCCTCTTTGCGGGAGAGGAAGAGAAAGCAACCTTCAATCGTCACCACCGGGCTTGACCCGGTGGTCCATGGTGCAGACGTGCCGGTCGCATGGATTGCCAGATCAAGTCCAGCAATGACGATTTGCCTTTGCGCGGAGCGGCCGTTTCGATCTCGCCGCCAAACAGCCTAGGCCGGCGCTCCGGAACGGCCGGTCTCGTGCTCCGCCGTCAGATGTGCCGTGCAGTTGATCAGGCTCGCTGCATGCGGCGCGTCTTGATGCAGCGCCGTGACGCCGGTGTTATCGAAACGCTGCGGAACGGAAATGCCCTCGCGCACATGGGCGTGCCGCTCGACCAGCGCCCGGCAGACCAGACCGTGCGTGATCACGACCAGAGTGCCGTTCACGGCGCGGCGGCGGGTCACAATCAAATCGAAGGCTTGCGCGACGCGGGCGTGAAACGTCGGCCAATCTTCGCCGTTCGGCGGCACAAAGTCGGGTGCAAAAGGATCTTCCGGCAATTCGCCATAGGGCTTACCGCGCAGGTCGCCAAAGTTGCGCTCCTGCAACAGCGGACTTTCTTCAATGGTCATCCCTGGACCGGCAGCGAGCGGCGCCGCCGTCATCCGCGCGCGCAACAAGTCACTGCACAGGATGTGGACGAAACCGTGAGCCGACAACCGCCGCGCCAGCGCTCCTGCCTGACGCATCCCGCGCGCGTTGAGCGGCACGTCGGGGCGCTGCAGGATGCGCGCCGCATTGCCATCGGTTTCGCCGTGCCGCACCAGCAAAATCGCCATGTGCGGGACTAGCAGCGTTTAGGCGTGGCCGCGAGCCCAGAGAGAAACGCCGACACCGCGCCGCCTACCGCCAGCGTGACCGCGCCGTCACCACGAATTTTGTTGCCCGGGATAGGAGGACCCGAAACCGCGCGGCTGGCGCGCCGCACTGTCCTGGGAACCCCATGCGCCGCGCGGCCGCGCGGAGTTGTCCTGGAAGCCGCCGTTGTTGAACCAGCTCGAGAAGAAGCCGCCGGCGTTCTCAAACCCGTCGGGATGATCCTCCGGCCGCGCCCGCATGGCGAGGCCGCCTTGCGGCTGGTTGTTGAGCACCACGACGAACTCGGTGCGATAGTTGGTCTCGCGGTTTGCCGGCTCGTCCGAGATGATGATCGAGGACCGTGGCAAGGCGGTCGGCGCAACGAGATCGAGCACCTCCTGCGGAAACTCGATGCGATCCAGCGCGTCCTTGGCGGTGTCGCCGCCGTCGATGGTGACCGCATTCCAGCGCAAGCCGGCATCGGTGCGCGCGATCGCCGTGAAGATGTGGGTGCCGATTGGCTTGCCGGGATTCTCGATGTTGATCGGGAATTCGAGGGTCTCGAACCGCTCGCCGCCGTCCGGCTCCGCCTTATGGGTGTCGCGGCGCACGTAAATTTTACGCGTGGCGCGGCTGATAAAGACCGACACCGGCTCGAGCGCGAGCTTGGCGTCCTTGGCGATTTTGGCGGTCTCGATGCGCTTGGCCTCGGTAGTCTTGGCGAGCGCAAGCGCGTCAGCGATAGCGCTCTGCTTGGTCTTCAGCTCGGTCTTGGCGGCATCGACTTCGCCGCGCAATTCCTCGGCTTTGGCGGCCGCCTTTTGCTGCACGCTCTCGGCCGCGGCCTTGGCTTCGTCGGACTTGGCATTCATGGCCGGGCTGGCGAGCGCCCGCTCGGCATAAGCGAGCTCGGCTTCGGCGCGGCTCTTGGAATATTCGAGCTTGCGCAAAGCCAAAGGCGCCGCGGCTGCGTCACGCTTTGCGGTGGCAATCGCGGCTTTCGCCGCGGCGGCCGCCTTGGCGGCCTCGTCCGCCTCGGCGCTCAGCTTTTCGGCGCGGGCTGGCGCGGCGTCGATCGCTTCCTGCTTCGGTACGAATAGCGCGGGATGGGAGAAATCAACCGGCTCGGCGTCCTGCGGCGAGATGATCACCCGCATGCCGATCCGCGTCTTATCGAACAGCTTTTCGGCAACATCGAACGGCATCCGGACGCAGCCATGCGAGGCCGCATAACCCGGCAGCGGTCCGCCGTGCAGTGCGATGCCGCTCCAGGTGATGCGCTGCATATTCGGCATCGAGGCATCGTCGTAAAGGCTCGAATGGTGGTCCTTGTCCTTCTCGACCACGGCGAAAACGCCGGCCGGGGTCTCGCGCCCGGTCGTGCCGGTCGACACCGGCGCGCGCAGGATCCAGCCGTCGGCGTCGTAGAAGGTCACCTGCTGGCTCTTGATCGAGACGACGGCCATGATCGGCTCGCCGGCCTCGCGAGGGGCGATCGCCTCGGTCGCCCGGGCGGGGCGCGCCTGCTGGGCCGGCGCGTTGTTCCGCGGCGCGGCCGCGGTCGGCGCCGCAAGCGCCGCCGTGACCGCGAGCGTTATCCCGGCGACGGATGCCCATCGCATCGCCTCGGCTGGTACGCGGACGCCTGTGGCGCGGCGGCGGATGAACCGCGCCTTCGTCAATCGATCTGTCATGCTCTGCTAAACCGCTTTTCCCGGGGCGAATCCCAACGCGAGGCGGATTTTAGTCACTCTCGCGGCTTGCGGATAGTAGCAACCCTGTTACCGGGTCGCCGCCACAATCGGCTGTGTAAAGTGACCGCCCCGCGCCCTGCCCGCCCGGTCAGCTCGAAATATCGAATAGGCTCAGAGTCCAAAAGCCACGACGCCGGGCAAAGCTTCGACGATGATGGAAAATGTGCCGTAGAGTTTGGGTCCGATTTCCTTGATCGCCATCAAGATGGCGCCCGAAATGCCGGCGGCGAAAACGCCGTACTCAACGGCGGCACTTGCCGATTCGTCGCTAAGGAAAGCTCCAACGTTTTTCTTCATCTGTGCGGCTCTAACCCGGCTGTGATGATCCAAGGTCACCGCTCAGAAGAACACATTTCGCAACGCGCTGAAATGCGTAGAAATACGCCGTCAATCGCGATCAATTGCGTAAATATATCGGGTTTAGGAGAGCGTCGGCAAATGCGTTGGCTACGATGAGACTACCGAAAGTTCACGACCGCGACGCGCCGTTGGAATGCTTCTTATAAGCCGTCTTGCGATGCCCAGCGTAAGCGGTCCGGTGGTGGCCGGCGAAACATTGATCGCCGACCTTCACGGCGTCAGGACCATAGGTTTCCAAGGCGTGCTTCCGAGCGGCAGCATAGCCATATTGGGCGACCGCTTGTTTTATTTGCTGGCATTGGTCTGCGCTGGGAGCTTGAGCGAACGCGTAACCCGGCATCAGCAAAAGCGCGCCGGTCAAAAGCAAGAATTTCGGCATCGCTGCCTCCATGGGTCGGCTTATTTGTTCGCGGTTGCGCGTTCAGAGGGCCGTCGAGCTATCAATGCGGCATCCATGCAGAATGTTCCGGCATTGATTTGCTCATCTGCCGCGAGCTGCCGCGATTGAAGCGATTTGCCGATAACGGAAGTCGCCGACGCGATGAGATATCGGCGGCGATCCCGCCGGTCGTCATTCGATTCCGGGCGTCGGCACGTAGCGGGTGAAAACGTAGTCGCGATCTTTTCCAGGTGCGTGGCAGGGGAAACACGTTTTATGCAGCGCCTCGTCGCCGGGTTTGCCTTTAGTGAAGTCGGCGTATCCCCAGCCGCCGGACGCGGCATATTTCTTTGAGTCCTTGACCATGAATTGGGCGTTCAAGGCGGCTCCGGCAAATGTCGACTTGAGGCCGAGCCCGGGGAAACCGGCGGCCAAGAGTTGGTTGTCTGAATCCGAGGAGTCTTCTTTCCAATGCAGCGCCGCAATGATTGAGCCATCCGGGAACGGCAGGGTTCCGTCGCGGAACGCCTTGAACGCAATATCGTTGGCCAGCTCGGCGCGCAGCTGCTTGAATTTATCTTGTGCTCCCGTCAGCCGCTTGACCGAGACCAAGCGCCAGTCACGATACCCGTCGGGAATTTTGACGCCGTAGATCGGCGCCGGCTCTCCACTGGACTGTCCGGACGCGGACCCGATATAGGCCGCGACACCGGCGACCGTGGCGACTGTAGCCGCAACTGCAATCGGCGCTATCTGTCTCATAGCATCCTCCTCGCTTGGTCATGGCACACCGCTGCATATCGTCATTCCGGACCGCGCAACAGGGCGAGCCCGTAATCTATAGTCACGGTGTGGAAGACTTTGGCTCGGAAGCCGTTGCGCGACGACCCTTGGTTATGGATTCCGACGCGCGACAAGACCAAACGACCTCATCCTGCGAGGGCCGCTGTCGCGGCCATCTCAGGATGAGGCATCAAGAAAACGCCAAGCGAAATATCTTAGCCGGCCGCTCGAAATGGCGGCGTTGCTTGCGCCGGCGCTATGGCGTCCAGCACCAGTGCCAGCCGTCCGGCTGCAACGTGCACCATCGCCCGGTGTAGGCGTTCACTACCACGGAGCCCGGAACAGGCCCCGGGACATAGGCGCCGGCATAAGCCGGCGCGACGACAGGCGCGACGCCGACCGGGGCCGCCATATACAGGCCGGCATACGGATAGAACGCGCCATACGGCACCGGATAATCTTGCGCACTCGCGCCGGTCACACCGGCCAGCGCCAATCCTGCAACTGTTACTGCCAACGTCTTCATTGCTTTGCTTCCTACTGTTTTCGCCGCGGTAACGCCGGCGTCCGTCGCCGGCGCTGATTGCGAAGACGAAACTATAGCTGCGGATCCGCGCCCGTCGCCGCGAAGTCAAAATGCCGGTTTATAACTCCAGCCGCTGACGCCTCGATTTTTCACCAACTCCAAAACAAAGGCCGAGTATTCATATTTAACAATCGGCATGCGGCGCGCGCACTCACCAATGCATCACAAGGCCGGCAATGGCGCCGATGAACAACAAAAGGCAGGCCACGGTTTGAATATAGAATCCGGGCAAGCGCTTTTGCGCGGCTTCGCGGTAGCCGAGGTAATAAAGAATGCGGCCGCCGATCCAAATAAGCCCGAGGACCGCTGCAGCGGCGTCGTTGAGGTAAAGCGCGCAAAGCCAAAGTGGCACCAGGAATGTCGGCAGCCACTCGAGCGTGTTCTGGTGCACGCGAAAGATTCGCTCGAAATCGGGATTCCCCGTGGTTGCCGGAAGCTTGACGCCGAACCTGGCTCGCGCCGTGGCGACGCGGGTCGAGATGAAGAAATAGAGCGCGACGGCGAGCAACGTGACTGCGACGGTATAATGCGGCACGAGTATCTCCCTGCGCTGAAACAGGCACGCCTCGGGGGCAGCCCTTTCTTTCGGGACTTCCTACCGCGGTTTCGTCTCTAAAAAAGATTACCACACGCAGGACGCCGGCCGTTGACACGGAATCCCGCCACACTTGTAACTCCCGGCGCGTCGGTCTCGGCATTAAGTCTGTCATATGATCGACAAGGAGACGCAACAAACGATCTCCGAAACAGGAGGCATCGATGGCCGATCCGCTCGTCGTCCAGCGTGAAGTGCAGATTGCCGCGCCGCGCGCGACCGTGTTCGCCTTTCTCACCGATCCGGAACGGATTTTGAGCTGGCTTGGTACCGAGGCCGAAACCGAGCCGCATCCCGGCGGCCTCTATCTCGTCAAGGGCGTGGCCGGCGACCCGACCCGTGTCGCTCGCGGTGCGTTTCGCGAAGTCGTGCCGGTGCACCGCCTCGCCTACAGCTTCGGCTGGGAAGCCGGCAAGGAAGTGCCGCCGGGCTCGAGCCTGATCGAGATTGATCTTGCCGAGCGCGATGGCGGCACGCTGGTGCGGCTCACGCATAGCGGATTGCCAAACGCGGCGCAGTGTGCGGCCCACGACGCCGGCTGGGCGTATTATATGGATCGCCTCGCCGTTGCTGCCACCGGCGGAAATCCCGGCGTTGATAATGGCGGAGAAGCGGCGCGCCGCTGACGTTGCGCCGGCGTTGCCTGCGGCGCTCGGCATGGCGCTGCGGATTATGGCGCTGCGGATTAAAGAGTGACAACGCCCGCGCGGCCGCTTCATGATCGCACCATGCAACTATCGCCGACACTCGCCTGGCTGGTGGATGCCGCCGCCGAGGTCGCCGGTGCCGAACAGTTTCTGGCGGAGCTCGGCGGGCATCTTCTTGCTGACGGTTTGCCGCTGGCCGGCGGCGCTTTGACGCTTTCCGTTCCGGACCCGCTGATTGCGCAGCGAACGTGGCTATGGCGCGGCGACAACGGCCAAGTCAGCGAGGCTTTGGCGCTGGCACCGGCGGAATTGGCGGCGCGGTTTGAAGTGCCCTCGCCCAATGCAGCCGGCCATCGCTGGCTCCGCGGCCTCGCCGCCGGCGAGGTGCACGAGGATGCGATTGGACCGAAGGCGGACGCGCCTTCGCTTGGCTGGATCGGCGCGCGTAAATTCACGGCAGACGAGACCGAGACGTTGCGGCAGGCGGCGCGCTTTTCCGCCGCGCCGCTTGCCGCTCTGACCGCGCGCGCAACGCTCAGGGCCGCGCTCGAAGCCTATCTTGGGCGCAGAAGCGCGGCGCGCGTTCTCGCCGCGCCGATGCGCCGCGATCCCGGCGAAACCATTCAAGCCGCCCTCCTCTATGCCGACCTGCGCGGCTTCACCGCGTTGTCTGAAGATCATCCGCCGGCGGTGGTGATCGCCGCGCTTGATGCCTGGTTCGACCGCATCGCACTTGCGGTCCAAGCTTTCGGCGGCGAAGTGCTGAAATTCATCGGCGACGGCATCTTGGCGATCTTTCCAGTCACCGGCGGCGCATCGCGTCCGGCGTGCGAGGCGGCGTTGCGCGCAGTCGAAGCCGCGCGCGCCGGGATGGCGCATCTCGATGGCGAACGGCGGGCGCAGGGACTGCCGCCGCTGCCGTTCGGCGCCGCTTTGCATCTCGGCGAAATGTTGTGGGGTAATATCGGCGCCGCCGACCGGCTCGATTTCACCGCCATTGGGCCTTCGGTCAATCTGGTGAGCCGGCTGGAAGGGTTATGCAAGGTGCTTGGCAAGACCGTACTTGTTTCCGGCGCGCTCGCCGCCGAAACCGACGCACCGCTCGTCGCGCTCGGCAGCCATGAACTGCGCGGTATTGCGGCACCCTGCCCGGTTTTCACGCTGCCGGAGAGCTAAGGCGCGCCTTGTCCGATTGCACCGCGCGCCCTGTTCGCGACGAGCAGTCCAGGGATTGGAACCCTATATGTAGAGTGTCGTTGATCCCGGTTTATGCCGGTGCGGCCGTTTGATTGGTCGCCCAACGCTGAAACCAAAAGGCTGGAGAGCCTGGAATGCCAAACGTCTCGTTCGTGGTGAACGGAACTCGCCACGCGCTCGATCTCGACACCCGCACCACGTTGCTCGACGCGCTGCGCGAGCATCTGCATCTTACCGGCAGCAAGAAAGGCTGCGACCACGGTCAATGCGGCGCCTGCACCGTCATGGTCAATGGCCGCCGGATCAATTCATGCCTGACGCTCGCCGTGATGCACGAGGGCGATGCCATCACCACAATCGAAGGCCTGGGTACGCCCGAGCATCTGCACCCGCTGCAGCGAGCTTTCATCAAACATGACGGGTATCAGTGCGGCTATTGCACGCCCGGACAAATCGTTTCGGCGGTGGCGGTGCTCGACGAGATCAAGGCTGGCATTCCGAGCCATGTCAGCGCCGATCTCAACGCCGTGCCGCAGGCAGTGGCGGCCGAGCTGCGCGAGCGCATGAGCGGCAACATTTGCCGCTGCGGCGCTTATTCGAACATCGTTGAAGCGATCACGGAAATCGCCGAGGCTGAGGCATGAAGTCTTTCACCTACCAGCGCGCGCATTCGCCGGCCGAAGCTGCGGCGTCGGCCGCACAGATTGCCGGCGCGAAATTCATTGCCGGCGGCACCAATCTCCTCGACCTGATGAAGCTCGAAATCGAGACGCCGGCGCATTTAATCGACGTCAACGGCCTCAAGCTCGACCGGATCGAGGCGACCGCCGAAGGCGGCCTGCGGATCGGCGCCTTGGTGCGCAATACCGACCTTGCCGCTGACCCGCGCGTGCGCCGCGACTATGGCCTGCTTGCCCGCGCGCTCCTTGCCGGCGCATCCGGCCAGTTACGCAACAAGGCGACGACCGCGGGCAATCTGTTGCAGCGGACGCGATGCCCGTATTTCTACGACACCAATCAACCCTGCAACAAACGTAAAGCCGGCAGCGGCTGCGCGGCGATCCGCGGATTTAGCCGGGGGCACGCGGTGCTCGGCGTCAGCGAAAGCTGCATCGCCACCCAGCCGAGCGATATGGCGGTGGCCATGATGGCGCTCGACGCCACGATCGAAACGCTGCGCGCCGACGGCGCCTCGCGCGCGATCCCGATTGCTGAATTCTACCATGCGCCCGGCGATACGCCGCAACTCGAAACGGTGTTGGCGGCGGGCGAACTGATCACAGCGGTGACGCTGCCAAAGCCCATCGGCGGCACGCACGTTTATCACAAGGTACGCGATCGCGCATCGTATGCGTTCGCGCTGGTTTCTGTCGGTGCCATCATACAGCGCGACGGCTCGGGCCGCGTCGCGCTCGGCGGCGTCGCGCACAAGCCGTGGCGCGTTGCTTCGGCCGACGCCGAGATGCCGCGCGGCGCCAAGGCTGTCGCGGCGCGATTACTCGAAGGGGCCAAACCGACGGCCGAGAACGCTTTCAAGCTGCCGCTGGTCGAGCGCACACTCGCCGCAGTGCTGCGCGAAGCGAGGGTTTAGGCCGTGCGCTTCGATACCCCCGCGACCACCAATCCGATCGATCAGCTCAAAGTCATCGGCCACCCCACCGACCGCATCGACGGCCCGCTGAAGACGACCGGCACCGCACCCTATGCCTATGAGCGGCACGATGTCGTCGCCAACCAGGCTTATGGCTACGTCGTCGGCTCCGCTATCGCCAAAGGCCGCATTGCCGGCATGGATCTCAGTAAGGCCGAAGCTGCGCCGGGCGTAATCACCATCGTGACCGCGAAGAACGCCGGCAAGCTCAAGAAGGCCTCGCGCAATACCGCACATCTCCTCGGCGGCCCGAAGATCGAACACTATCATCAGGCGATTGCGCTCGTCGTCGCCGAAACGTTTGAACAGGCGCGCGCCGCCGCGCAGCTCGTCCAAGTCGATTACGTTTCCGCCGACGGCACTTTCGACCTTGCGGGAGCGAAAGACTCCGCGATCAAATCCGAGCCGAGCTTCGGCGGCCCCGCCGACACCGCCGCCGGCGATTTTGCCGGCGCATTCGCCGCGGCGCCCGTCAAGCTCGATGAAACCTACCGCACGCCTGACCACGCCCATGCGATGATGGAGCCGTTTGCTTCGATCGCCGCCTGGGACGGCGACAAGCTCACGCTATGGACCTCGAACCAGATGATCGACTGGAGCCGAGACGACATGGCGCAGACGCTCGGCATCGCCAAGGACAAAGTCCGGCTGATTTCGCCCTATATCGGCGGCGGATTTGGCGGCAAGTTGTGGCTGCGCGCCGACGCGCTGCTCGCGGTGCTCGGCGCCCGCGCCGCCAAACGGCCGGTGAAGGTAGCCTTGCCGCGACCCTTGATCTTCAACAACACGACGCACCGGCCGGCGACCATCCAGCGTATCCGCGTCGGCGCGGCGCAAGACGGCAAGATCACCGCCATCGGCCACGAAAGTTGGTCCGGCGATTTGCCGGGCGGGGGGCCGGAAACGGCCGTCGGTCAAACGCGTCTTCTCTATGCCGGCGCCAACCGCATGACGGCAATGCGGCTTGCGGTTCTCGATTTGCCGGAAGGCAACGCTATGCGCGCACCCGGAGAAGCGCCGGGCCTGATGGCGCTCGAAGTCGCCATCGACGAAATGGCCGAGAAGCTCAAGCTCGATCCAATCGAATTTCGCATTCTCAACGACACCGCGGTCGATCCCGAACATCCGAAGCGGCCGTTCTCGCAACGTCATTTCGCCGAATGCCTGCGGCTCGGCGCCGAGCGTTTCGGCTGGGCCAAGCGCAATCCGTCGCCCGGCCGGACACGCGACGGCCGCTGGCTGATCGGCACCGGCGTCGCGGCTGCGTTCCGCAACAACCTGACGCTGGCATCGGGCGCGCGCGTGCGGCTCGACAATCGCGGCATCGTAACGGTCGAGACCGACATGACCGACATCGGCACCGGCAGCTACACCATTATTGGCCAAACGGCGGCCGAGATGATGGGGGTGTCGCTCGAGCAGGTCGTCGTGCGTCTTGGCGATTCCGACTACCCGGTCTCCGCCGGCTCCGGCGGCCAATTCGGCGCTAACTGTTCGACCGCGGGAGTTTACGCGGCCTGCGTCAAACTCCGCGATGCCGTCGCGCGCAAGCTCGGCTTTAACTCCGCCGACGCGACGTTCGCCGACGGGATGGTGCGCTCGGGCAATCGCAGCGTGCCGCTCGCCGACGCGGCCGGCGCAAGCGGCATGGAAGCCGAAGACAAGATCGAATTCGGCGACCTCGGCGAAAAGTACCAGCAATCGACCTTCGGCGCGCATTTCGCCGAGGTCGCGGTCGACGCCGCAACGGCGGAAATCCGGGTGCGGCGCATGCTGGCGGTTTGTGCCGCCGGCCGCATCCTCAATCCGAAAGCGGCGCGCAGCCAAGTGATCGGCGCGATGACCATGGGTGTCGGTGCGGCGCTCATGGAGGAACTCGTGGTCGACAAACGCCGTGGCTTTTTCGTCAATCACGACCTCGCCGGCTATGAAGTGCCGGTGCACGCCGATATCCCGCACCAGGACGTAATTTTCCTCGACGAGACCGATCCAGTGTCGTCGCCGATGAAGGCCAAAGGCGTCGGTGAACTCGGCATTTGCGGCGTCGGCGCCGCGGTCGCCAACGCTATCTATAATGCCACCGGCATCCGCGTCCGCGACTATCCGATCACGCTCGACAAGCTCATCGCGCACATGCCGGCCGTGTAAAAAAGAGCTCGCTGTTACGACGCCATCCATTCCACCAGCGCCGCATTCAGCGCTTCCGGCCGTTCCAGCGTCGATAGGTGCCCGCATTGCGGGATGACGACCAAGCGCGCGGCGGAAATAGCGGCGGCAATCGCCTGCGCCGCCGCCGGCGGCGTAAGTTCGTCGGCATCGCCGACCACGACCAGTGTTGGACAACTAATAGCCGCGAGCGAAGGCCGCGAATCCGCCCTGATCATAATCGCGTGCTGCTGGCGGACGAACGCGTCCGCACCGGTCTCTTCGCCCATCAGATCGACGATCCGTTTCAGATCCTCGTCGCCGTGGCGATCGCGATGCACCAAAGTCGGGAACATCAGTCCGATTGCCTCGGCGAAACGGCCAGACTTGGCGCGTTCGATACGCGCCTGCCGCGTCGCGGTCTGTTGGAGCGTTTCGGGCGTGGCTGCGGTGTCAAGGAGCGCGAGCTTTGCCACCCGCTCGGGCGCCTGGCGCATAATTTCGAACGCGATGTAGCCGCCCATCGATAAGCCGCCGAGCGCAAAACGCGGCGGCGCCGCCGCCAAGATGCTTCGTGCGATGGCCGCGATGGATTCGTCGCGCGTGTGATCGGCGACCGTGACCGGCCCGAACGGCCAGAGTGCCGGGATTTGGTCGCCATAGAGCCGTGCCGAGCAAGCCAACCCGGGAACAAGAACCACCGGCAGGCGTTCGGATGAAGCTCTAGGCATCGGCGATTCCTCGCACGTACGGAAAAACCAGAGGAGTTATCTTAACTTACCGCATGGCGGCAGGTTGACTTTAGCTCGTTCGCACCTATGTTCCGGCGAAAGATCGGCACGTGCGGATTCGATATCAGATCATCCGCGTGCAACACGAGGCCTCCGCGCCCGGCGCGGATCCCCAACCCGAGGGTTCATGTCCTTCTCGCATCTCGGTTTATCCGAAAAAGTACTCTCCGCCGTCGCGGCGGCCGGTTACCAAGCCCCCACCCCCATCCAAGATCAAGCCATCCCGCACGTGCTGGCGCGGCGCGACGTGCTCGGTATCGCCCAGACCGGCACCGGCAAGACCGCGGCCTTCGTGCTGCCGATGCTAACCATGCTGGAAAAGGGCCGGGCCCGGGCGCGCATGCCGCGCACGCTGATCCTCGAGCCGACGCGCGAACTCGCCGCGCAAGTTGAAGACAGTTTCGCCAAATACGGCGCCAAGCATAAGCTCAACGTCGCGCTGCTGATCGGCGGCGTTTCGTTCGGCGACCAGGACAGTAAGCTGGTCCGCGGTGTCGATGTCTTGATCGCCACGCCCGGTCGCCTGCTCGACCATTCCGAGCGAGGCCGCCTTCTGCTAAGCGGCGTCGAGCTTCTGGTCATTGACGAAGCCGATCGCATGCTCGACATGGGCTTCATTCCCGACATCGAGCGCATCTGTAAGCTGGTGCCGTTCACCCGGCAGACGCTGTTCTTCACCGCCACTATGCCGGCGGAAATCCGCCGCATCACCGAACAATTCCTGCACAATCCCGTCCGCGTCGAAGTCTCCCGTCCGGCAACCACGGTCGCCGCCACGACCCAGCTTTTGGCCAAGTCCAGCCGCGAGCCGCATGAAAAGCGCGATACGCTGCGCCGGCTCATTCGCTCGGACGAAAGGCTGAAAAACGCCATCATCTTTTGCAACCGCAAGCGCGAGGTGGCGACGCTCTATCGCTCGCTATTACGGCACGGCTTTTCAGTGCAGGCGCTGCACGGCGATATGGATCAGCCGGCGCGCATGGCCGCGCTCGAGCAATTCCGCAAAGGCGAGGTCATGTTGTTGGTCGCTTCGGATGTCGCGGCGCGCGGTCTCGACATCCCCGAAGTCAGTCACGTCTATAATTTCGACGTTCCGCATCACCCCGACGATTACGTGCACCGCATCGGCCGCACCGGACGCGCCGGCAAGACCGGCACCGCCATCACCATTGTCGCCGGAGGCGATGACGTAAAGGCCGTCGCCGCGATCGAAAAACTCATCGGCGAGCGCATCTCCTGGATGGGCGAAACACCCGGCACGGCCAGCGCGGCTACAGTGGAGTCCAAGCCGGAAATCGCTTCGTCGCGTCCAACAACAAACGCGCCGCAACATCGCCGCGACCGCGACCGTTCCAACCGACGGCACAAGGACCCTCGACCGCCGGCTTCGGCTTCGATCGCACGCATCCCGCAGCGCCCGCCGCAGCCGGCGCGCGCAAACCGCGCCGATGAAGGCGACGCCTCCCACTTGCCGGCTTTTTTGCTGCGCCCGGTTACGGTCAAGGCTTAGGCCGGGGAATACCAGCGGCCGCCGCTGCGCGGCGGCGAAGCCGGCGCGCTTTTACCGCTACAGCGAAATTGAAAAAACCGACCAGCCGTTAAGCGTGGGCGCCGGCCGCGTCGGTTGCCGGCTCGATCTGCACCGACTCGCCGCAGCCGCAGGCCGCCGTCTGGTTCGGGTTGTTGAAGGTAAATTGCGCCGCCAGCTTGTCGACCTTGTAGTCCATCTCGGTGCCGAGCAGGAACAAGACCGCCTTCGGATCGACCAGGATGCGCACGCCCTTGTCTTCGATCACCTCGTCAAGCGGATTTACCGCGTCGGCATATTCCATGAAGTAGCTCATGCCGGCGCAGCCGCCGTTCTTGACGCCGACGCGCACGGCGGCGATCGGCCGATCGGCGTTCGACATCACCGTCTTGATGCGCTCCGCGGCGGCGTCAGTGAGCCGCATCACCTGAGGTCTCGGCCGGGCAGTCGCCATGACAACGTCCTCGTTCCAGTTGCGAATTGTTTTAGCTCGAAACGCTTAACAACCGCACTCCCTCGATGTAGTGCGCCGGCGATCGGCGCGCAACTCACGCTTTCGCTCACCACATATTGAGCACGGCCCGCGCCTCGTCCGACATCCGGCTCGGATCCCAAGGCGGATCCCAGACGATATCGACCTTGGCCTCGCGCACGCCGGGCACGCTCGCGACCGCGTTCTCCACCTCTCCGGGCAAATCCGCCGCCGCCGGGCAATTCGGCGTCGTCAGCGTCATTTTGATTTTCACGCCGCGGTCGTCATCGACGTCGACGTTATAGATCAGGCCAAGCTCGTAGATATCGGCCGGAATTTCCGGATCGTAGACGGTCTTCAACGCGGTCACGATCTCGTCGGTCAGGCGCGCCAGTTCGTCCGCCGGGATGACAGAGGGAAGTGCCGCCGGGCTCGGATCGGCCACGCTTCCGGCAGCCGTCACATCGGTGTTTCCGGCAGCCGTAGTATTGGTCGCAGCACTTCCGCCGAGCGCGGGATCGGCGCCCGTTTCGGCCGCAGCCGGTTTTGTTTCGTCGGTCATGCGAAAATATCCTGTGCCTTGATCAAGGCTTGCGCGAGAAGATCGACCTCGTCACGGGTGTTGTACATCGCGAAAGACGCGCGGCAAGAAGCCGTGAGCCCAAAGCGCGTCAGGAGCGGCATGACACAGTGGGTGCCCGCGCGTATGGCGACGCCGGAGCGGTCGATGATGGTCGCGACGTCGTGCGGGTGCGCGCCCTTTATTTCGAACGAGACGATCGGCCCTTTGTCCTTTGTCGTCCCGAAAATGCGCAGCGAATTGATTTCACGCAATCGGTCCTGCGCATAGCGCGTCAGTCCGGTCTCATGGTTCCTGATCCGGGCTTTGCCGACGGAAGCGACATAGTCGAGCGCGGCGCCAAGCCCGATGGCCTGTACGATCGAAGGCGTGCCGGCTTCAAACTTGTGCGGCGGGTCGCCGTAAGTGATGCGGTCCTGAAACACCTCACGGATCATTTCGCCGCCGCCATTGAACGGCGGCATCGCGGCGAGGTGATCGTATTTGCCGTAAAGAACGCCGATCCCGGTTGGCCCGTACAGCTTGTGGCCGGTGAATGCGTAAAAGTCGCAGTCGATGTCGCGGACGTCGACATCGCAATGGACAGCGGCCTGCGCGCCGTCGATTAAAACTGGCACGCCGTGGGCATGCGCAATGCGGCTGACTTCTTTCACCGGCACCAGCGTGCCGAGCATGTTCGACATGTGGGTGATCGCCACCATCTTGGTGCGCGGGCCGATCAGTTTCTCGAATTCGTCGATGAGGAAATGACCCTCGTCGTCGATCGGCGCCCATTTGATCACCGCGCCCTGGCGCTCGCGCAAGAAATGCCACGGCACGATATTGGAATGGTGCTCCATGATGGAGAGTATGATCTCGTCGCCGGGTTTGATGCGGTCGCGGCCGAAAGTATAGGCGACGAGGTTGATCGCCTCGGTGGCGTTGCGGGTGAAGATGATCTCTTCCT
>DAIUEQ010000055.1:0-17184 GCA_036845025.1 Xanthobacteraceae bacterium | reverse complement strand
ACTTTTCGCTCAACAATCCCTACGTGGTCGCCGGTTTGTTGTTTGGCGGATTGTTGCCCTATCTGTTCGGCGCGATGGGCATGACGGCGGTCGGACGCGCCGCGTCTTCCATCGTCGAGGAGGTACGCCGGCAATTCCGCGAGAAGCCCGGCATTATGCAAGGCACGGAGAAACCCGATTATGGGCGTGCCGTCGACTTGCTGACACGCGCCGCGATCAAAGAGATGATCGTGCCGTCGTTGTTGCCGGTGCTGTCGCCGATCGTCGGCTATTTCATCATCTATTTCATCGCCGGCGGTGGCGCGGCTGGTAAGTCGGCCGGCTTCTCGGCATTGGGCGCGATGTTGCTGGGCGTGATCGTGAACGGCCTTTTCGTCGCGATCTCAATGACGTCGGGTGGCGGCGCGTGGGACAACGCCAAGAAATACATTGAGGACGGTCATTACGGCGGTAAAGGTTCCGAGGCCCATAAAGCCGCCGTTACCGGTGACACCGTCGGAGACCCCTACAAAGATACCGCCGGGCCGGCCGTCAATCCGATGATCAAGATCACCAATATCGTTGCGTTATTGCTGCTCGCCGTGCTTGCGCATTAGCGCTTCTCGCGGCGGTCGCCGGCGTCCGGATTATTCGCTTTTGGCGTCGACGAGCGGCGGCGTCAGAACGGCAGTCCGATATGCGCGTTCGCCAGGGAGTCGAACAGCGCTTTGACGAAGTTGATGTCAGAGCCCGCCGTCGGCGTCGTGCGACTGACGAAGTCGAACACTTTGCCGTCCTTGATGCCGTAAGAGGCGACCCGCGCCACGCGCCTGTCCTTATCGAAGTAAACGGCGACAACGCGCTGATCGGTGATCGCAGCGGGCATGAATGAAATCGAGCGTTCGGCTCGTTGTGAGATGTAGTAGAACGCTTCGCCCGAAACCGTAGCGACGGTGGACGGCGTGCCGAGCACAATGAGAACTTGTTCTTGCGAGGCGCCAAGCCGAATTTGCTCGAGCGCGCCGTCCGGCAGGACATAGCCACGCTGAAACGTCTCGCCAAAGCATCCGCCCAGCGATAAGGCGAGCGCGAGAACGGCAGTGAAGCGTGCGGCGTTGCGGCTCGGCCCCCGCTGCAGGAAACGGCTTAGCATCCTTCGCATTCAACCTTGTGTTATTGAGCGCCCTGTCTTACCCCACCGACCGCCGCAAATTGGCGCAAGCGGCGGCCAAATTGGTACTGACGAGCTATCTTTATGATATTACCGGCGTTTCGGCGAAGCGTCCACGACAATAGAATTCATGTTCTCTATGGCATGATCGTGGCGCAGGCCCGCACAGGCGTATTTTATCGCGATTACGGCATACCGGACACCGTTCAGGGCAGGTTCGAGTTGCTTGTGCTGCATTTGGTGCTGGTGCTGCGTAGTCTTAACCGACGTTCTCGTGCCCCTCGAACTTTCGGCGGCCGGCGGCGCGGCGAATCACTTGGACAGCTTCTTTTCGATACCTTCTGCCGGGACCTCGATGCAAATCTGCGGGAGATGGGCGTTGGCGATATGGGAGTTCCACGGCGGATGCGGCGATTCGGCGAGGAGTTCTACGGCCGCCAGGCCGCCTATCAGGCGGCGCTAGACGGGAGCGATCCGGGGGCGCTTGAGAACGCGCTGGCGCGCAATATCTTCGAGATCGACGCCCTCGAGGCAAGAGTGACTCGGCTTGCCGATTACACGCGCGCCGCGGCGGCGCAACTTGAAGATGCATACGTCGATGCCTTCGCCAATGGCCTTGTCTTCCCCGATCCAGCGAAGTTCGCGAACGCCGAGCGCTAACCATGGATGACGCCAAGCGGGGTGCCGCCAGTCCCTGGCATTTCCCTGTCGCGGTCGAAGACGTGCCTGAGCTCGGCGAGCACTTCGACTTGACCGCGGATTCCCAAGTTCGCGCAGCGATAGCGAAGGCGGCGGGACTGCGCGATCTGACGCGTCTCGAAGCCAATTTCGACGTGAACCGGCAACGCGGCGGGTTGCGGGTCATCGGCCGGATTGCCGCGACTGTGGGCCAGACTTGCGTTGTCACGCTCGAGCCGGTTGCTAATGAAGTTGCCGAAGACGTCGATCTCCTCTTTGCCCCGCAAGCATCCGTTGCGGAGTCTGGTGGCGCCGCAATTCGCCCTGAGGGAAGCAAATATGACGTGGAGCCGTTGATCGGCGAGGTCGTCGATCTCGGTGCGCTCGCCACCGAGTTTCTCGTCCTTGGTCTCGATCCTTATCCGCGAAAGCCGGGTGCGGTCTTCGAATCACCCGAGGAGACGGCCGCCGGCGACGGTCCGTTTTCGGCGCTTGCCGCGCTTCAGAAGGGCCGGGATGCCGACTAATGACGGTTGTTTCCGGATGCTGAGCCGCTATTGTCCGTGCCGGCCTCGCTTCCGGTTGCGGTGAGTTGGACACGCTCGAGGACCGTGGGGCACTTCATGTCGCAGAGGGTCCGGATTGCGCTCGACGCGATGGGGGGCGACCACGGACCTGACGTGGTGGTCGCCGGCGCCGAACTTGCGTTGGCGCGGCATCCGGAAATGGAACTGCTGTTTTTCGGCAATGCCGCCTTGGTCACACCGCTAGTCGCCCGATATCCGGCGTTGAAATCTGCTTCGCGGATAACGCATGCCGAATTCGCGGTGCGCATGGATGACAAGCCGAGCCAAGCTTTACGTTATGGGCGGCGCAAGTCGTCGATGTGGCTGGCGATCGAGGCGGTGCGAAAGCGCGAAGCCGACATCGCCGTTTCCGCTGGCAACACCGGCGCGCTGATGGCGATGTCGAAGTTCGCGTTGAAGACGTTGCCTGGGATCGATCGGCCCGCGATAGCGGCCCTGTGGCCGACGCTGCGCGGGGAGTCCATTGTTCTCGATGTCGGGGCTTCGATCGGCGCCGATTCCGAGCATCTCGCCGACCTCGCGATCATGGGCGCGGCCATGGCGCGGATCTTATTCGGCCTCGAACGGCCAAGCGTCGGCCTCCTTAATATCGGGGTGGAGGAAGCAAAAGGACTCGAACAGGTGCGCGAAGCCGGACGCCTGCTGCGCGAGCGGCAGCCGCCTGATCTCGACTATCTAGGGTTTGTCGAGGGCGACGACATCGGCAAGGGAAAGGTCGACGTGGTTGTCACCGAAGGTTTTGCTGGCAACATCGCGTTGAAGACAGCCGAAGGCACCGCGCGCCAGATCGGCGAATATATCAGAGGTGCAATGAATCGCTCATTCTTATCCAGGATCGGATATTTTTTCGCTCGCTCGGCGTTCCAAGAATTGCGTACGCGCATGGACCCGCGCCGCGTCAACGGCGGGGTTTTTCTCGGCCTCAACGGTCTGGTGATCAAAAGTCACGGCGGCACCGACGCTGAGGGTTTTGCCGCGGCGATAGCGCTCGGCCACGGCGTAGTGCGGGATCAACTCCTGGCTAAGATTACTGCGGCGGTTGGCGGTGCGACAATGGAGCCTCGCCAGGCGGTGGCCGGAGCGGCCTCGTGACCACACGCCGTTCTGTTGTGCTTGGCTGTGGCAGCTATCTGCCGAACCAGGTTCTCACCAACGCCGACCTGGCGAAAAAAGTAGATACCTCCGACGAGTGGATCGTTCAGCGCACCGGCATCCATGAGCGGCGCATCGCGGCTGCCGGGGAATTGACCTCGGATATGGCGACGCGCGCCGCGCGGGCGGCGCTGGCGCACGCGCATGTGGATGCCGGCTCGATCGATCTTATCGTGCTCGCGACCTCCACGCCGGATAACACCTTTCCGGCCAGTGCGGTTTCCGTGCAGGCCAATCTCGGCATAACCGGCGGCGCGGCATTCGACCTGCAAGCGGTGTGCTCAGGATTTGTCTACGCGCTGGGGACGGCCGACGCGCTCCTGCAAGCCGGGACGTTCAAGCGCGCGCTCGTGATCGGCGCGGAGACTTTCTCGCGCCTTCTCGATTGGAACGATCGCTCGACATGCGTCCTGTTCGGCGATGGCGCGGGCGCGATCGTGCTCGAAGCGCAAGATCAGCCGGGCAAACGCGACGATCGCGGCATCCTCACGGTGCGGTTGCGCTCGGATGGTCGGCACAAGTCAAAGCTTTATGTCGATGGCGGGCCCTCATCGACGGGCACGGTCGGTCACTTGCGGATGGAAGGCCGCGAGGTCTTTCGTCATGCGGTCGCCATGATTACCGACGTCGTCAAAGACGCCTTCGAGACGATCGGTTGCACGGTCGCCGACATCGATTGGTTTATCCCGCACCAGGCCAACAAGCGCATTATCGACGGATCCGCCCACAAGCTTGGCATCCCATCGACCAAGGTTGTCAGCACGGTGGACAGGCACGGCAACACCTCGGCGGCCTCCATTCCGCTGGCGCTCGCCGATGCGGTGGCCGATCGGCGGATCAAGCGTGGCGATTTGCTCTTGCTGGAAGCCATGGGCGGCGGCTTCACCTGGGGGGCGGCGCTGCTCCGCTGGTAGCGCTAAACGCCGCAAAGGGCGTTGACCCTTTGGGCAGAACCTAATATCCTTGATAATTCAGTACGATACGTTGATCGATGGTATCGAGCGCCGAGAGTGGGGCTGGCGATGGCGAGGAAGACGATCACGCGTGCGGATTTATGTGAGGCGGTGTACCAGAAAGTCGGTTTATCGCGGACCGAATCGGCGACGCTTGTCGAACTGGTGCTCAAGGAAATCACTGACTGTCTGGAGCGCGGCGAGACGGTGAAATTATCGTCGTTCGGCTCCTTCGTCGTTCGCAAAAAGGGTCAGCGTGTCGGGCGCAACCCTAAGACGGGCAAGGAAGTTCCGATTTCGCCGCGCCGGGTCATGGTGTTCAAGCCGTCCGCCATTCTCAAGCAGCGGATCAATGTCGGACCGAATGGCGGCGGCGACGAGGGCCCGGAAATCGGCGCATAAACACCGGCAGGGGACAGAACGTTGGACAAAGCCCCGGACGCGTTTCGTACCATCAGTGAGGTTGCCGAAGAGGTTAACGTTCCGCAACACGTGTTGCGGTTCTGGGAAAGTCGTTTCGCGCAAATCAAACCGCTGAAACGCGGCGGTGGCCGCCGTTATTACCGTCCCGAAGACATCGATCTGCTGCGCGGCATCCGCCACCTGCTTTACGGTGAAGGCTACACCATACGCGGCGTACAGCGCATTTTACGCGAAGAAGGCTTGGCGTTCGTTCAGAGCGTGTGGCGGACGGGCGCTCAATCGCCGGCGGAAGCCGATGAAGCCGACGAAGAATCGGAAAGCTCGGATGTGATGCGCGAGGAGCCCCGATTTTTTGCCAAGCCGTCCATCCCACCACCAGCACCGTCACCGGCAAGCCGACTGGAGCCCACGCTGCAGCCACCGGCGCCGCAGCAATCCTCGCCTGCGCCGCATGGTCGCGCTCCCGATCAAGACGACCGCCAGAAACTGCGCGCAGTTCTCGACGAGCTCAACGAATGTCGCCGGGTACTCGATGCCGCAATAGCGGGCGCTGCTGCCTAGCTTTGGAATTTAGATCCCCGTGATGTCAGGCGGCGAGAAACGCCGGCGTCGACGAGGCGCCGCGGATCAAAGGCTTTTGCTTTTCTTATATTCCCGGCGCCGCGCATACAGAATGGGTTCGGTGTAGCCGCTCGGTTGCTCTTTGCCCTTGAAAATAAGGTCGCACGCCGCCGCAAAAGCGATCGAGTTGTCGAAGCGCGGCGCCATCGGCGAGTAATGCGGATCGCTCGCGTTCTGCTCATCGACCGTGTGCGCCATGCGCTTGAGCGTGTCCATCACCTGCTGCTCGGAAACAACGCCGTGCCGCAGCCAGTTGGCGATGTGCTGACTGGAAATGCGCAGCGTCGCGCGGTCTTCCATCAGCGCGACGTTGTTGATGTCCGGCACTTTCGAGCAGCCGATGCCTTGATCGATCCAACGCACGACGTAGCCGAGGATTCCCTGGGCGTTGTTGTCGAGTTCCTGTTGAACGTCTTCAGGCGGAAAGTTTGCGCCGCGCGACACCGGAATCGTCAAAATATCGTCGAGCTTGGCGCGAGGCCGGTTGGCGAGCTCCCGCTGCCGGCGGAACACGTCGACCTTGTGATAGTGCGTGGCATGCAGCGTCGCAGCAGTGGGTGAGGGGACCCATGCCGTATTGGCGCCGGCTTCCGGGTGGACGATCTTCTCCTTAAGCATGAGGCCCATCAGGTCGGCCTTGGTCCACATGCCCTTGCCGATCTGGGCGTGGCCGGGAAGGTGACAGGCCAAGCCGATATCGACATTCCAGTCTTCATAGGCTTTCAGCCAGGGCTGAGCCCGCATCGCCTCTTTGCGGACCATAGGGCCTGCTTCCATGGCGGTGTGGATTTCGTCGCCGGTCCGGTCGAGAAAGCCGGTATTGATGAAGAAGACGCGGGACTTGAGGACGCGAATACACTCCTTGAGGTTGACGGTGGTGCGCCGCTCCTCGTCCATAAGCCCGACTTTGACGGTGTTGCGCGGTACCGCGAGCATGTCCTCGACGGCGCCGAGCACATCGCTGGCGAATTGCGCTTCTTCGGGACCGTGCATCTTCGGCTTGACCACGTAGATCGAGCCGGCGCGGCTGTTGCGCGTGGGCGTTTCCGCTTTGAGGTCGTGAAGCGCGATGGCGCACGTGAACACCGCGTCCAAAATTCCTTCGGGGGCCGCTTGCCCCTTCCGATCGAGGACGCCGTCGTCCATCATCAGATGACCGACATTGCGAATAAGCATGAGGCTCCGCCCCGGCAGCACCAGAGTAGTCCCGTCGGGCGCGGTGTAAGATCTATCCGGCGCGAGGCGGCGCGTTAGTGGCTTGCCGTCCTTCTCGAAAGATTCCGCCAGCGTTCCACGGCAAAGACCGAGCCAATTGCGATAGGCTTCTACTTTGTCCGCCGGGTCGACCGCGGCGATCGAATCCTCGAGGTCCATGATGGTTGTGACCGCAGCCTCGAGAATGACGTCGGCGATGCCCGCCGCGTCGGTGCGGCCGATCGGATGACGGCGGTCGAATATCAGTTCGATGTGCAGCCCGTTATTCACGAGCAGGATTGTTTCGGGAGCCTGAGGACTTCCGCGATATCCGCGCAACTTCTTCGGGTCGGCTAATCCAACCGTGTCGCCGTCGGCTAGCGCTGCGGTAAGCCTTCCGTTTTTGATGGCGTAGGCGCGAACATCGGCGTGAGATCCGGCGGCGAGCGGCACGCTTTCATCCAAAAAGTGCCGTGCCCAAGCGATGACGAGTTTGCCGCGCTCGGGATTGTAACGGCCGCCCGGCGCGGAGGCGCCGTCTCTTGGAATGGCATCCGAACCATAAAGCGCGTCGTAGAGCGACCCCCAGCGGGCGTTGGCGGCATTGAGCGCGTAGCGCGCATTGCTCACCGGCACGACGAGTTGCGGTCCGGCAACGGCGGCAATCTCGTCATCGACGTTGGCGGTATCGACTGCAAACGGCGAACCTTCAGGCAAAAGATAGCCAATCTGTTCGAGGAATGTCTTTTGCGCGCCCGCGTCGACGGTTTGCCCGCGCCGCGCTCCGTACCATTCGTCGATCTGCGCTTGCAGAGTGTCCCTTTTCCGCAACAGCGCGTGATTAACGGGGCTGAAGCGATCAAGAAGGCGATCGAGGCCCTCCCAAAACGCCGGCGCTTTGATACCGAGGCCGGGCAGCACTTCATCAACGACGAAATCGTGAAGAACCTTAGCTACTTGGAGATTGGCAACAGCAACGCGCTCAATGTCCGGCATTCGACTATCGGTCCGCTGATGGTTCTACGCTTCGAGGCAGGTTCGCATTTCTACACTATCGTCGCGCGGAACATAAACATATCTGCTGTGAGTTTGTTGCCGGCGTCTGGCCTCGCGCGACGAGGCATTGGAAAAGCGTGCAGTGATGGTCAATATTTGACCGATTGGCCCACCGAAGGTAACCTTTTACGTCGCTGACCACTGCGCAGTTGAGTTTTGCAATCGTGGAATGGTCGACAAAGCAATATGACGTCGGTCAGCCCTTCGGCAGCTGGGCTGACGATCTTGCCGCGGCGTTTGTCCAACTGGAGCCGCGCAAAATCGCGGACCAGCCGTTCCAGGGCGCGATTGTCAGGAAGGACGCCGGCGCGATCAAGGTTTCCCGTGTCACAGCGACGAAGCACGCGGTTCTGCGGCTGAATTCCCACGTTGCCCGCAGCACGGACGACCTCTGCTTTATCAATTTGCAACTCGAAGGCGTAGGGCGCTACCTGCAGCGAGATCACGTGCAGATTTGCGCTCCGGGGGACCTCGCGCTGGTGGATACGACCGAACCGTTTGAAATCGCGAACACTTGCGACTTTCGCCTGTTCTGCTTCGCGGTGCCGCGAAGGGTGCTGCCGGCCGGTCTTGCGAAGCGGCCACAATTAAAGATGGCGGCGACAGAAATGGGGCGTGCGCTGTCGCGGACGATTGCGGCTTACGCAGAGCTTTGCCTTGCTTCGCCACCGTCGCTGGATTTGGTGGCGGAGGGCGGCGCGCACATTGTCGAGCTGATCTCGCACGTACCTACCGCACTCGAAATGGCGCCGCCGGAGGCAATCGGTATTCCGGTACTGCTGTCGATGATGCTGGAGCATATCGACCGGCATGTTGTTGATCCCAATCTTTCGGCTGCGGCGCTTGCTCTAAGATTCCATTGTTCGGAGCGCTACGTCCATAAACTGTTCCTGGCCACCGGCCGGACAGTCGGAGAGCACATCAACAACAAGCGAATCCAGTTTTGCACCCGCCATCTTCTGGATCGTCGGCGTGGCAGAACCATCGCCGAAATCGCATACGCCTCCGGTTTTCGGGACATTTCCTATTTCAATCGCCTATTCCGGCGAAGCCACGGCATGGCGCCGCGGGAATTTCGTCGGCTGATGGCGGCAGACCCGGGTTAGCGCGCCTTAGGCGAGCCGGTCGGGGTCGCCCTCCATCACAGCCGCGGCGCTTCGCGTGCACCCCAAGCCAAGAAGTCGGGCGGTATTGCCCAAGATTTTAGGGCGGCACGCCGCTACACCCTTCCGAATGGTCGTTCTGCGATCGAACTCGGAAAATGGCTATCGACTTTACCCTGACGCCCCGACAGAGAAAAATTCAACGCCAATCGCGTGAGTTTGCTCGGGACATTATTGCGGGCGCGAATTCTGCCGAGCTCTTGCCTACGCCCGAGCAGCGATTTCTCGCGACCAAGCCGGTTTACGAGGCGATGATTGCCGCGGGACTTCTCCGCAAATGCATCCCGGCTGAGGCGGGCGGCGACAGCGGCGGCTTTGTTGAACTGGCGATCCGCACGGAGGAATTCTACAGCGTCAACGCGAGTGTCAGCCTCACGCTGATCGGCACACTACTCGGATTGCTTCCGGTGTTGCTCGGCGGATCGGCCGATCAGCGCCGTCAACTGCTCGTTCCGTTCTTGGAGAAGCGCGGTGCACCGCTGGCCGGATTTTGCGCGACCGAGCCGGGTGGGAGCGCCAACGCGGCGTCTCCTCTTCCTGGTGAGGGCGTGCGAACGACCGCGAAGCTCGAAGGCGGCCGTTGGATTATTCGCGGGCGGAAGAGCTGGGTGTCTTCTGCCACCGGCTGGGATGGCAAAGGCGCCGACATTCTTTGCGTGGTGTGCCGAACCGACAAAGCGGGGCCGCCGGAAAAAGCGGCGTCCATTATCGTCGTCGAGCGTCCCGCGACAGGATTTGTTCCCGAGCGTGGGGTTGATCCGATAGGACATCGCGCGCACCTCCTGCCGCAATTCCGTTTCGATGATGTGGCGGTGCCGCGCGCCAATCTCGTGGGCGAGGAGGGCGGCGGTTTTGCCTTGACCGCTGCCGCTTTCACCGGGGCCGCGGCGCTGGTCGGGATTTTCGGCGTTGCCCTAATGCGGGCGGCATTTGATTTCGCGCTGCATTTTGCCCGAACCGAGCGGCGTGGCGGACTCCACCCGATCATCGAGCATCAGGCGGTCGGATTTGCTCTGGTCGACGCCAAGACAATCATTGAGGCGGCGCGCTGTCTTACCTGGCGAGCGTGTCATGCCGTCGATGAGAAGATGCCTGGGGCGGACGAATTGGCGATCGAAGCCAAACTCTTCGGCTCGGAGATGGCCGTCCGCGTAATAACCGATTTAATGCGCGTCGTCGGCATCGAGAGCTACGATCGCGAATGTCCTCTTGGCCGTTTGCTCCAAGATGCGCTTGCGCTTCCAATTTTTGGCGGCGGCAACATCGGCGTCCGCCGCCGCCAGCTGCACGCCATTCTTAAGCGATCCGACTACGAACCTCTCATTGAAGACCGGGCCGCGTGAGCGGAAGTCTCACACGGACCTTCAGCTGCGCTTAACAAAGCGACGAAAGGAGTCGTTGAATGCCAAACACGGAGACGAAAGTAGCGGTAGTCACCGGCGCATCGCAGGGAATTGGCGCTGCGCTCGTTCAAGGCTTCCGGGGCCGCGACTACCGCGTCATCGCGGTATCGCGATCAATCAAGCCGTCAGGCGACGCCAATGTCGTCAGTATTCAAGGCGACGTCGCCGATCCTAAAACCGCGGATCTGGTGTTCAAAGAGGCGGTAGACCGCTTTGGCCGGGTCGACACGTTGGTCAATAACGCCGGGATGTTCATGGCCAAGCCGTTTACCGTTTACTCGGACGGCGACTACGCCGCCTTCATCGGCACCAACGTGTCCGGGTTCTTTTACATGACCCGGCGTGCGGTCGATGCAATGCTGAAAAAGGGCAGCGGTCATGTTGTGACTATTTCGACCAGTCTGGTCGATCAACCGATGACGAGCGTGCCCGCCGTGCTTGCATCGCTGACCAAGGGCGCACTGAACGCCGCGACGAAATCGCTTGCGATCGAGTACGCTGGAAGCGGCGTGCGGGTGAATGCGGTGTCTCCCGGAATCATCAAAACGCCCATGCATCCGCCGGAGGCACATTCGGCACTGGCGAAGCTGCATCCCATGGGCCGCATGGGCGAGACCTCGGATATTGTCGACGGCGTGATGTATCTGGAATCCGCTCACTTCGTCACCGGCGAAGTGCTTCACGTTGACGGAGGCCAGGCGGCCGGACACCACGCCATTCAGTGACGTTGCGGGACAGACTTCGGTAAAACGCCGAGTTCGTCCGGAGCCAAGAGATCGGTCGCTTCCGTCCAAGACGTCCGGGCTCCACTCGGCTTACTGGTTGCGGAGTTGATGCTGCGTTCGGAGGGCAGGTGCCATGGCCATAGACTTCACGTTCACAAAGGCCCAGCGGGAGTTGCAGCTTCAGTCGCGTCAGTTCGCGCGCGACGTGCTCGCCAAGGCGGCGGCCTGCGAGACGCTCCCGACGCCGGAAGAGCGTTTCCTGGCGACCAAACCGATCTACGAGGCCATGGTCGCCGCGGGCTACTTGCGCAAATGCATTCCTGCGCCGGCCGGCGGTGACGGCGCTGGAATGGTCGACATGGCGATCCTGGCTGAGGAGTTTTACAGCGTAAACGCCAGTGTGACGCTGACCATGCTGGGAACTGTTTTGGGCCTGTTACCGATCCTGCTCGGGGGCTCGCCGGAGCAATGCGGCCGTTTGCTCGGGCCGTTTCTCAAAACAAGCGGCGCGCCACTGGCGGGGTTCTGCTTCAGCGAGCCCGGCGGGAGCGCCAACGCGGCTTCCCTGCCGCCTGGTGAGGGCGTGCGGACCACCGCGAAGCTTAAGGGCGACAACTGGACGATCAACGGTCGCAAGAAATGGGTTTCATCGGCCACCGGTTGGGATCGCAAAGGCGCCGATGTCCTGTGTGTCGTTTGCCGGACCGATGTCGACGCACCGACGGACAAGGGAACCTCTATCATCGCGGTGGAGGGACCGGCGTCAGGCGTGGAGTTCGAACGCGCCATCGATTCAATCGGCCACCGGGCGCATCTTGTGCCCGTGTTCTCGCTTACGGACGTCGTCGCCCCGCGGCAGAACTTGCTTGGGAAGGAAGGCGACGGCTTGACCCTGGCCATGGGTGCGTTCACCGGCACGGCAGCGCTGGTCGGGATTTTCGGCGTCGCATTGATGCGGGCGGCCTTCGACTTTGCGCTCAAGTTCGCCAAGACGGAGAAGCGCGGCGGCGTCCAGCCGATTATCGAGCACCAGGCGGTTGGCTATGCGCTAGCCGACGCGAAAACTTCGATGGAATCGGCGCGCTATCTGAGTTGGCGCGCTTGCCACGCCCTGGACACCCAATCGCCCGGGGCGGACGAACTTGCCATTCAGGCAAAGATCTACGGCTCTGAGACGGCGGTTCGCGTGATTACCGAGCTCATGCGTGTCGTCGGCATCGAAAGTTATGATCAGGAAACGCCGTTCGGGCGGCTGCTGCGTGACGCACTAGCGTTACCGATTTTCGACGGCGGCAACATGGGCGTCAGGCGGCGTCAGCTGCACGCCATGCTGATGCGACCGACTTACGATCCGCTCACCGCGTGCGGCGGAGCTTGACGTCGAAAATTTCGTTGGGGCCGCCGCCGCCGCGCCGAACCATCACTGGTCGAAGTAACAAGCAAACTTGAGAGGAGACGCCCGTGCAGAAATATCCGATCGTTGTCGGTGGCAAGTCGATTCATACTTCGGATCACTTCGAGGTTCGCAATCCGGCGACGGGCGAGGGTGTTGGGCTCGCGCCAAAGGCGTCACGCGCGCAACTCGACGACGCCATTGCGGCCGCGAATGCCGCTTTTCCAAGTTGGTCGAAGTTGCCGGACGCGGAGCGAAAGAACGTTTGCCGCGCCGTCACCAAGAAAATCGGCGAACATGCGGAGGAACTCGCCCGCCTGCTGACAATGGAGCAGGGCAAACCGCTGAATGGATTAGGCTCGCGGTTCGAGCTCGGCGGCGCGCAGGCGTGGGCAGGCTACACCGCCGAACTCGATATCCCGGTCAAGGTTCTCCAGGACAACAATGAAGGCCGGGTGGAGCTGCACCGCAAGCCGGTGGGAGTCGTAGGTTCGATTACGCCTTGGAATTTTCCGCTGATGATCGCGATCTGGCACATCATCCCGGCGATCAGGACGGGCAATACGGTGGTCAACAAGCCGTCGCCTTATACGCCGCTTTCTACGCTGCGCATGATCGAGCTGATGCAGCAGGTGCTGCCGCCTGGCGTCGTCAGTTGCGTTGCCGGCGACGATTCTCTAGGGGCCGCGATGTCCGAACACGAACACGTTCAGAAGATCGCCTTCACCGGATCGGGCGCCACCGGGCGAAAGGTGATGTCTGCCGCCGCAACAACCTTGAAGCGGCTCACGCTCGAGCTCGGCGGCAATGACGCCGGCATCGTGCTGCCTGATGTCGACCCCCGCCAGATAGCGGAGGGTCTGTTCTGGGGGGCGTTCATCAACAACGGTCAAACCTGCGCCGCGCTCAAGCGTCTTTATGTTCACGAAGATGTCTATGACGAAGTGTGCGACAGTCTGACCGGCTTCGCTCGCAAAGTGCCGGTCGGCGACGGGCTCGATGAAAAGAACGTGCTTGGCCCGGTACAAAATTCAATGCAGCACGGCAAAGTCTCGCGTCTGGTGAGGGCGGCCAAGGATGCCGGCGGGCGCGTCTTACTCGGCGGCGAGGAGCCTGACGATGGTCTGTTCTTTCCGCTGACCCTCATTGCCGACCTGGACAACGGAAATCCTCTGGTTGATGAAGAGCAATTCGGTCCGGCCCTCCCCATTATCCGTTACAGCAATCTCGACGACGCCATCGCCAAGGCCAACGACAATCCGAATGGATTGGGCGGTTCAATCTGGTCGAAGGATGTTCGTAAGGCGCGAGATCTCGCGCTTCAGCTCGAATGCGGCACCGCGTGGGTAAATAAACACGGCGCGGTTCAGCCCAACGCGCCATTCGGCGGCGTGAAAGCATCCGGTTTCGGCGTGGAGTTTGGCGAAGAGGGGCTGTTAGAGAACACCAACGTGCAAACCGTGTTTTCGTGACGCCGCGGCCGGGTGCACGAAAGACCGACCAGCGGCGTCGGCTCATTCGGTCGCCTTCACCTGTACGATGCCTGATCGACGCGAGCGCGCTTCGATGACGCCGGTCTAGCGCGTCGCCTCCCCCTCATTTTTGCCGATGTTGCCGCAGCAAATAGACGGTATAGTTCGCGGCGCATCGCGCTGGCGTTGGCCTAACGCTTGATGCGGAAAAAGGGCTGATCAAGCGCCCAATCAGGGAGATGTTAGGTGCAAACAGTCGCCGCCCGTCCGATGTCGTCCGAAGACGGCGAACCGGTTCTCGGCACGTCTCTCGAGCGCGACGCCGAGGCCGCCAGCAAATACATCGCGCAAGTCGACGCTTCGCTGAAATCAAACGCCCCTGGTGAGACGGACGTCACCGCGCTCAAGACCCGGATGTTTCGCTTCAAGGAACGGTTTTTCCGTCGTCACGCCGCCGCGATCTACGACAAGGTCACCGCACAAGGCAGCCGCTTTTTGCGGGTTTCCGAGCTCTTGATGGTGGCAGCGGGCCAATACCCGGCCCTTTTGCCCACTCGCGAAGTCATCGACGCCGAGCGGGCGCTCAAGGAGCAGAGCGCGAAGGAGGGTCGTGAGCTCGATCAGGGCCTGTTCATCGGGCAGGTGCTCGCTGACGAGCGCTGTGGCATGCACCTCATTCACGCCATGCTCAAGCCGAAGCGCGAGGCGCTCGAGCGTCTCGCCGAGTTCCGCAAAACCGGCTTCATCGATCTCGGCGAAGCGACTGCTGAACGCAAAGGCAATGTCGGGCACGTCACCCTGACCAACACGAAGTTCCTCAACGCCGAGGACGATCGTGCGACCGCCGCGCTTGAGACGGCGGCCGATCTCGTTTTGCTCGACGATGCCATCCAGGTCTGCGTGCTGCGCGGTGGCAAAGTACAGCATCCCAAATACAAGGATCGCCGCGTCTTCAACTCCGGGATCAACTTGACGCATCTGTATTATGGCCAGATTTCCTTCGCGAACTTCATGGTGGAACGCGAGCTCGGACTGCTGCACAAAATCATCCGCGGTCATTGGCTCTCGGAATCCTACGAGGAACAATATGAGGATTACGCCGAGAAGCCGTGGATCGCGGCGGTCGAGGCGCACGCCATCGGCGGCGGCTGCCAGCTCCTCTGCGCCATGGACCGTGTGATCGCCGAGACGGGATCGTATTTTAATCTTCCGGCCAGCAAGGAGGGTTTTATTCCCGGCGCCGCAAATTTAAGGCTGCCGCGCCTTGCCGGCATCAAGCTTTCGCGCGAGGGCATTTTCTACGAACGCGTGTTCCACGCCGACACCCCGGAAGGTCGGCTGATTTGCGACGAGATCGTAGAGGCGAACGAGATGGACGCTGCGATCGAGCGCAACGCGCGCCAGTTAATGGCCGCGGGGTTTACCAGCGCGATCTGGAATCGGCGGGCGCTGCGCGTCGGCGAAGAGCCGCTGACGCTGTTTCGCCGATACTACGCGACCTACGCGCGCGGGCAGAGCGCTTGCATGTACGATGCGAAGCTCATCGAGAATCTCAAGCACAGCTGGAAGCCCGACAGCCGCCGCATGTGACGCCATCTCCGATCGCGGATTGCCAATTGTCACCCGGAAACCGGTAAATGCGAACGCTCGCAGAGATGCTTCGTTGGCGTGCGCGGCGGCATCCATCATTGATGGCGCTTTGGTATGAGGGCAGCGCGCAGACCTACGGCGAGCTCGATGAATCGAGTTCGCAGCTTGCGGCCGGACTGGTTGCCAAGCTCGGGCTTGAGCCCGGCGACCGTGTCGCTATCCTCGACAAGAATTGTGCTGCCTACCTCGAATTGTTTTTCGCGCTCGACAAAGCCGGTCTCGTTACCGCGCCTCTTAATTGGCGGCTGACGGCGCCGGAGCTGAAAAGAATCATCGACGACACCAAGCCGAGGCTCCTTGTCACCGGCGCCGAGTTCAAGGCAACCGGCGCCGCTTTGGGTGTAGCGACCTTGACGTTCGACGAATTGCCGCGCGGCGGGCCGGACCCGATGCGCGACGCCGACGGCGCGGTGAGTTCTCAGTTCAGCACCTCCGGCACGACTGGATTGCCGAAAGGCGCCATGCTCACCGGCTGGAATGTGCTCAATGTCGGTCTCTGCCTTGCGCTCGAAATGCCCGAGATTCGCGAGGGCGGGCGGCATCTTGTCTGTCTGCCGATGTTCCATATCGGCGGCGCGGGCTGGGCGATTTGGGCGATGCAGGAAGGATCGGCGGCCATCATCGTGCGCGAGACCGCGGCGGAGCCGTTGCTCAAGACCATGGTCGAGCAAAAAGTCGAGACGGCGCTTCTGGCGCCCACACTGATGCTTTTCCTCACCGAACTGCCGGCGGCGCGCACCGCCGATTTCTCTGCGCTCAGGCACATCACTTACGGCACGGCGCCGATTTCACCGGCGCTGCTGCAGCGGTCGATTGAGACGTTCAAATGCCGGTTCTCCCAGCTTTACGGACTTACCGAAACGACCGGCCCGATCACCGCGTTGCCGCATGAACACCATGTCGGCGAGCGGATGCTGTCCTGCGGCCGGCCGATGTTCGGCGGTCATATCCGCGTCGTCGATGCCGAAGGCAACGACCTGCCGCCGGGGCAAGTCGGCGAAATTCTCTATCGGGGCGAGAGCCTGATGCGCGGTTATTGGCAGCGAGAGAAAGAGACCGCGCAGGCGATTCGCGGTGGTTGGTTTTACACCGGCGACGCCGGCTATCTCGATGAAGACGGCTTCATGTTCCTCAAAGACCGGGTGAAGGACATGATCGTCTCCGGAGGCGAGAACGTCTATCCTGCGGAGATCGAGGCGGTGCTGATGGGCCATCCCGAAATATTGGAATGCGCCGTTATTGGGGTGCCGGATGCCAAATGGGGCGAAACCGTCAAAGCCGTGGTGGTGCGCCGCAGCGGTACGGCCTTAAGTGAAACCACGCTGATCGAATGGAGCCGGGACAAGCTCGCCGGCTTCAAGCGGCCGCGCTCGGTCGACTTCGTCGAAGCTTTACCGCGGAACGCCAGCGGCAAGATCCTCAAACGCACGTTGCGCGAACCGTATTGGGCGAACTACGAGCGACGGGTGAACTAGGTCTGAATCCGGTCGGTATCCTGACCATTTTTTGTTGGTCGGAGCGCCGAGATTTGAACTCGGGACCCCCAGTCCCCCAGACTGGTGCG
>DAIUEQ010000054.1:7423-17442 GCA_036845025.1 Xanthobacteraceae bacterium | reverse complement strand
GAGTACGAGTTTATGCGGCCTGTCCTGCCTACCGACCGCATCTCGGTGACCTGGACGCTGGAAGACATCATCGAGCGTGGCCGCTCCGGCGGAGGCACTCAGCTTTTTGTTAGTTCCGTGGCGCGCTTTCGCGACGCCGCCGGCGAATTGGTCGCGGTAAACCGCGAAACCATTGTTTATCAACCACTCGCATGATCCGACCGACGAAGACTCTGCAAGACATCTTATCTGGCGAGAAGCTTCCCGCGCTGGAACACACTTTCACGCTGGTCGATCTCGTTCTGTACGGCGCTGCCACCTGGGATTGGAATCGCATGCACTATGATATCGAGCACACAAAACGCTTGAACCTGCGCGCACCGGTGATTGACGGCCAGGAATTCGGTGCCTTTTTCGCGCGTGCCGCGCTCGAGTGGGCCGGACCGCGCGCCTTGGTGAAACGTCTTGCCATGCGCATGAAGGCGATGGCCTTCGCCGGCGACACGTTGCGCGCCGAAGGCGAAGTCGAGCGAATCCGTGACGGCGCCGTCGTCCTTACCCAGCGATTGACCTGCGGCGAACGGCTCGTCGCTGAAGCGACCACTGAGCTTCGGCTTCCCTGAACCGTCCGGTCGCACCTTGGAATGCGTTGGCAGCTCCGCGCCGTGCGAATACTTGATGCCAGCGCCGGGATGGTAGAACCGCCGACGAAAAGCGAATAACTTCCAAACACCGAACGATGAATCTGGCGCATACCCTCACGCAGGCCGCACTCAAGTGGCCAGAAAAGACCGCGCTCGTCTTTGAGGGGCGGCGTTGGACCTACGCCCAGTGGAATCGCCTGGTCAACAAGACCGCGCAGGCATTTCGCGCCGCGGGCATCGGCAAGGGCGACCGGGTAGCGATCCTCACCTACAACTTGCCGGAGCAGGTCACTGCCTTCTACGCGCTGATGAAGATCGGCGCGATCCCGGTGCCCATCAACTATCGTCTGGCCGCGAACGAGGTGAAGTACATCATCGACGATTCACGGGCCCGAATTCTGATGTTTGAAGAAGCACTACGCGCGCCGGTTGAGGCGATCAAGGATCGGATCGGGGTCGAGAAGCTCGTCTATGTGGGCACAAAACCAGCGGATCGTGAAATCCTGTTCGAAGATTTCATCGGGCCCGGCGCGGAAGGCGAGCCCGAGGCGGATGTCGGTTGGCACGACCCCGCCTTTATCATGTACACCTCCGGCACCACTGGCCGGCCGAAGGGCGTGGTGCGTTCGCATCTCGCCGACTACATGGGCGGATTGTTCATGTCCGTCGAATGCGGTTTCCGCCAAGGCGACGTGATCCTCAATAACAAGCCGCTGTTCCACATCGCGCAATTGCAGCTTCAGTTCATTCCATTCGTGCAGAACGCGGCCACTAACGTCTTGACGCGGGGCTTCGACGTTCACGAGACGCTTTCGGTCGTCGGTGCCGAGCGGGTCACGGTGCTCCACGGCGTGCCCACGCAGATGGTGATGATGGTGGCGGCGGAGCTCTCGAAATACGATCTTTCCTCGCTGCGCTGCGGTTTCTTCGGCGGCCAGACGCTCGCCAACGACGTCACGCGCAAATGCATGGCACTCTTCCCCAACTATTTTGGCAACGTATATGGCTCGACGGAAGCGCTGATGGTGAGTTGCTGCGACTACCGGCAGCATCCGGACAAGCTCGGCAGCGTCGGAAAGGCCTCGCTCGGCATGGAAGTGCGCGTCATCCGCGCTGACGGCCGCCATCCGGACGACCTGTGCAAGCCGGGAGAGATCGGCCAGCTCATCACCCGCGGCCCAAGTCTGCTGACCGAATATTTTGGTCTCCCCGAACGAACCGTCGCTGCGTTTTCGAACGGGTGGTTTCTCTCCGGCGACGCGGCAGTGCTCACCGAGGAGGGCTTCATCACCGTCATGGGCCGTATGGATCACACGATCAAAAGCGGCGGTGAGAACATTCATCCGGCGGAAGTCGAGGACGCACTGTTCAGGCACTCGGGCATCGCCAACGCCGCGGTGGTCGGTTTGCCTAGTCGTATGTGGGGCCAAGTCGTTTGCGCGGCCATCATCCGGCGCGATCCGGCGCTCACCGCCGAAATACTCGACCGCTTTTGCCGCGACAGTCCGGATCTCGCCGACTTCAAACGCCCTCGACACTATTTCTTTGTTGACGAAATTCCCGCCAATCCCACCGGCAAGGTTGAACGCGGCAAGCTGAAAGAACAGCTAAGCGAAAAGATCGGCGGCCGCGAGCTGGAATGATGCCCGACCTGTTCACGCGGCTGGCGATCGGCGACCTCATGCTGCCGAATCGCATCATCATGGCGCCGCTGACGCGTTCGCGCGCGACGCTTGAGCGCGTACCGACGCCTATGATGATCCAACACTATGTTCAGAGGGCTTCCGCCGGACTGATTATCGCCGAAGCGACCAACATCGCGCCGCAGTCGCTCGCTTGGGATTGCGCTCCCGGCATCTACGCGCGCGAACAGATCCAAGTTTGGGCAGAGCTGGTGCGCGCGGTTCACGATGCCGGTGGACGAATTGCGCTCCAGCTCTGGCATGGAGGCCGCGTCGCCTGCGATCGCTCGCCCGCGCCGCAGCTCGCGCTCTCGCCCTCCGGAGTCAACGACAATCTCGACGCGATCACCGTGTGGGGGCTGGGTCCGGAGGGAAGATTCATCAAGCTCGAGGCGACGCCGTCGCGCGCTTTGACGCTTGCGGAAATCAAGCAGACGATCGAGGCCTTTGGCGAAGCGGCACGTGCCAGTCGCGAGATCGGCTTTGACGCGATCGAGCTGCACGGCGCCAACGGTTACTTGCCGCACCAGTTCCTGTCGCCATATCTCAACCGGCGCGAAGACGAGTACGGCGGCTCGCCGGAGAGGCGCGCGCGTTTCGCGCTCGATGTCCTTGAGGCGACCATGCGGCACTATCCGCCGCCGCACGTAGGGCTGCGCATCTCGCCCTTCACCGATTACAACGGAGCGATCGATCCGGATCCCGTTCCGGCGCATCGCTACCTGGTTCGCGAGGCCAACCGACTTGGAATGGGATGGATCGAGCTTGCCGATACCAGTTTCTGGTGGGGAAAGTTCGAGCGCACGCGCATGCTGGAAATGGTTCGCCCAGTGTTCGACGGCGTCATCATAGCCAATGGCGGCATCGAACCCGAAACCGCCAATGGTCTGATCGGCTCCGGCGCGGTCGACGCGGTGTCTTTCGGGCGACTGTGGATGGCCAACCCCGATCTCCCCGAACGCATCAAGCGCGGCGGCTCCTACAACAAGGCGATCACCAAGCGCTTTTACGGCGGCGGTCCCGACGGCTACAACGACTATCCCACGCTTGAGCAGGAACTCGCACGCCAAAACGGTGCTACACCATGAGGTACTTTTCGCGCACCTCCGGATGCGCAGCGAGCTCGCCGGGCCGACCCTCGTAGCGGATTTCGCCGCGCTCGATGATGTAAATTCGATCAGCGAGCTCGGTGGCGAAGCGTAAATTTTGTTCGGCCAAAAGCACGGTAGCACCAGTTTCCTTCAATCGCCTCAGCCGATCGAGCAGCGCCTGCACGACGAGCGGAGCGAGACCTTCGGACGGCTCGTCCAACAGCAGCAGCGTGGGGTTACCGAGCAGTGTGCGAGCGATCGCAACCATGCGCTGTTGGCCGCCGGAAAGCGAAGACGCCTGCCGGCGCAGAAAACCTCTCACGTCGGGAAAAAGATCGAGCACATCGGCGACATCCCAGCGGCTCGCTCCCGAGCGGGCCGTGCGGCGCGCCGTTTCGAAGTTCTCGGCCACCGTGAGGCCGCCGAAAAGGCGGCAGTTCTCGGCGACGAAGCCCAGTCCGACACGGCAGGCTTCGAAAGGTTCGCACCCGCCAATCTCGGCACCTTCGAAGCGGATGCTGCCGCTGCGCGGTTTCAACAGCCCCATAACGCTGGTGAGCGTGGTGGTCTTGCCAGCGCCGTTGCGTCCAAGCAGCGCCACCACTTCTCCTCGCGAAACATCGAGCGACAGATCGAACAGCACGCGGCTTTCGCCGTATGCGCTCTCCAATCGGCGGACTTCGAGTAAGCCCATGCGGCTAAACGGAACCGGTGCTAGCCGCCGCCGCGCGCTTTCACGATGTCGTCGCAGCTCCGCGCGATGGATTCGGTGTTGTAGACCTTGATGTCGCCGAGGCCGATGCCGTCGGGTAGGCTGGGGTCGCGTTTCACCGCTCCGACATAAAAGTCGTAAAGCGCCATGTTGTCACAACTGCGCACTTTGACCGGCCCGGTGGGGCCGTCGAACTGCACCGTGCCGAGCGCGTTGATGATTTGATCGACGTCGTCCGCGGTGCCAGCCTTGCGGATCGCCTCGGTTATCATGCGCCCGGCGATGTAACCGACCGGCGCCGGACCGATCGGATAAGTCTTCATGCGTTTTTCGACTTCCTGGGCGAAGGATTTCGACTGCGCTGTATCAAGGGCGTAAAAGGGGTACCAGGCGGTAGCGATCGTTTCGGGTGGAAGCACGTCTTTTAGTGTCCCCATTTTCACCAGATCGATCCCGTGCACGAACAGCTGCGTTTTCGGTCCGAATAATCCGAAGTCGTGCGCCGATTTCAGGAAATTGACTAAGTCTCCACCAAACACGCCTGCCACCACCATATCGACGGGTTGCGCCTGCAATGCCGTCACATGCGGGGCGAAATCGGTGGTGCCGAGTTTTGGCAGCTCTTGGCGCACCACCTCGATGTCGGGGCGGACCACTTTAAGATGCGCAAGGAAATCCTGGGCGAAGTGCTGGCCGAACTCATAGTCGGGCGCGATAGTGGCAATGCGCCTCACGTCATTGCGCCCCTTCAAATACTCGGCCATGACCCGGCCGATTTCCACCGTCGAGAGGTTGGCGCGTCCGACGTAACGATGCCCCGCCTCTCCGGTAAGACGCCGAGTGGTGGCAAATCCGCCGATCACCAGAACCTTGTACTCTTTGCCGAGGTTGCCGACCGCCACCGCCGCGCCGCTATGGATCCCCAGAGTGACGAACTTGATCTTTTCCTCGAGGATCATGCGGCGTCCTTCCGTGACCGCCTTTTCTACTGAGCCCCCCATATCCGCGGTGATGAGCTCAAACTTGCGTCCGTTCAAACCGCCCGCTTGATTAGCTTCGTCTACCGCAATCTGAAAACCGGTGCGAATGCTGTCGGCGATGAAGGCGAAACCGCCACTGTAAATGTCAATTAAGCCGAGCTTGATGGGCTCGTCGCTCGCCTTCGTTGGCGCGACGGCGGCGCCCGCGCCGAACGCGGCTAAAGCGAACAAAGTCAATGCGCTGCGGATGGCGCGTTGCATGGTGGCTCTCCTCGACAAAGTGTGCCGGCAATCCTAGGGAGTGGGGTCTTCCACCGTCAAGCGTTTCTGGCATACTCGGCGGCGTGCTTGAACTTATCGCCCAACATTTCGCCTGGGCGCAGAATCCGGTTGTGCTCGCCCGGCAGACACTCGCCGGGATTTCGAACGGGATGCTGCTGTTCCTTATCTCCGCCGGGCTTTCGCTTATCTTTGGCGTGCTGCGCGTTCTAAATTTCGCTCACGGCGCGCTCTTCATGCTCGGTGCCTTGATCGCAGTAAGCACCGCCGCGCTGCTTGCCGACCCGCTGGCCGGATTTGCCGCCGCGCTGATCGGGGCGGCAGCAGGTCTCGCGTTACTCGGCGCGGCGATCGAGACTAACTTGCTGCGGAGGATCTACCGAGCGCCGCACGAGATGCAACTATTGCTCACTTTTGGGCTCGTGTTCATCCTGGGCGATGCGGCAAAGATCATTTGGGGGCGCGAAGAGCATTCCATCGGCATGCCCGCGATACTCACGGGTGGAGCTCACGCTTTCGGCCTCGTCTTTCCACTGTACCGGCTGTTTCTGATTGCGGCCGGCGTGATCGTCGCGGCCGGACTGTGGCTGACCCTGTATCGCACGCGATGGGGCATTTTCATTCGTGCGGCGACGATGGATCGGGAGATGCTGTCTGCCCTCGGTATCAATACGCGCCGACTCTTCACCGCGGTTTTCGCACTCGGGGCGGCACTCGCCGGCTTGGGCGGCGCGCTAGCCGCACCGGTGGTCGCGGTCGGGCCGGGGCTGCACGCGCAAGTGATCGTTGACGCCTTCGTTGTGGTGGTGATCGGCGGCCTGGGTAGCGTGCTCGGCGCATTCATCGCATCGCTGCTTGTCGGCCTGGTCAACGCCTTCGGCATTCTTGCATTTCCGAGCGCCTCGGTCGTGCTCACTTTCGCCTGCATGGCGATCGTGCTCATCGTTCGCCCGCGGGGCTTGCTGGGAACAGTCGAATGAGCGCTCAGCATGCGGGGCAGTTGGCTGCTGCCGCCGCTCTGCTCGCTCTGCCGTTTGGTCTCAGCGACTTCTGGGTCTTCATCTCAGTCGAGGTTTTGGCCTTCGCGCTCTACGCCGTGAGCTTCAACCTTTTGCTCGGCTACGGCGGAATGCTCTCCTTCGGACACGCTGCCTTTTTAGGGGTTGGTGGCTACACCGCGGCGCTCCTGGTCAAACAGTCCGGATTACCGCCCGCGCTCACTCTCGCTTGCTTGCCGTTTGCCGCCATGTTCGTTTCGGCCGCGGCGGCGCTGATCATCGGCCTCTTCTCCGTACGGCGCGTAGGCATTTACTTCGCCATGCTGACTTTTGCCTTCCAGATGCTGCTCTACGCCGTCGCGCTTAAGGCGACGCCGTTAACGGGCGGCGACGACGGTCTCACCGGCCTTAAGCCGCCGGGATTTCTCGCTCAACCGCGCGCCTACTACTACTTTGCTCTCGTGCTGACGGCAGTCAGCCTGTACGTCCTGCATCGCGTCGTCACCTCGCCATTCGGCTACACGTTGCGTGCCCTCCGGGCGAACGCGCTACGCGTGCAGTACCTCGGCGTAAACGTGCGCGCGCACCGGCTCGCCGCATTCGTTGTGAGCGGCGCTTTCGCCGGACTCGCGGGAGCGATCTTCGCGCTCGTGAACGGCAATGTCTTTCCCGGTTGGCTCGATTGGACAGCGAGTGCAACGCCCATCGTCATGGCGGTGCTCGGCGGTACCGGCACTTTCCTTGGCCCGGCGGTTGGCGCGGCGGTTTACGTGGTGCTCGAAGTGCTGATCAGCGGGCGCACCGAGTACTGGCCGCTTATGATGGGAATCATTATCGTGATCCTTGTATTGCTCATGCCTGAAGGTCTCACCGGCTTGTGGCGGCATGCTATGGTGCGACGGCGCGGCGGTGTCGGCGGCGTGCCGTTGTCGACGCGGGAATCGAGATGAGTAGTCCGATCCTGCACGTGCGATCTCTCGTCAAGCGCTTTGGCGGGCTAGCGGCGCTCGGCGGTGTGGACCTCACGGTCGAGGCCGGCGAATTCCGCGCCATCATCGGCCCGAACGGCGCAGGCAAAAGTACCTTCTTCAACACTCTCACTGGACTGTTGCGCCCCAACTCCGGCCGAATCTCCTTCGAGGGCCGGGACATCACCGGCGAGCCGCCACACCGCGTCGCGCGCCGAGGCATGGCGCGCACATTCCAGATTACCAGCGTCTTTCCCGAGCTAAGCGCACTCGAAAACGTGCAGGTCGCCTTGCTCGCCCATGCGCGACGCTCCTGGAGTCTATGGCCACGAGCGCGCACCCTCCACGCCGAGCGGTCGCGGGAGCTGCTAGCTCTGGTCGGCGTTGCCGCGGACGCCGCCAAACCGGCGGGAACGCTTTCCCACGGTGATCAGAAGCGTCTTGAACTTGCGATTGCGCTCGCCGCCCAGCCGCGGCTGCTATTGCTCGACGAGCCGACCGCCGGCATGACCGCGCCGGAGCGGCTTGAGGCGATCCAACTGGTGCATCGCATCGCCCGCGAGCTCGCGCTTTCGTGCATCTTTACCGAACACGACATGGCGGTGGTGTTCGCCGTGGCGAACCGCATCACCGTGATGCACCAAGGCCGGGTGCTGGCGGAAGGCACACCTGCTGAGGTGCGCGCGCGGCCCGATGTTCAGCAGATCTATCTCGGGGAAGCCGCATGAATTTCGAACCGATCGTCGAACACGATCTGCTGCGAGAAAGCGTGCGGCACTTCTTCGAGCGCGAGCTGCCCGAGGCGCGCATCCGCGAAATGGATCGCGCGCGGCGAATCCCGCGCTCGTTATGGAAGCAGTTCGCGGCGATGGGTTGGATGGGACTATCGGTGCCAGTCGAGTTTGGCGGCAGCGGCGCAGACGTTGCGACCGCAGCGGTGTTCTGCGAGGAGCTGGGCCGGCGCTTTCCCTCCCTTGCTACCGACTGGCTCCTCGTTTCGATGACCGCACGCGTGCTGCGTGAGTTCGCACCCCCCGTTCTGAAAGCGGAACTGCTTCCCAAGCTCGCCGCTGGAGAGTTTCTGATGGCTTTCGGCATGAGCGAACCAGACGGCGGTACCGACGTCTTGGCGCTCAAGACGCGCGCATCTTTGGAGGACGGGGAGTGGGTGGTGCGGGGGCAGAAGCTCTACACATCGCTCGCCGACGACGCCGACGCGATTCTGGTCCTATGTCGCACCGATGTGGCTGAGGACAAGCGCTCGCGCGGCCTGTCGCTTATCCTCACGCCGAGAAACCAGCCCGCGGTGCAGGTGCGTCGGCTCGAATTGATGGGCATGCGCGCAGCCTGCACGTGCGAGGTGTTTCTGGACGGCGCGCGCGCTCCCGCCGATGCGGTGATCGGCGAGCGCGGCGGTGGCTGGCGAGCGCTGCTACGAACGCTGGACGAAGAGCGCATTTTGTGCGCGGCGATGTATGTCGGAATCACTGCGGCGGCGCTCGACCAGGCGCTGCAATACGCGCGCGACCGGCACGCCTTTGGCCGCCCGATCGGAGCCTTCCAAGCGGTGCAACATCCGCTTGCCGACGTCGCTACCGAGCTTGAGCAAATACGCCTGATAACCGCCAAAGCCGCCTGGCTGCAATCGCTCGGCCGCGACTGTGCGGTCGAGGCCGCGATGGCGAAGCTTGCGGCAAGCGAAACCGCGGTGCGTGCCACCGACCGTTGCCTGCGCGTCCTGGGCGGCTACGGCATGGTCGAGGAGTCACCGCTTGAACGCCTGTTCCGCGACGCTCGGCTCGGTCCTTTCAGCCCGATCTCCAACGAAATGGTGCGCAACTTCGTCGCCGAGCGCGTCGCTCTGCCACGTAGTTACTGATGCGAATCACCAAACACTTCATCACAGTAGGAAAGCGCCGGGTGCATTATCTGCGCACGGGCAGCGGGCCAGCGCTCGCCATGCTGCACGCATCTCCCTGTTCCGCCAAGGTGATGCGGCCGCTCATGTCGGTCTTCGGCGAGCGGTTTACTTGCTTCGCTTTTGATACGCCCGGCTTCGGTCTCTCCGACAAGTTGCCGATCCCGAAGCCGCGCGTCGAGGACTTTGCCGACGCTCTGGCCGAAACGCTAACCGCGCTCGGCATCGACCGCGCCGCCGCCTACGGGCGGCACACCGGTGCGTCCATCGCGGTCGAGTTCGCCGCTCGTCACCCGCAACGTTGCGCCATGGCGTTCGCCGACGGTTTCGCCGTGTTCGCCAAACCCTACACTGACGAGCAGCTCGAACATTATCTAGAGCCCATCGTGCCAGTCTGGGACGGCGGGCATTTGCTGCGGCTCTGGTTCCGCTATCGCGATCAGCACGTCTTCTGGCCGTGGAATGCTCAGACCGCGGAGGCACGCTCCAACGCCGACGTACCGGATCTAGATTTCCTGCACCGCGGCGTTGTGGAGTTGCTTGAAGCGGGAGACGACTACCGCATTGGCTACGCCGCTCCCTTCCGTCACCGCGCACTCGATGTGCTGCGCGATCTCAAAGTTCCAGTCTGCTTCGGCCACCGCGTCGGCGATAGCCTCTACGCTAGCCACGGTCTCTATCCGCAAACGGCCTGGACCGAAATCATCCCGCGCGAAGCGGAAGCGGCGGCGCTGGCCGAGCGCGCAATACTTGAACATCATCCGGCGG